>NZ_CP043930.1:1200000-1500000 GCF_009720525.1 Gimesia benthica
ATCTCTGTGCGCAGAGATCGAATCGCGGCCTTTTCCGAGATCAACACAGCTGAAGCGGCGGTAAAACTGTTACTCGCTCCCCCTCCCTGAATATCTCCATCATGCGTCGTCACCTTGACGTCACCGGTGGTTCGCAGCCCCCCAACAATGATACGACCATCGGATTGCAGTTCGATGGTTCCCGCGCCCGCATCAATCTCATAATCCCAGTCGGTAAACGAAATCGTACTTCCATGAATCGTAACATCACTCGTACTGCTGACATCACCAGCGACGGAGACTTCCCCCGCATCAACGATGAGCTTTGCCCCGCCCAGATCCAGGCCATTGTTCAAGATCACCGCTTCCTGTCTGTCCCGTCCCACCTGCAGGGTCCCGGTCATGCCTGAGCCCAGCGAATTCAGTTGAATGGTGGCGGCTTCAGTGTCTCCCACAACGGCCAGAGTCCCTGTAAAACTGCCAACCAGCACAGAGGCGTTACCGGTCACTCGGGTCTGAATACCATCATCGGAGGACACCGTCAGACTGTCCCCGGTCAGAGTCGTCTCAGCAGTACCCATCTCTGAGACGATGGTAGGCACTCCCAGGTAACGAATGGTCGCCTCCGAGGCACCGTTAAAGTAGACCGCATTCTGACCTGCCACCAGGCGATGTTCTTCTGAAGTGGCATATCCTCCCTGAAGTTCCAGCACGTCCCCGGCCTGACCACCGGCATCGTACAAGACTCCATTCGCGGGATTGAAAATCATGCCATCAGGATTGTTGATCAGCAATCGATCGTCGCCCATCAATCCATAAAAGACCAGTTCATCGATACTGGAGAACGCCACTTCCGGGCCGGAGTTCAATTGCCAGGTTCCGGAATTGGCATCGGTGGCATTTATCGTGAGCACATCATCACCGGCAGTTCCAACGATTTTTAACTGGCCGGAGAGTTGAGCAGGATCTCCCTGCTGCAGTGTTTCAACGTTGTTATAAATGATGTCTTTATAATCGCCCGTAAATGTAAGAGTACCATTTGCATCACTTGACGGAACCTGAGCTAATATGACTCCCTCGGGCAGCAGGTAATTCAGCGTATCACCGATCAGGTCTGGATTAGCAGGCGAATCAGCAAGTACACCAATATGGGAATTCAGGCTGGGGGTGATCCAGAAGGTATCAGCCTGCGTGCTTCCATAAAGGTAAGCACGATAAGAGGGGCTCTGAGTTACCAGATTTCCATCCAGATTGAGTACTCCTCCGACACCATCCGCACTTTGATAATTAACCCGTAAATAGATATTGGAAGAGAGAGTCTCAAGCGTCACCTGTTCCTCGATTATCAGGTCATCATCGGAATACAGGGCAACATAGTTTGTTTCGGAATGCAGCCTCACCCCTGAATGAA
The DNA here is from genome assembly GCF_009720525.1 of Gimesia benthica. Taxonomy (NCBI): domain Bacteria; kingdom Pseudomonadati; phylum Planctomycetota; class Planctomycetia; order Planctomycetales; family Planctomycetaceae; genus Gimesia; species Gimesia benthica. The sequence continues at coordinate 1,201,391 of NZ_CP043930.1, forward strand.
CCAGGATATCTTCATCCAGGCTGGCTACTGACGAGTCCTGCGTCCAAAGCAACAGGTTCGTATAAGAGGATACGTTCTCCTTGACCTGCATACTCCCCAAAGACCGGACGATCACGCGACCATAAGTCGATTCGATCCCTTCCAGTTCACTGATACCTCCGATAATCAGGTCTCCAGTATTGGTGAGGTCGATATAAGAGTATGCAACCACTTCGAGATTTCCAAGCTCGGTCTCCAATCCGAGGACAGCATCATTTTCGGCAGACAGAATTGCTCGCGAAGCCGTTATATTATTCGCGCTACCATTGCCGTCATAGATCCCGCCAGTCAAAGAGGTGATCTCCACGTCCCCTTTGCTGATCACTTCCTTGAGTGTAATCGAACTCTCTGTCAGCAGTCGGAGATCGCCATCACCTGTATTCAGGGAACTGTTTGGATTGGGAAACTCGATCGTAGTCGCGACAACATCCAGGTCGCCCTCTCCGGTGACAGTTCCTGCGACCTGGACGGTTTCCGCATCGATGGAGACATCGCCACTGCCCAGGTTTAGCCCATCACCCAGAGTGATGCTGGTATTTTTATCCCGATCATTAATAATCAAGTCAGCTGCGAACCCCGCTCCCAGGGAATTCAGATTGATCTGGTAATCATTCAGTGGTTGATTACCAAACTGCAGCGTCAGAGTCTCGATGGGCGAGATCAGTTTTAACGGGGTGCCAAAAACGCAATCAAAGGCAGTCACACCTGCCCCGGCGTCACTGATTGTGAGTGGCTGTGTTCCCGGAAAGCTGTAATAGATCTGCTGATTTGTAACCGAAAGCTCAGAAGACAATTCTTCCAGATTGAAGTGATTGATCGCTGGTGCTGCCCCATTACCGTAAAAAATCCGGCCACGATTATCAGCAACGAACTCAAACTCGCTGTCTTCAATCACACCCCCGATGATTTCCAGGGTGTCTCCCAGCGTCTCGCCCCCTGTACCACCACCATAGTTGATACCTCCCGCAGGGTGAAATACGCCATCGACCGGATTATGAATCACCAGCCGGTCATCACCTTCCAGACCAAAGAATGTGAAGCTTTCGATGTCATCAAAACTGACTACTGGCCCAGCATTTAATTGCCAGGTTCCGGAATTCGAATCCGTCGCGTTGACCGTCAAGACGTCATTGCCGGAAGTACCAGCGACTGAGATCCAGGCTGGATCTGGTTCAGGAGGCGTGCCTGCATTTTCGATCGTTTCTACATCGACATGCAGTATCTCCTGATAGCCTCCTGAAAAAGTGACTGTTCCCACGGTGGTACTGGAACTGGACAACATGGCCGTGACACCTTCCGGGGTGTAATAATACAGCGTATCCGCCGGAGAAGTTGGATCGTTAGCATCAAGATAAATCCGGTTCCTCTGACTGGGGCTAATGTAAAAGGAATCCGCCTGAGCCCCACCATAAATCCCCGCATATGAGCCCCCAAAAACGGTCAGTTCTCCCAGTAAATCCAGCCTCCCTCCACTGGCATCATCACCTCCTCCAACATCAACGTTGAGATAGACACTGAACGAAGTCAGCAATGCATTCTGTTCGATCAGCAGGTCATCACATGATCTAAGAGAAATACTAGAGCCGCCCTGCAGGTACACTCCTGAATTTACAATCAGATTTCGATCAGCAGAGGGATTATCAAAATCCAGTGTTGAAAGAGTGATCCCGCCCAGTGAGATCAGATCTTCACTGACCTGCAGGTTGCCATAGTTATAGACACTGATCCCCCCCGCCAATGTTTCGATTCCCACCAGATCACTGATCCCACCAATGGTCAGGTCCCCGGTATTACTGATAGCGCCCCCATCATAGGCGATCACTTCCAGACGACTTAATTCTGTATACAGCTGATTGGAATAACCAACATTGCCTTGTTCTGCAGACATCACGGCAGAGTAAGCTTTGATCAGGGACGCCCCCGTGGTGACTCTACGAATATCTCCATTCAGCGAAGTCAGTACCACAGTTCCTGTCGTTGTCAGATTGCCAACGATCAGGTCTTCACTGGATATCAGTTCGATGTTTCCTGCACCGGCATCAATCCCACTGTTCGCATCTGCAAATGTAATCGTGTTTGCTTCGATCTGAAGATCACCAGAACGCGTGACTTCACCGGTCACCTGCGCGGAACCTGCGCGGATTGTGAGATCTGCGCTGCCCAGATTCAGGCCATCGTTCAAGATCACAGTTTCCTGTTGGTTTCCACCGATCAGCAGCGTCCCCAACATTCCCGATCCCAGTGAATTGAGCTGAATCGTCGCGGATGGTGAGGTTCCCTCTACCGCCAGGAGACCAGAATAACTTGTAAAGAGCACTCCCGTATTTCCGGTGACTCGTGTTTGCACACCATCATCCGAGGAAACAGTTAGACTCTCACCCACCACTGTGGTCGCCACGGCGTCGGTATCCGCGATGACAGTTCCGAGGCCCTGATAACGCACGGTGGGGTCCACAGAACCGTTGAAATAGATCGCATTCTGGCCCTCGTCCAGCCGATGTTGCACGGACTGGACTGTCCCCCCTGCGAGTTCCAGTTCGTCCCCTGCCTGACCGCCAGCATCATACAGAATTCCACCAGTCGGATTGAAAATCGCTCCATCGGGATGATTGATTACCAGCCGGTCATCGCCCGTCAGACCATAAAAGACCAGTTCATCGATATCGGAGAACGCCACCTCCGGACCAGCGTTGAGCTGCCAGGTTCCGGCATTTTCATTTGTGGCGTTGATCGTGAGCACATCATCGGCGGCTGTTCCTTCAAATCTTAGCTTACGCGCCAGTTGATCAGGATTACTCTGCTCGAGTATTTCGATATCTGAATATTGAATGTTGTCATATCCGCCAGTGTACGAGATAGAGCCCTGGGACTCACTCGTGGAATTCTGAGTAGCGGTCTCTCCCTCCGGAACCATGTAAAACAGTGTGTCACCAACCAAGCCTGGAGAAGCAGGTTCGTTACCTTCGATCTCGATCAGAGCCCCTTGGCTGGGTGTAACCCGGAATGAGTCCGCCTGTGAACTACCTGTAATGTTAGTAACATAATTCGATCCAGAGGTGTTTACCTGCCCTATTAAGTCCAGTATGCCTCCCACCCCATCTGTACTGTCGTAATTGACTCGTAGATTGATTTCAGTTTCAGACCAAAGCCGTGCCTGTTCTTCAATCTTCAGATCGTCAGCGGCATTTAAAGTGATAGAATTAAACTGCGTAGAAATAATTACATCTGACTTAACCTGAATATCTTCACTAAGACTGGCACTTGCAGAATCCTGTGTCCATAGCACGACAAAATCAAAAGCTCTGACATTTTCGCCTACTTGCATACCTCCCATAGTCTGTACCGAGACCCACTCATCAAATGATTGAATCCCCTGTAGATCACTGACTCCACCAATCACCAGATCACCGGTATTAATGATCTCAATGCTTCCTCGTGCAACCGCTTCCAGATATCCAATCTCCGTCTCCAGGGATAGAATCTCACCCTCATACTCAGCATCGAGAATTGCCTTAGAGGCTGAGATATTCGTAGCGCTGCCATTATTATCAATAATATCACCCTCAATGGTGGTAATATCGACGGTCCCCGTCGTCAATACATGTCCCAGGTAGATGCTTCTCTCTGCCTGCAGGCTAAGGTCGCCAGCACCGGTATCAAGCGAACTGTTGAGGTCAGTAAAATCAATTGTTGACGCCGAAATATCCAGATCGCCTTCGCGAGTCACGGCCCCAGCAATTTGAACGATTCCAGCCTGGATACTGACTTCCCCGCTCCCCAGGTCCAGTCCGTCATTGAGTATGACGGTTTCCTGTTTTTCACTACCTGCCTGAAAAGTCCCCGTCAATCCGGATCCCAAGGAATTCAGTTGTATGGACGCAGCTCCGGTATCCCCCGCGACTGATAACGTCCCCGTGAAACTCTCAAATACGACGGATGTGTTAGCCCCGGTCACATGAGTCTGAATGCCATCATCAGAAGAGACTGTCAAATTGTCCCCGGTCAAAATCGTCTCAGCCGTATCCAGTTTAGAGAGAACCCTGGAGACTCCCAGATGGCGAATCGTAGCCTCAATACTTTCGTTAAAGTAGACCGCGTGCTGGCCTGCTACCAGACGATGCTCTTCTGAAGTTGCGAATCCCCCTGTGAGTTCCAGTTCGTCGTCCGCCTGACCGCCGGCATCGTACAGAATTCCGCCCACCGGATTAAAAATCATCCCCTCAGGATGATTGATCACCAGCCGGTCATCACCAGTCAGACCATAAAAGGCGAGTTCGTCGATCGCAGAAAAAGCCACCGCTGGTCCGTCATTGAGCTGCCAGGTTCCGGAATTCACATCAGTCGCATTGATCGTGAGCACATCATCGCCGGCAGTTCCATCAATTCTCAACTGGCCAGCCAGTTGAGCAAGATCTCCTTCCTGCACAGTTTCAATACTCGTAAAATCGATGTATTGATAACTGCCTGAAAATAAAATGATTCCATTGGAGACATTCGAAGGGGTTAAGGTGGCCGTCTCCCGGTCTGGAGTAAGGTAAATCAGTGTGTCTGCAATGAGATCAGGGGCTGCCGGATTATCTCCGTATACTACAATAACGGAATTTTGACTCGGTGCTATCAGGAAGGCATCGGCCTGAGGACTGCCAACAATCACTGCGCGATATATGGGATCCAGGATCTTCAAATTCCCGACCAGATTCAAAACGCCTCCGACACCATCAGTACTTTGATAATTCACATGTAAATAGATGTGAGTACCAAGCGCCTCCAACGTGGCCTGTTCCTCGACCGTGAGATCATCAGCAGAAAAGAGGGCAACATAATCGGTTTCCGATTGCAGCGTCACCCCTGAGTGAACCAGGATATCTTCATCCAGGCTGGCTACTGACGAGTCCTGGGTCAAAAGCGTCAGACGTTCATAAGCAGATACATTCTCCTCTACCTTCATGCTTCCCACAGACTGGACGATGACCCGCCCATAAGTCGATTCAACCCCTTTCAGTTCACTAACGCCCCCGATGATCAGGTCGCCGGTATTGGTGATGTCGATATTCCCATATGCCACCGCTTCCAGATTTCCGACCTCGGTCTCCAAAGAACTGATAGCACCGTTTTCGGCAGACAGAATTGCTCGCGAAGCCGTTATATTATTCGCGCTACCATTGCCGTCATAGATGCCGCCAGTCAAAGAAGTGATCTCGACGTCCCCTGTGCTGATCACCTCCTGGAGCGTAATCGAATTCTCTGCCAAGAGGTTGAGATTACCATCACCCGTGTTGAGGGAACTGTTTGGATTGGGAAACTCGATCGTGGTCGCCACAACATCCAGGTCTCCTTCCCCGCTGACGCTTCCTGCGATTTGGACAGTCTCTGCACTAATGGACACATTGCCACTGCCCATGTTTAGTCCATCTCCCAGAGTGATGCTGGTATTGTCATCCCGATCATCAATAATCAAGTCGGCACTGAACCCCGCTCCCAGGGAATTCAGATTGATCTGGTAATCATTCAACGGTTGATTGCCATACTGCAGAGACAGTGTCTCGATCGGTGAAATTAATTTCAAAGGTGTGGCATAATCGGGATCAAAGGCGGTCATGCCTGCCCCGGCATCACTAATCGATAGAGGCCGTGGCCCTGGAAAGCTGTAATAGATCCGCTGATTTGTAACCGAAAGTTCAGAAGACAGTTCTTCCAGATTTACATGATTGATTGCTGACGCAGCCATGCCTCCATAAAAAACCCGGCCTCGGTTATAATCAATGAACTGAAATTCGCTGTCTTCGATCGTCCCACCAATGATTTGCAGGCTATCGCCCAGTGTCTCGCCGCCTGTGCCTCCACCATAGTTGATGCCTCCTGCCGGATGAAACACTCCATCGACCGGATTATTAATCACCAGCCTGTCATCACCTTCCAGACCAAAGAATGTGAAGCTTTCGATGTCATCAAAACTGACTACAGGCCCAGCATTCAATTGCCAGGTTCCGGAATTCGAATCCGTCGCGTTGACCGTCAAGACGTCATTGCCGGAAGTACCAGCGACTGAGATCCAGGTGGGATCTGGTGCGGGGGGAGTGCCTGCATTTTCAATGTTTTCTACATCGACATGCAGTATCTCCTGATAGCCTCCTGAAAAAGTGACTGTTCCCACGTTGGTGCTGGAACTGGACAATGTGGCTGTGACGCCTTCCGGGGTATAATAATACAGTGTATCCGCCGGAGAAGTTGGATCGTTAGCATCAAGATAAATCCGGTTCCTCTGACTGGGATTGATATAAAAGGAATCCGCCTGAGCTCCACCATAAATTCGCGCTTGTTCGCCCCAAAAAACGGCCAGTTCACCCAGTAAATCCAACCTCCCGCCACTGGTATCATCACCTCCCCCTACATCAACGTTGAGATAGACCCTGTACGAAGTCAGCAATGCATTCTGTTCGATCAGCAGGTCATCACATGATACCAGCGACATTCCAGAGCCGCTCTGCAGGAACACTCCCGAATCTACAATCAGATTTCGATCAGCAGAAGGATTATCAATATCCAGTGTGTACAGAGCCACCCCGCCCAGAGATATCAGATCTTCACTGACCTGCAGTTTGCCATAGTTATAGACACTGATCCCCCCCGCCAATGTTTCGATCCCCACCAGATCACTGATCCCACCAATGGTCAGGTCCCCGGTATTTCTGATAGCGACCCCATCAAAGGCTATAACTTCCAGGCGACTTAATTCTGTATACAGCTGATTGGAATAACCAACATTGCCTTGTTCCGCAGACATCACGGCAGAGAAAGCTTTGATCAGGGACGCCCCCGTGGTGACTCTACGAATATCACCAGTTAATGAAGTCAGTACCACAGTTCCCGTCGTTGTCAGGTTGCCAACAATCAGATCTTCACTGGAAATCAGCTCAATCCCTCCGGCACCGGCATCAATCCCACTATTCTCATCGGCAAACGTAATCATGGTCGCCTCGATCTGCAGATCACCGGAGCCTGTGACTTTACCGGTCACCTGCGCGGAACCGGCGTGGATCGTGAGATCCGCACTGCCCAGATTCAGGCCATCGTTCAAGATCACAGTTTCCTGTTGGTTGCCACCGATCAGCAGCGTCCCCGACACTCCCGATCCCAGTGAATTGAGCTGTAGCGTCGCTGATGCCGAGGTCCCCTCTACCGCCAGGAGACCAGAATAACTCGTAAAGAGCACTCCCGTATTACCGGTGACTCGCGTTTGCACGCCATCATCTGATGAAACAGTTAGACTATCCCCCACCACTGTGGTCGCCACAGCATCGGTGTCCACGATGACAGTTCCCACACCCAGATAACGCACGGTGGGGCCCACAGAACCGTTGAAATAGATCGCATTCTGTCCCTCGTTCAGCTGATGTTGTACGGACTGGACTGTCCCTCCTGTGAGTTCCAGTTCGTCGCCGGCCTGACCACCGGCATCGTACACGATTCCATTCGCAGGATTGAAAATCATCCCCGCAGGATTATTGATCAGTAGTCGATCGTCGCCCGTCAATCCATAAAAAGCGAGCTCGTCAATCCCAGAAAATGCCACCGCTGGTCCGTCATTCAACTGCCAGGTTCCAGAATTCGCATCAATCGCATTGATCGTGAGCACATCATCGCCGGCAGTTCCTTCAACTCTCAGCTGATTGGCCAGCAACTGCAAATCAGCCTGCTGCAGAGTTTCGACTCCTGAATACTGAATGTCATCATAATCGCCTGTAAATGAAATCTTGCCAAACGTATCGCCCGACGGAATCACGGTCACAGTCTCTCCCTCCGGAGTGATGTAACTCAAGCTGTCTGTTATCAAATCAGGTGATGCAGGACTGTCTGCCAATACGCTGATGTGCGAATTCAGACTGGGGGCGATCCTAAATGAATCTGCCTGGGAACTGCCATAGACCGACGTGCGATAAAAGGGTCCCCAAGTGGTCGTCTGACCAGACAGATCCAGAACACCGCCAACTCCATCGGCACTGTCATAATTGACATTTAAACTGATGTAATAAGCAGGCGCCAGTATTTCAGCCAGTTCTTCGACAGTTAAGTCGTCGTCCGCATACAGAGCGACTTCGTCATTTGCGGCATGGATCGCTACACCTGACTTCACAACAATATCTTCATTCAGACTCGCCACCGCCGAATCCAGTGTGGTGAGCGAAACGCCATTATGGGCTGTTACATTTTCGTGGACTTCCAGTCGTCCCTGTGTCTCGACGATGACATCCCCGCCCGTCGATTCCACACCATCCAGTACACCGATGCCACCAAGGATTAGATCTCCGGTGTTGCTGATTTCGATGCTCCCATCAGCCACGGCTTCGAGACGTCCCATCTCCGTCTCCAGGGTATTCCCAATGCTGCCGTTAACCGCAGACAGAATTGCCTGAGATGCCTTGATATTGTTCAGACTGTCGTTGCCGTCAGTGATGTCACCATTCAAGGACGTGATCTCGACAGTCCCCGTGCTGATGACTTCCGTGAGATTGATTGTAGTCTCAGCTTGCAGCCTGAAATCACCGGCACCGGTATTGAGCATGCTGTTGGCGTAGGGAAAGTCAATCGTAGCTGTCACGATTTCCAGATCACCTGTCCCGGTGACAGATCCGAAAACCCGCACTCTTCCCGTATTGATCGTGACATCAGCACTGTCCAGATACAGGCCATCTGTCAGGATCACGGTGTTGTTATTGTGTCGATCATTGATGACAAAGTTGGCATCGAACCCTGCACCCAGTGAATTCAGATGAATATAATACTGGTCACCTTGCAGTGGTCTGTTTCCGTACTGTAAAGACAGTGTTTCGATGGGTGTCTCCAGCTTCAGTGGTGTGCCATAAGCAGTATCAAAGGCAGTCTTACCTGCCCCGGCATCACTGATCGACAGAAGTGTGGCTGGAATATTGTAATAAAGCTGCTGCTCCGTGACAGACAACTCAGAGACCAGTTCTTCCAGATCGAAGTAATTAATGGCGGGAACAGCCAGTCCGCCATAAAAAACCCGGCCCCGATCCTCGGTCAGGAACTCAAATTCGCTGTCAGCAACAAATCCACCAATAATTTCCAGGGAATCGCCCAGCGTCTCCCCCCCCGTGCCTCCGATGTAATCAACACCTGCTGGCGGTTGAAATACTCCATCCACAGGATTATTGATCACCAGACGGTCGTCACCTTCCAGCCCAAGAAAGGTAAAATTCTCAATGTCCGAGAAACTGTTTATCGGCCCATCATTCAGTTGCCAGGTACCTGAGTTTGCACTGATGGCGTTAATCGTGAGCACATCATCACCGGCTGTTCCAGTAACTCTTATATGGCCAGCCTGTTGCTGCAGATCATCCTGCTGCAGGGTTTCAACAAAATTATAAATGATGTCTTTGAAGCCCCCTGTGAATAAAACGCGACCATTCACATCATCTGACGGAACTAAAGTCGCACTCTCCCCCTCGGGAACAGAGTAAATCAGCTCATCTTCCAGCGTCTCAGTCTGTGACCAGGGAATGTAGCCTCGAACGATGACCCTGGAATTCAGGCTGGGGGCAATCTGATATAAATCCGCCTGGGGGCTACCGTAAACCTGAGTGCTATAAGAGGGATTTTGAGTGATCAATTCCCCAGCCAGATCCAGCACACCTCCGAGTCCATCGGCACTGTCATAATTAACATAAAAATAGATATTATGCGCGGTGGTTTGAAGCAGGGCCTGTTCCTGGACTGTCACATCATCGTCGGAATAGAGGCCAACATAGCCTGTCTCCGATTGCAGCGTCACCCCTGAGTGAACCAGAATATCTTCATCGAGACTGGCAATTTCCGAGTCCAGCGTCCGTAGCCCCAAATTTGCATAAGAGGACACATCCTCCTGTACCTCGATGCTTCCTAAAGACAGGACGATGACCCGGCCAGAAGTCGATTCAATCCCCTCCAGTTCACTGACTCCACCGATGATCAGGTCGCCGGTATTGGTGATGTCGATATCTCCAACTGCCACCGCTTCCAGATTTCCAACAGCCGTTTCCAGGGTATAACCGATGCGACCATTGACTGCAGACAGAATTGCCCGCGAAGCCGCAATGTTGTTCGCGCTGTCATTGTTGTCAGTGATGTCACCTGTTAACGAAGTAATCTCGACGGTCCCCGTAGTGCTCACTTCCCTGAGCTCAATCGTATTCTCTGCCAGCAGTCTGAGATCGCCATCACCGGTATTGAGGGAGCTGTTCGTATTAGCAAATTCAATGGTAGTCGCAACGATCTCCAGATCACCGGCACCCGTTACAGCGCCTGCAATCTGGACCGTTTCCCCATAAATGGTAAAAGCACCACTGCCCAGATTCAGGGTATCCCCCAGAACCACGGTCTCAGTCCCCGCGCTGTCGAGGATCTCAAAATCTGCAGTGAGACTGGCTCCCAGATCATTCAGGTTCAGCGTATTGATTCCGGCCCCTGCATCCAGCGTCAGTTTGCCGGTGAAGTCCTGGAAGGTAATGATTTCACCAGCCGTCGAATCTACACTGAGCTGGCCACTCGCGGGACTACTGACAGTGATCGTTTCGTCCGCATCACTGTAAACCAGCGTAACCTGCGGCGCATCGATGGAGGAAGTGATTGTTTCCAGCCCGGTATAGCTGATCAAATCGAGTCCGGAATCATTTATTTGGACTTTGCCATCGTGTTCATTTTCAAAAAGATATTCAGCAGAACCCGCTATCCCGGTCACATCCAGACTGTCAAAACCGCCCCCCTCTCCGCCGTTGAAAATCACCTTCAATCCCACAGCCGCCAGGGAAGCATCCACACTCACTCGATCATCACCAGTACCGCCATTGATATAGATCTCCCGGGTGATCAGTGCGGACAGCGGAATTGTGAATTGATTCAGATTGACCTGATTTCCCTCGACAGGCGGAACCAGGCGATTGTTCGGATGAGTTACGACCAGCGCACCATCACTCACGGAGAGACTGACCGCTGCATTTTGATTAGTCAGGCTATTGAAGACCAGACTACCGTCTATGAGATCCGCCTTGAGATCGATGATCGGCTGATATTCATAGGCGTAGGCAACCCCTGTCTGAACTCCGTCGTGAGCATGATTTCGCCAGCCAGCGATAATTGTTCTGCCACTGATGGCAATGCTTTCGGTGAAAGAGGTTTCATTCAGATTCGGATCCAAGGCATAGAGTTGCGCAACATCAGGAGATTCCCAACCATTCCAGCCATCGTATAGATAGACAGATCCCGGATCAGCAGGATCACCAGAGTCTGGTCCACCGACGAGAATCACATCCCCACTGATCGCAACTCCCAGACCAAATCGATCCGGCTTTGTCTCACCAATGACTGCCAGGGATTTAAGTACATCCCAGTTATCTGATTCCTGAATCAGATAAGCATCACCGATAGCGCCAATCACAGCGATCCCGTTCTCGATGCCCACAGAAGTACCAAAATGGGAGCCTGTTTCGAAAGCGGTCAACATTTTGATCTCAGACCAGCTGTCATCTCCCGGACTCGCTGTTCCGCTGGTATCTCTGCTGAACAGGTAAACGGCACCATCCGAGTTATGATAGGGATCCCCCGCGATGATTGTGTTTTCATCTTCACTGATCGCAACGGATTCTCCAAGGAATGCAAAGTCGGTTGCATCAGAAGCCGTAAGTTTTCTGGTAGAGTAAGTGTTCCAGCCATCATCCGACATAAAGACATAAACGGCCCCTGCTCTTTTCGTTGTTTCATCCACATCGGCATTCGGGGCCCCCACCACAATTGTCTGTCCTTGCATCGCCAGACTGTGACCAAAGTTTGAAACAGACGGGCCGAAGCCCCTGGGAAAGGGATCCCCGAAGAGCCCGTCGGCAGGTTGCGTGAATGTCTGCTGATGCACCCAGGCATCATCCTCATGCCCTGGGTTGGCCCCCTCATTCAGCTGGTACAGATAAACAGAGCCGGCAAGGTCTCCATCGTCTGCATAAGGAGCAGCAATAATCAGCGTATCTCCGTCAATGGCAACAGATCTGCCAAAATCATAATAACCTAGTTCAACTCCATCTGTCGGGGCATAGATTGTCGAATGAAAATCCCAGGTGTCATCCGTCAGATTATCGGGGGTTTGATTTACATCATTCCGAACATACAGATAAACAACACCGTCGCGATTGTTATAAGACGCAGCTGCCACGACCATCCAGTCACCATCAACGGCAACCGCACTCCCCGTTTCATCACCTTCTGCCGGATTCGCTGCCGGATCAGGCAGGAGTTCTCCCTGGCTGATGATGGACGGAATGTCCACCTCAAATGTGGCCAGACTTGAATTCTCTGCGACAAATAGTTGAATGCTGCCATCATCGCCCACTTCGGAACCATTTAATTGAATCGAGTAGGTTCCGTTATCGGTAAGATCCCAGAAACCGCCGGGAGGCGTGACGGTATAGGTTACTGAAACCGGACTCCCATCCACTCCCGAGTGTACGACGGCACTGGTCACTACCAGTGTGTCGTGGGGGCCGGTGACTGTGACATCATTAACGTCGATCGTGGAGATATCAATGGCAGAGTCATCGCTAAATTCCACTGTAAAGGAGTATGAATCCAAACCATTTTCTGCCGTCTCGACCTGGGAAACGGAAGCACTGACAAACGGAGGTTGATCGAACTGAAAATTTTGCAGCGAAGCGAGTTCTGCTTCCGTCAGGAACATAGCAGCCTCACCAGAGAATCCGGCACTGGTGACCAGCGCATTGGCAGCGGCCTCTGCATCAGCACGGTTCTCATCCAGAATGGTAAAATGGGCCAGCCTGACAGTCTCACCCGCGTTAACGGTCAGGTTGTAAGCCCAGACGATATTGTCCCCCACGACTTCGACTGTAGCAGGCACCAGCCCCCGCACGCTGTGAATGTAATGAATCAGAGCCGGAGTTCCGCTTCCGTCAGCATCATCGGTCCCGATCCATAAATCAGTCGGTTCGACAATCGTGTCGCCGTCAGAAGTATTGAAGACGATGGTCTCACGGTCACTGCCTAAATTACCGACGATTCGCACGGTTTCCGTGATTGCTGAAGCTGTGGGATTGTGGAACACATCAATGGTACGCGCGAAATCCTGATAACCGGTGTTGGGAACAGTTATTTCCCGATGGACGTCGAGACCGGAAAGTGATTGCACATTGGACACCACCGTGCGTCCCTCGCCCTCCCAATGCATCGCCATGGGAACATCACCCAGGCGGGTGAGACTGAGCTTATGCTGAGGAGTATAGTCGGAGGTACTCAACGTGGCAGATCCAGAAATTTTCCGTACCTGTAACTGCACCGTATCCCCGGCACTCAACTCTATAGCCTGTTCTAAATTTAATTCGAAGGCTTGACTTCCGAAAACTTGCGGAATTGTAGTAATACGATTTTCACTGACTGCCCCATTGATGAGAAACCGATATTCGACCTGAGAATCATAGTAGCTAAAAGAATAATAATACTGACCAGTTCTAGGATTGTAGCCAGTCACTTCCCACACCAATAAATTTTCAACACCAATTTCTCCGGTCAATCGATACGCTCCTGACTGAGCGGCCGAAAGCGTGCCCACAGTTTGAAAACTTGTAGTCAATATACTGGAGTCTGATGATCCGCTCTCCTGCGTGGTGATCCCCGATACACCTTCATACCGGATCAAACGGAGACGATGCCGAGGGATGAAGGACGAATTAGATAAGTAAACATTCCCGGAGATTTCCCTCACCTCTAAGTGCACTCTATCCCCTGCACTCAATTCCACGGTATCAGCCAGATTCAACTCGAAATATTTGGATGATAGATTATCTGAAATATTGAAAATGCGAGATTCTCTCTGACTCCCGTTAACCAGGATACGATATTCCAGTTGGGAAGTAGAAGTTGTATAATTTCGAACTCCTATTTCACCGGTCACACGGTACACACCCGATTCTGCAGCTGTCAGTGTCTCCACGGTGACAAAACTGGAACTCAGACTTTGAAAAGAGGTTGTTGTCGACTCAGCCACAGAGATTCCCGAAATCCCTTCCAGCCGGGTCAAACCGAGACGATGTAGGGGAGTAGAAGCAGACGTACTTAACCTGACAGATCCCGCATTTTCACGAACCCATAACTGCACAGAATCCCCGGCACTCAGTTCCAAGGTCTCTTCCAGGTTCAATTCGAAAGATTTGTCGTAAAGGCCATTCGGTATCGTCGAAACCCGGGATTCACCAAATTCATCATTGATCACCAGGCCATATTGAACCTGCGAAGCTGACGATGATAGACTACGAATTCCGATTTCGCCGGATATCTCATAAACCCCTGATTCATCGACTGTCAGAGTTCCTATAACCAGATAACGGTAATCCAGACTCTGGCTGGCCGTTGATGTTGACTCCTGGAGAGTCGCACTCACTTGATAGTCTGCCATCGAAGGAGCATAATCGATCCCCCCCACCTGCAAACGGTTCAGACCATCAAACGCTCCATTCGATCCCTGGACCAGCTGCCCGGCACCAAATCCCAAAGACTCAGGATCAAGAGTGTACCCTTCCGGAGAATTCAGTCCCGTTGATGTCGCCCCCACCACAAAATCAGTCAGATATTCACCACCAAAAGAACCATCGCCGTCTCCATCCAGGGCATTACCGGCAACGTCGGTAATCGTATCCAGAACCGTCAAACGGTATATATCTTCAGACAAGGCAGCAAAATATAGCTTGGCTGTGTTGGTGTCGTTATTGTAGCTGGTAGAATCAACCGTAATGACAACATCATCTGCTGATCCCAGTAGACCGTCTACTCCTGCACGGACTAGAACGTAGTTGGCAGCGACGTCGGCCCCTTCGACTGTTTCACTGAAAGTCACTTTCAGTGAAGTCGCATCGAGATTTAAGGTCCCCGTATTGTCTGGTGATGCTCCTGTGATCGTCGTCAGCATGGTCCGATCTTCCAGAACTTCGACCGTGGAGATCTGATTGCTTAAGACCGTCTGCCAGTAACGCCGCAGAGCTCTGCGATCACGGGATCGAAAAACGGGGCGCTTACGCAGACGGGAGGTGAGTGTTTTGAGCCAGTTAGTAAGCAGCATCCTGCTAACTCCTCAGAGATAAATTGATTCAGCTTATTGTGTTGCAGAGGGAAAACATCCCGCTAGCGTGAGCCGCAATACGGGATACAGGGACTCAGAGAGGACTAAGTTTTCCGGTAATAAGGAGTGAGCGAGCGTGTTAGAAAACGTTGAGTCAAAAACGAAGAGCGGTTGTGCAGCAAAGTAGGCAACGGCATTCAAATTTATCCTCTTATAATTCACAACTTCATTCTGATTTTGAAACTGTGGGCGGGTTTAATTCTTAAGGGATAGCAGCAGAAGTTAATTCATCTTTTGAAATGCGATAACATCCAATAATTATCATACGGATTGATCACCAGTTGATAGGCCGGCCCGCTGGCACATAAGCATATATTTATACCTGAATATCATGCCTATTTTCCAGTTTTAATAGGTATTTCAACCGATTTTACGTAAACTGAAATCTGCATTATTATGGAGGGATTTCACTGTAGTGGCCTTTCTTAGGTACATTACCTTTGGCTCAAGAATGAAACCACTACCCTATTCACCAGAGAATTAGTAAAGGTTGCTCTCTCTAATCCAGAATCAACAAAAATTGCTCTCAAAGGAGCACTCAAATCAATCATACTCTCTGATGCATGATCCCCCCTGCTGCCTAAGCTAAATCCAGCCCCAAAACGCGGCATATACCCAAACCTGACGGCGGTCTGCGGGAACTCGAACTGCAGTGCATCCCCGACCGGCTCATTGCTTTCCGACTACACAGGGTACTCATGCCATTCTTCAATCAGTCACTGCCAGGGCCCACTCGCAGCAACTGGGCTCTTTATGCTGAGCTGGAACAGCAGATTGAAACCAGGAATCAATATTGCATTGTCACAGATGATATCGCAAACTGTTTTCCTTGGGCACCAATCGAACCCACTCTCGAGTGCCACCGACAAATCATCAACAATCCCGATTTACTCTGGCTGATTGAAACCGTGATCCGGGGACATAAAGGTCAGAACCGAACAACCGGGCTGTGCCAGGGATCACGCTACAGCCCGGCCGCATTGGAGTTCTTGCTCCACAACCACCTCGACACTCTGCTTTCAGCCGAATACCGAGGATCTCGAACGTTATATCGATATGTAGACAACCTGCTTATCGTATGTAACAACGAGCACGACTGCCGCCAGGCCATCCAGTCTGCGGAAGAGCACCTTTCTGAACGGGGTTTCCAGCTCAAGCACAACGAAGGACCACCTGAGGACATCCGGGACAACACCCGAAGGAAGATCCTCGGAGTGATCCCGCGCTGGCAGAATGGGAAACTCCACTTCACCATACCAGAGGACGCCTTCCAGAAACTGGAAACCAGCCTCAATGCGGCAACACTCAGCAGCCACCCACTATCACGCGTCCAAAACGTGACAAAAGACTGGCTGTCAGCTTATGGCCCTGCGTTAGTCGCCCAGACGGTACGAGATGTAGTCAACAAGGTAATCAACCTCTGCAGGAATTCGGGTTTTGTGGAAATCACTCACAGAAACCTGTCCCAGACCGCAGCGGAAGCCTACCAGAGATGGCAGGAACTCCGTAGTACGGTCAGAACTTCTCCAGATAGAAACTGATTGAAAGAGAGCTTTCTCTGATGTCGTATGCTTTCCCTTATCCTGTTACTTGTCTTGTACACTACCGTGTAGGTTTCGCAGCCTACTCCCCTGTAGGCGCAGAGGGTACCACCCTCACTGTAAAATCAACTGAATTCTGGACTTAACCCTGAAAGGAACAGCAACGAATCATCGAAGTTTTTAAAGATAACAGCAACACATTTATCTGTGATTTACATCCCTAGTGAATTCTCTGGAAACAGAAAAGAAGAACCGAGGATGACGTCTCCTGTTTGAGATTGGATTACGCTCCGCTGCCGCACGATCGACGCCGAGGGTAAAGCCCAGCCGTTACCACGTCCTTTCAGAAAATCGGGAAATGTTGGCATTGAAAAGAAGGATCTCGTGGTGAAAGCATAGCTCGCCTTACAGTAATTTCAGCCCGGTTTTCAGGGAATCGGGGTCCCGAAATCTCTCTCTTCACTGCACATGCGGAGCAGATAAACTCACATCATCCCCTTAAATCCACCGTCGACTCACGAGGCTGTATCGGGGCCAGCATTCATTCACATGGATTTCACTCTGTCGTGCTCAGGGTTCCGATCGTGACATCACAGGTGCGGCTTCATGAGACGGACTGAATCTCACCATTTGATGAAAAATGAATTGCTCCGGCCTGCCCCATCAATATTGAAGTTTTTTTCTTCCCGAACTCCGGGCAGAAAAGTATCTTGTAATGAGACACTTTCCGATTGGAACTACTTCATAAAACGGATCAGCCATGAATGTGTTGCCGACCATTCCGGACCACTCTCATCCAGCCAACGTCCTCAGGACCTGGACCTCGAATGACTTGTCACTCAGTTTGAAAGAGGCAGCCACAGCCCTAATCAGTCCATTGATCTTTAATACTAGGTAATCAAGATTGCACCCCTTTAGTCTAATTCTACTCTTAGCAACTCAACTGATTATGCTGTATGCCATCGTGGTTCTGGCGAAACGCCTGGGGGCGGATTTTTTCCATCATTTTGTGGGGGATGCCAAACCTGAGGACCTCGGTGCGATCCGATTTTGGGTTTTCATGATCCTGGCCATGAACGTAGCCTGGGAAGACTTGCCCAGCGTGTCTCTTCTTCCCGCTCAACTCAGAACTGACATGGGTGTCATGTCCTGGCTGCACTTGCTCCCGGGGTGGGATACTATCTACGCCAGCTACACTAAACTCGTCATTCTGAAAACAGTGACACTCAGCTTACTTGTTCTGGCAATGCTTGGATTTAAAACGCGGTTCTGCGTTCCCTGCGCGACGATCCTGGCCTTAATCCATGCTGGGATGCTTCGCGAATATTTCAATTTCTATCATACCGGCCTGGTACCGATTCTGGTTGGTATCGCGTTATCATTCATGCGTTGTGGAGAGGGACTGGCGTTAGATCAATACCTCTCCAGAAACAAAACGACGTCCACGAGTTTGCCTTTCGCCAGCTATGGCTGGTGCCGGTACCTCTGCTGGTCGATCATCGCCTCTGCATACGTAATGGCGGGTATCAGTAAACTTCGTAACGGCGGACCGGGCTGGTGGGATGGAGTCAACCTGAAACGCATCGTCATGACGGATACGCTCAACCCCATGCACTTCGAGTGGGGACTCGAGCACGAAATCACCCGTTTACCCCTCTTTGTTTTCTCAGTTCTGGGTATTTCAGCCGTTCTGGCCGAGTCACTTTATGGTCTGGTTCTGTTTTCTAAACGTGCGCGATTCGTTATCCCCCTGCTGACCGCCGCTATGCATCTGGGAATATTATTTTTCCAAGGGATTCTGTTCTTCGATCTCATTCTGATTCAAGCCGTCTTTTTCAATCTCAGTCAGTGGGTCCCTCAAGAATGGCTTGAGAAAACAACAGTAAAGCAGGATCTGCGGAATGACGTCCAACAAGGCCGACTACACCAGAAATACTTCAGCGTTTTTCTGTTCCTGATGCTGGGGCTCAGTATCTGCTGGCTGGCACGAATCGAGTTCTACCCCGCAACGGCAATGCAAATGTATAGCAACACGCAGGCTGATGGTGAAGTTACTTATAAAAAAGTCTGGGCCGTTTATGAAGACGGACACAGAGAAGAAGCACGACTCGAAAAATGGATTGGCGCTGTTGCTGATTCGCGCTACCGATTCGTATTCGACAGAACCCCAGAGGCCCAGCGGGCATTTTTCGATCAGATGTTAACCATAGCAAACCGGGCCCCTCATAAGGGAAAGATCATTCGCTTCGATGTCGAGACCCATCAATGGAACTTCCTCACTGATCCAGACGACTCCAATTTCGGCAGGGTTATCCACACCGCGAAATATCCCTGAGGATTCACCAGGTAAAAGCCCCTGCAAACTATGGGAGCATCGAAGTCCGCCTCGCAGGGTCGGAGTCTGTTCTCCACACCGCCACAAAACAGAAACTGAACCCGGTCTCATCGCTGATCAGCCCCTGGAGGAAAACTGATAACTCAAATCAGCTCTGGAATCGGCTGAGCGTGGTCGACCAGATACGTCGGACGTCCTGATAGATCAGTAACGGTAGCGGTATTCACGTCAATTCCCAGATTATCATACAACGTGGCAAATATCTCGTTAAAACCAACCGGGCGATCTTCGACATATTCTGCGAAACGATTAGTGGAAGCAATCACCTTGCCGGTTTTTATCCCTCCTCCTGCCAGCATGGCACACGAAACTTTCGGCTAATGGTCTCGCCCTACTTTAGGACTGATTCGAGGAATTCAGCCCAATTCCCCCCAGACGACTACAGATACATCTTTCTCCATCCGCCGGTTGCATAGATCCTCCATCAGCGCAGTCAATCCCTGATCCAGCATCGGAAAATGTTCTTCTTCATGTTCGAAAATGGTTCCATGAGGTTTACCGTTCTGTTTATCACAACGTCCCAGACATTTTCGCGCGAGTTCTTGCACTTGGGAAAACCCCAGTCCATTCGGCAATGAAACGCAGGGACCATTACCGCACGAAATGACTTTTCATGCTGCCTCGGCCATAGGAGAATGAAATCACCGGTTGAAATCATGAACGGTGAATTACTAACCTGCTAAATCCGTCCTGCCACTCTCACTCAATTACTGAACGCGAGTATTTCCTCACACATCCGAAAGCTCTAAGATCGATTTGACACCATCCGTAATTTTCTCGCTGCGATACGCGATTCCTGCAGTTGCACCCGTATCGCACGGCCCCAACTTTCGGCTTTGCTGGATAAACGCGTGACCGTCGTCTCCGCCATTTGTGGATTCGGACCAGACGGTACCACGTCGACCGAGAAGCGAAGACCTTACCTATCCGTTCCGCCAGGCGTGCCAGTGTCCCGGTTGCCATATGACCGTATTCTTCAGATGTGACCATTTCCTAAATCGTTCTCATTTATGCGACAGTGAGTATGCGACAGTGAGCTGATGCGGAGACGATCGAGGGCACGATGACAGGTCATCCAGACCAATTTCCACTCACGATAGCGACCGTGCGACAGGCCGATCACACGCAGGACTGTTTTCAATGGAAAATACTTTCGCGAATATTCTATGGCCTGCAGTACTCGGAGCTTTTGGGCTGCTTGTGGATGCCGAATTTGTGACAGCGTGAAGTGAATCACTTTCATGACGGTGATGATCAGACGCAGCAAAGCGATCAATCGAACGTTGCGACTATGCAGCGAGATCACTTCACACTGCAGTTCAGCCAGACTCATATCTAAAACGTCAATGGTGAATACGTCGGACATGGTTTTCGTCAGCCAGCCTCGGGCCGTATATGTCGAGAGGCCACGTTGAATCGCGACTTCGATATTGCGGTGGATCGAACGAACTTTTTCAGACGATGGTCATAGATGCGTTGCTTGCGCGTGCTTTTCTACTAGTCTGATTCTTGTAAATCAGGGCAGCTTTGGGAAAGGGGCATCGATATTTTACGAAATGAGAGTCAGAACTCGCGCCTAAATGTCGGTAATGTCATGATAAACAGCAGGCCATGTCCTACAAGGGCGAGAGGTTTGTTTTACTCCAGTCATGACGCAGCTGGCAACGCGAACTCTCGCCAATCTCTATTGGCCGTCAGCTGCTTCCGAACCGGAATTGATCGACGGCTCCCCCCTGGCCCAGCTCCCTTCCTGCAGAAACCCCCAATTCGACACCCGGTCAGTTTCAGCAGAGATTGCCCCCCAGAAAGCCTTGTCCGGCCACAAACGGACCCGGATACTGGTACCTTCTTTATTCAACTCAAGGTAGAGAGGGGTTGTTTCATGCAGCGTAAATTGTGATGTGAACTTGTTGCCATTGAAGTCGATCCCCGTTTCCTGCCAGGTACCATCGGGTTGTTTCTCGAAGTTGGAATGATTTACATAGTCTGGATTATCGATCCAGGCCTGTGACGTCTTCCATACGGTTCTATCTGCAACCGTATCCACCGACGTTTGCAGTCCGATCAGTTTTTGAAACTCATCCCGTCGATGGAGTACCTGAAGGTCTGGATCATTGCGCAGTTCAATCTTTTGCGCAAACCTGGAATTCTGTAAGCATTCAATGGCTAACTGGATACACTGCTCAGCTTTTACAGAAACTGTCGACTTCCCCTTTTCTCCTGTTGAAGACTGGAGCAGCTCTGCACAGCGGGCATAGGCACAGGCGGCGTTGAAACTGTTCGAAGTACTTTGGGGATTGAGGGTGCTTAGTTTTTCAGCTGCTTGCATCGCGTCATCATAATTCCCTCTTAGAGCAAGGTTGACTGCGCGATAATACAAAAGCAGCGGAGTTTTCTCTGCCTTCAGCAAAACATCTTTCCAATCACCAATCGCCAGCCTGTTCTGCTCAGCTTTCGTTTTCAATCGAATGAGAATCTCTCGACTCGCTCGGGCATAATCCTGTTGCATTTCCCGCTCAAGCATCTGATCGCAAGCTTGGATTGCCTCAGCAAAAGCCCGGACGGCCTCGTCAGGCAGTCCTGCTTCGAGGTATGACTGCCCCAGACGATCTGAGCTGACCTTCACTCCATCATAAGATGAAAATTCCTGAGATGCGACTGCGACACACTGTCGGTGGAGTTTTTGGGCTTCGAGGAAGTTTTCAATTGCTTTTTCGATTTTTCCCTGTCGAAGAAACAATATCCCTGAATCGAAATGACAGAGTGCCAAATTCCTGATCCTCTTGAGATCATTCGGGTTCTCATTCCACAAACGTAGCATCGCCAACTGTCTGGCATGGAGCACTGCCCGCTCATATCTCAAGGGACTATATCCGGAATTACTCAACACCTGTTGGATTTCCTCGAAACTGGCCCGGTCGCATCCGGCAACAAAACATTCTATCGCTTTCCTGCGAACTACATCCCTGCGATCAGCGGGGCAAGGAGTCAGGCAGGCAGAGTAGAGCAAAGCAAGATCGAAAAACTCCTGCGCTGTCTGTGAACCTGACTTGCGGGATAGATCTGCCAGCTGCAACATTTTTTCAAAATTACCGGATGCGATGATCACTTCAGGGTTCAGGACCAGATCGTACAGGTGTCCCTGCCAGAACAGTTTGGCCCATTGCTGAGCCTGTTGTCGTGCCTGATTTGAGACAGTCTTATCTGCCGCGATGGCAGATTGCAGATCTTCGAGCGAGAGACACTCTTTCCTCAAAGCATTCAGCAGGTACCGCGCCTGTAACTCGTTTCGTAATGATTCCGTCCAGAGTCTGGCATCCCAGATAAGCAATTCACCTCCTTCTCCGCTGGCATAAATTCGTTGACCATCAGGATGGAAATCGATGCCGGCGTAGCTCGTGGGGAATGGAAATGCTAACGTTTCCTGTCCGGTTTTCAGATTCCAGATCTTAATAGTCCCGTCCAAACTTGAGGAAGCGAGTCGGCTCGCATCCGAATTAAACGTGAGGGAATAGATAAACAAATTGTGTCCTTCCAGTGAATGGAGTCGCTCTCCGTTTTCCAGATTCCAGACTTTCACAGTGGATCCCATTCCAGCTGCAAGTAGGGTTCCATCTTCACTGATGCTCAGCGATTTAGGATCGGCGCGGTTCTTTCCATCCAGTTCCCGGATCAACTCGCCAGTCTGTAAATCCCGGAGACGGAGTATCGCTTTTTTGTGGCAGGTGATGAACTGGTTTCTTTCTGGCACAACCACGAGCTGAGAGCCATATTCTGGATCTATATCATAGGAGCGTAGTTGCGTTCCGGATTCTAGATCCCATAATCTGACATCACCGCCCATATCTGTAGACAGCACATGTTTCCCATCTGCTGTCAGGCTGACACCAGTGACTGATTCCTGATGGCCTGTCAACGTATGAATCAGTTTACCGCTCTGGCTATTCCAGATTCGGACCGTCTTATCATAGCCTCCTGAAACAAGGTACCCCCCATTCTGAATATCCAGAGAGAGCACGGCATGCTCATGTGCCTTCAGAATCTCCAGGATCTGTCCCGAATCGGCATCACGAATGAGAATTACACCATCATTACCACCGGTAGCCACCCGGGACCCATCAGGACTCACTTTCAATGAACGAATCATTCCCTTATGTCCCGCCAGGGAAAGACGCTCGGGAGAAGCCTGTAGATCCCAGATCTTAAGTAGTCGATCCGGGCTGGCAGAAGCGAGTCGTCGGCCATCTGGGCTGAAGCTCAGTCTCAGAATCCCATAAACATGTCCCCGCAAGTCATTCTGAATTTCTCCCGTCTCAAAATCAGCCACGTAGACGCGATCATCTATACCCGAGTAAGCAATGAACTTCCCATCCGGACTGAATTCAACACAATACACCTCTGTGACAGTCTGAAATGAAGGAGAACGTTTTTTTCCGGAGATCGGATCCCAGACGAGAACACGATTATCACGTCCCCCTGCCGCGACATATTTTCCCTGCGGATGAAAAGCCACTGCATTAACGGGCCCGAGGAAACCATTCAACGAGCGCACCTGTTTTCCGCCTTCCAGATCCCAGAGTCGAACGGCACTCTCATACCCGCCTGAAATCAGCTGTGTACCGTCAGGGCTGAAATCCACATCAGCCACTTCCGCAGTATGCCCCTTCAGGACTTTAATTTCGCTCCCTTGGGTTACATCCCAAAGTTTGATGAGCTTATCTTCTCCCGCTGATGCAAGTTGTGTTGAATCGGGACTGAACCTGATTCGCAGAACAGATCCCTGATGCGCCTGCAGTTCATGTAGCACTGCCTTTGAAGGCCAGGCGTGAATCACAGCTCGTCCGTCTTCACCACTGGAGGCATAATATTTCCCATCTGAGCTGAAGCAGACTGAAGTGACATCACCTGTATGAGACTTGAGTTCACTCACAACTTTGGTGGTCGCTGGATCATAAAATACGGCCCGTCCGTCACCATAGCCTACCGCGATGAGTCGCCCATCGGGACTGAAAGAGACTGCTTGCGAAATCATCCGTGGAATTTTGATCGTTTCCAGAGAGGCCTCTGTCAAGCGTTTGAAATAGTTCCATTCAAACCCTTTCAGGTCATCCCGGCTTTGATATCGCTCCAGAAGCTCATTTACTCGAGGCAGATTCGCCTGCTCCCAGGCTGCCTGGATCTGCAGCATATCTGCACCATATGCATTGCGTTCAGCTACCAACTGATTCTGTCGCGCTTCCCGGGCACTCTGTTTCGCCGCTTTAGCTTCCTGATCGGCACGGAGGGCTTCCTGTTTTGCCAGTTGAGCCGCCTTGTCGGCGCGTAACCGCTCCTGAGTCTCCATTTTTTCTGCCGCCACTGCCTTATCGCGTTCCGATTTGATCCAGATCGCTGCCCCCGAAGCAAGAACAGCGACAATCAGACTGGCTGCCAGGCTGAGGACCTTGAAACGCTGTAAACGAGCCTGGCGGGACTCGCGTTCCACCTTCGCCTTGAGCACCTGATCCTTGAACTCTCTCTGATTGGACTCGCCTTCATCCAGCAAAGACAGACACAGATCATAATCCCCCTGTGACTCAGCGCAGTGAGCCCATTCAATCCGGGCCTGCTCGATCCTGTTCTGGCTCTCCAGATTCTCATCCCAAAGCTTAACAGCTTCCTCATATCCAAAAAGGGCCCGCGAGAACTGGGAATAATCTCCCGTCTCATGGGCTGCCTTGAGGGCTAAATCAGCTCGCGACATCAGCTCGAGACTATCGCGGTGTTGCAGGAATTGACGCAGCGACTCTTGAAAGTCTTTCACAGACTGGAATCTCTCGTCGGGACGTGCTTTCATGGCCCGCAACGCGATCTCCAGCAGTTCGCCAGAAGTATCCAGTTGAGCAAGACGTTCGCGTGAACAGGGTAGGATTTCATTTCTGGAAGCTGCCAGCAGACACTTCTGAGCCGATGCTCCTCCATGCGGGGGATGTCCGGCCAGAATGCGATACAGGATCGCCCCCAGCAGATAGACATCACTCATTCGGCTCACCTGCTCGGGCGTATTGACCATTTCGGGAGGCATGTAAGCAGGCGTTCCAGAAACGGAAGTCGAGACAGAGGTGGACTGATCCAGAATAACAGCTAACCCCCAGTCAAGGACGAGCACCTCACCGAAGCCCCCGATCATGATGTTGTCCGGCTTGAGGTCGCGATGGATGACGCCCTGAGAATGTGCGAATGCTACGGCATCACTGACGTTTAGCAGAATCTCCAGATTCTCGAGCAGGCTACATTCATCAATGACTGTTGACCAGGAGCTCCCCTGAATATTTTTCATCGAGTAGAACAGGTTTCCCTGATGAGTCTGCCCTACCTCGTAGATTGGTACAATATTGGGATGCTCCAGCTTACCCGTGACGCTGGCCTCTTTCAAAAACTCCCGCTGTACCAAGTCGCTAGACTGGCTGGAGCGAATTTGTTTGACTGCAACATTCCGCCCGAGTGCAACCTGCTCAGCCAGATGAACCTGGCCCATCCCCCCTTCTCCTAACAGTTCCAGCACTCTGTAATCTATCTGCTGATTCCGTTCAGGAACGGGATGGTCTGGATCTTTAGACTGGATCTGGCGCTGGCCGATCGAAGAAGCATCGACACTGCTCTCTTGCGGTTTTTCATTCGAAGGTCGCAGACTGACCTCCGGTCCCTCCAGTTGCTCCGGATTTAAAAAATCGATCCTCGTGTTTAGCTCTGCTTCATTAATTCCCTGAATGGTTTCTTCCAGGAACGAACGCAAATTAGACTGGTTCTCATCTTCCTCTGGTTCAGAATTCTGCATCTGATCAACCGGTGAAAATAAAGGTGACAGAGAGGTTACAATAACATGAGGCAAAAACACCATAGGGCTGCATTGCGCGGGCCTTCAAAAAATCACATTATCAACAAATGATACTGCATTTTCTTCTCATGTCGAGTAAGCCCATTACCAGCCGACAGCGTATAGCCACATTCCAAAATGAACATTAGACCAGACGCCTTATTTCCCTTGCAGCTGTGGGTAAAACTCCAATAATTAATATAGCTGATGGCAAGCTTTCGATTTTGGGATGGCAATCTACAAAATATGCTTAACTGCATTACCTGTAATCACATTGTGAATATGATCTGATCGTGTCATTGACATCTGGCGGAATTTCGTTGACAAGTTAGTGTCAGGCAGCTGGTATTGATACGATGCATTGCAAAGGGATACTCATGAAACAAACGGTGATTTTCGCAGCGATGTTATTCTCGATCGCATCGCTATCCGTTGCCGATGAACGTAATCTTTTCACCTTCGATAAGCCTGGGTCTGCCAAACAGTGGCAAACCATCAATGATGGCGTGATGGGCGGGCGTTCTGATGGTCGCTTCAAAATCAACGACGACAGAAACCTGGAGTTCTATGGTACATTGTCGCTGGAGAACAATGGTGGCTTTGCTTCAGTAAGAGCCAGGAACAGCAACCTCCTGCTGAAAGATGACGACGTCATCGTGGTTAGAATCAAAGGCGATGGTCGGGAGTATAAATTTAATGTTTATGACCAACCGAACCTTGGTGGCTTCTCCTTTCGTCAGTCTTTCAAGACTAAGAAGAATGAGTGGATCGAGGTCGAGTTACCGGTCAGCAACTTCGTAGCGACCTGGAGAGGCCGAGTATATCCCGATCAGAAACTGGACCCCGCTAATGCCAGTGGTCTTGGTTTCCTATTGGGAGACAAGAAGGCTGGTGATTTCAAGCTGGAAGTCAAGTGGATCAAGGTGAAGAAATCTGAATGACGTACCAGTTACAATTGGATGGCAATTACAGTATACGCCACATCCAGCCGATGTTGCTTTTCGTACCAGCAACGAGACAACCCGACTAACGCAGATCCCCCCAACCCTTCAAAACCCACGACGAATTAATATTCACAGATCTATCTCCGCCTGAAGATCGTAGATAAGAGCATTCCGGCGATCCAAATCGCTTTCCGTTTGGATATCGAACATAAAAACATAACGATGATCCAAATCGCCAAGACAGGGACCGCCAACCAGTAACTGCAAAAGCCCCATTGAATGCCATAGTAGAACTGTAATCCGATCGCGTACCAGTTCAAAGCAACGAGTCCTAAATACGTTAGACGCGTTCCCCGCAAGGGCCCCAGTAACTCACTCATTTTTTTATCGGCTGCAGACGCTGTCACGGAGTAGGCATCATATTCTGGATCCCCAGGCTCCCAGTTAGAAACCCGTTCGCCAAGTTTGCTGCGTTTCTGGACCAGGGCAATAGTCTCGGTCAGCAAGTTTGCGATCTCTTGGTTTCCCGTACGCGCATTGACAGCCCGCAGCCGCATGATTCTCTCGAACACCTTAACGAACTGATAAACTGCGATTGAGATTAACCCAGTCATCGGGCCGATCAGATAGACCAGCCTGACGAGTACTGGAACTCCACTCACTTGAGTGGCTTGCTGGATTGGGACTGGAAAACACTCGCCTTTCAACGCACCAATTGCAGCGAGACCGTACAGCGGGGTGACTGCGACAAACGTCCAAGCAGCCCCGGAGTAGATCGCGGAAATGAACAGCGTGCTTATTGAAAGCGGCGTATTATACAACCATTGCAGTTGCTGCTCAGGCGTCACTTCTTCGAGGAGATCGTCATTCGATGATTCAGAATTATTGTTCATCTTTCAAACTCGCTGAGTGACTGGACGCGTAACGGCTTGGCACGTCAAGAAATATTTTTAGGCCCGAAACGAAATTGAATCTCTATAATCACTAATATATAGTGATTGAGTTGTGACACTATAAGCTACATCAAAGGACGCAGATTATTGAAGAAGTATATCCCGATACTGTTATTAATGCCCTTTGTTTTTGGTCTTAAATTCGCTCTGGAGAGCGTCTTTCCGAGACTGCAGACAAAGTTCGGTGACAACAATACAGAGGCGGGAGTAATCTCTCTGTTTTCCTTCGTGATTCTGACAATGATCTACTCTCGCTGGATGAGACGAAAAAGCGGAGATGACCTGCCCCCTTAACCGGTACCAGAACTTGATATACTAATCAGGATTCTGAACTTCCCCCCAAATCTTGATACATGCGAAATGCGAGAATTATTGTTATCTTGTATTTTCGTATCCGTGACGCTGACCAAACGTATTGGACATGCTTGGAACCGAACGACTGTTGCAGAATCGCAGAAAAAGCCAAAGGCTGGCTCAGCTCTCTATAGCAATTCAAGTCCACAGCAGATGTTTTTTGAGAAGGATTTAGAGACTATGTTCAGGCTCTGCTTTCAGGTTGTCATGATTGTTGTTACCAGCCTCCTAACGGCAGGCGACGTTATCGGACAGATCAGACGCCCGAATATCCTCCTGGCAATCTCTGATGATCAGTCTTGGATCCATGCCGGGGCTTACGGCAACAAAAATGTTAAGACTCCAGCCTTTGATCGGGTGGCGCGTGAAGGCGTGCTGTTTACTCACGCTTTCTGTTCGGCTCCGTCATGTACTCCATCGCGTGCAGCGCTGCTGACCGGTCAGGATTTCTGGCGACTGGAACAAGGTGCCAATCTGATGGGAACTTTGCCGAAAAAGTTCCCAGTCTATCCGGACTTGCTGGAAACGGCTGGCTACCAGATTGGCTATACGGGAAAAGGCTGGGCGCCGGGTGACGTTCGTGCCGGTGGCCGTACTCGGAATCCGGCCGGCCCATTATTTAACCACAGACAAGTCGGGTATGTCACGGCTTTTGGCGAATTTCTGAAATCTAAACCAAAGGACAAACCATTCTGTTTCTGGTTTGGCAGCAGCGATCCGCATCGGCCATATGTGAAGGGATCAGGGAAACAGTCTGGTAAGAACCTCGCCGACATTTCGGTGCCCGATTTTTTACCAGACACACCAGAAGTCCGTAGTGACATTGCAGATTACCTGTTTGAAATCGAGCGGTTCGATCGTGACCTGGGCTTGATGCTGGAGATGCTGAAAAAAGAAGGTCAGCTTGAAAACACGTTGGTTGTTGTGACCAGCGACAACGGCATGCCTTTCCCGCGCGCGAAGACCTCACTTTACGATCATGGCACACGAATGCCGTTGGCTGTCCGCTGGCCGTCGAAAATTCCCGCCGGTCGTATCGTTGTTGATTTCGTCAACCTCACCGACCTGGCACCCACATTTCTGGAAGCAGCCGGGGTGGACATTCCGTCGGAGATGACCGGGCACAGTTTGCTGAGCATGCTTACGTCAAAAAAATCGGGAGATGTCGAGTTGCTGCGTGATAAGGTTGTGTTCGGACGAGAACGACACGGCTGGAACCGCGACCCAAACATCGGCTATCCCTGCCGGGCCATCCGGACGCGCGAATACCTTTATATTCGCAATTTTAAACCAGATCGCTTTCCGGGTTACGACATCGATGGTGGACCGACATTAGACTACCTCATGCAACATGCCAGCGAGAATTCTGTGAAGCCTTTGCATCGACTCTGGTTTCAACTGCGACCGGGTGAAGAACTGTATGACCTTCGTCAGGATCCATATCAAATGCAGAACCTTTACAGCAATCCCGAATACACAAAGACCAGGGAGGAGCTGCGCACCGGACTGGAGACGATCCTGCGCCAGGGGGGAGACCCGCGCATCGTTGGAAATGGTGACGTTTTCGACACATACCGCTACTTCTCTCGGCCGACTGGTAATTGGGGAAAATTGAGAACGCTGGAAGCTGTTAAGTAATTTCCATTTATTCAGATATGCGTTCGTTTTCTTTCTTATCACGTCACTTCTGATGATCAAGGGCGAATACATTGCCAGTGAATGCTGGTGTCATTTTTCGACGGACCGGCATAAAAGACAACCAGAAGTTCATCTTCAGGCAACAACGCTGTCGCAGGCAAACCAACAGCGAAATTGGACATTTCCTCCCAGGCACCAAGCATGTCGCCCGGCCACATCATATTTTGGGATGCTCCCTGCGAATGGAGTATTAATTCACTCTCAACTGGCCAATGATGTCCGTTATCTTTACTGGTACGAAGTTTGATCGCAGGGTTTTCTGTGCGATCTACATAAACCATAACTAGCCGACCATCTGATAAACGCACAGGAGCCGCCGGTTGACCAGGCACGTCAGTATCCCACAGTGTTGACCAATCGGCATAACTGGTTTCAGTCTTTCGCGCGTGTATATTGAGATACTCACCAGTCTCCCGGTCAAAAGTCCAGAATAAATCTAACAGTTCATTTTCACCGACCAGTGCTGGACGTTGATCCCAGTAAAACATCCTTAATGCCGGGTCATCACTTGTCACAATGTGATTTGACCAGGTGTGACCATCATCATCAGAAAGCAGCAAGATTGAACGATGATGCCAGGGCGTCTTATCGAAATAGGGCTTATTGAGTTCCAGTTGGATTGCCAGCAGGTTGCGGTCCTCTGTATCGCTGAATTCAAGAATCGGCCCTGTCAGCGGTGTAGGAACATGATCGAACTCACTGCTGACAAAAACCGGAGACGACCAGGTCAGGCCATCGTCTTCTGATCGACTCAGACAGATTCGAGTATCCAGTAAACCCTCAGTCTCTTCATTGAAAAATGGCCGCGAGGGATCACGAGCATCCACCCAGCAGAGTGCAGATATGAGCGTGCCATCATTCAAGGCAGTGAGATATGCTGCGCGAAAACTGCCTGGAGTCAGATTGTCAAACTGAGGTGGCTCAAAAGGACTCATCGGCTCTGACCAGCTGGCCCCTCTATCATCAGACCAGCAAATCAGCGGGTGTTGGCCCAGCAGTCCACTTTTTTCAGGGGCTGCCCGAAAACTCACCAACCAGCGTCCTGTCGCGGAGACGCACACGCCCGGAAATGCGCAACTCTGGCGATCTGTCCCGAGATGAGACGGATAAACAATTCCCCGGTCGATAATCTGCATGGTAGAGTTCTTCTTTTTGCACGTTACTCACGATTGTCTGAGGCAGCACTCATCTAAGATCGAGCGATCATGTCAGAGTGTTGTGCTTTCAGCCTAATTAAAAGTGGAATCGCCAGTATACATAAAAAACCTGCACAACCCCATGCGGCATGACGATTCTTTGCAACCGCATAAGCGCACAGCCCCAGAGACAGGTCACTGTACCGAGCAGGTAAGGCCCGAGAAAGACCAGTATTTGAGTTGGTTCTACCATTCTCTGCCAGGGTCACATCCGCCCCTGCCTTCTACAGAACAAATCTGATCAGCCGTTGATTGTTGGGGCCATCTTCAACCAGGAGAACTCTACCGTTAATACCGTTCTGATCCTGAGTAGAAGTTTGTTGAGTCTTACCAAGACCTGAGAGACGACCATTCTTAGTCTGACATTGGTCTGAGATGCAGTCCAAAAGAGGCCACCACTACTCCGAAAACCGAAGTCCATCTCGCCCAAGGGGTAACAATTCCCTGATGTGTAAAAAATCAGGGAATTCACCTAAGAAAATGCACAGATGGAATCCCGATCACCGCGAATTGCCAATGAACCAGGCTGTATTCAGGAGAAAGGCTAAATCGAATCCTTCACCAGAATGCTGAGAGATGAATTGCCCAAGGGGTAAATCTTCGATACGTTATGGAAAGGCCAAGCAGCAGATCGAACGCTGAGGAAAAGATTACATCTCCATCAGGCCGGATAGTTCACTGGCTACAAAGCTCCGGTACCGGAAACGAAACTACTCTGCCAGCAAAACAACAAAACACTCAGTCTTGTGACTGGTGAGCAGATCAGAAGTGTTAATCTTTAATAATTCCTGAGACTCATGAGCCCGTTTACAGCAAGTTTCCAAAGTGTACTCACCTAACCGTTACGGAACAGCCACTTGAAGAATTATTGACCTAAGACTGACAAGCAAGCGTCCTGAAACCACAGTACAGAAAACCGCATTCACTGCTACAGCAATCAATGAAAATCACCATGAGAAAATTCTTTACTTTGATTATTCTGTCTTTTTCTGTTGTAGTCCAGGCTGTCGCTGGAATCGCGAAAGGTCAATCTCAAACTTCAAGGTGGCAGGAAAAAGCAAGTGAGCGACTCCGCGCAATTTATGAGCGCAACGAATTTCACGTTCCAGAAGTCAAGGCTGAGTGGCTGCCCGACAGCTCGGGATACAGGCTTCGGGAAACAGATCCAGAAACGAAAAAGCGAGTTGTGGCTCTATACGATATTCGCTCCGGGAAACGCACCATAGTCGACGATGCGAAGCCGGAAAAGTTTTTATCACCGGATGGCCAACGCGCCCTGGAGATACACAAACGAAAAATCTTCGTGACTGATCGTGAAAGCAATAAACAAACACCGTTGACAGAGGACGGCGGCGATCGGGACATTTCTTTTCGCGACCTTCGCTGGAGTCCGAGTGGTAATTATGTTTCGTTTGTTGAGGTTGACAGGACTGAAGTCAGACAGCGGTCTATCCTGGTACCGGATGATCCGTCCTATCCCGGTGTTGCTCGACATCGATTTGCAAGAGTAGGCGGCAAACTGGAATCGCTTCGCGTTGGAATCGCTGACTCAACTGGCGAAAAAGTCCACTGGCTGCCAGTCGAAGTTCCGGATGAGGGCTTCTATCTAGGCCAGGTCGATTGGATTGGTAATTCCGACAAATTACTGATCGAAAAACTCAGTCGTTTCCGTGACAAACGTGAATTCTGGATCGCTGCAGTCAATGGAGAACTCACTCGCATCTACAGCGAAGTCAATGATGCCTGGGCCATTGGTAGCCATAGAATCAATTCCGGGGCGAGATGGATTGATGATGGGAAAGCGTTTATTTTCATCAGCGAAAAAGATGGCTGGCGACACGCATGGCTGTGTTCGCGTGA
Source organism: Gimesia benthica (assembly GCF_009720525.1). Classification (NCBI taxonomy): domain Bacteria; kingdom Pseudomonadati; phylum Planctomycetota; class Planctomycetia; order Planctomycetales; family Planctomycetaceae; genus Gimesia; species Gimesia benthica. The sequence continues at coordinate 1,234,396 of NZ_CP043930.1, forward strand.
TCGAAAGAAGGAAACTAAACTCACACATGGTGAGTTCGATCTGATCGATCGTGCTCATGTCGATGAGGCTGGCGGTTGGTATTACTTCTATGCTTCCCCCGACAATGCAACTCAAAAGTATCTGTATCGAGTCCCGCTGGACGGTACTGGAACTTTGGAACGAATTTCGCCGAAGGATCAGCCGGGCACCCACGACTATCAAATTTCGCCTGATGCGCACTGGGCCATTCATACCTACTCGCGACTGGATCTGCCCCCCATTGTCGAGGTCGTCCAATTGCCCGAACATAAGGTTATTCGCGTCATCAATGATAACAGCGAACTGCGGGCAAAGATAAAACAAATGGTGCCCCGACCTTCCGAATTTGTTCAGATCGACATCGGAGACAGTGTGGTCATGGACGCCGTGATTACGAAGCCAGGTAATTTTAACGCATCAAAAAAGTACCCCGTGTTGGTCTACGTATATGGCGAACCTTATTTGCAAACAGTTCTCGATAAGTGGGGCGCCGCACAGATTGATTTTCACCGCGTTGTTGCAGACACAGGATACGTTGTGGTCTCGATCGACAATCGCGGCACAGCAGCACCCAAAGGTGCCGCTTGGCGACGTTCCGTATTTGGCTCGTTGGGTCCGCTGTCTACCGAAGATCAGGCGGCCGCTCTGAAGAAGCTTGCGGAAATGGAACCGTACATCGATCTGGAGCGAGTTGGTATTTGGGGGTGGAGTGGTGGTGGTTCCAACACGTTAAATGCCATGTTTCGCAAGCCGGATGTCTACCAAGTGGGTATCGCGGTCGTGCCCAAGCCACAACCATGGCTTTACAACGCCTGGTTTCAGGAAATCTACATGCGAACCCGCGAAGTCAACCCGGAAGGATACAGGCAATCCGCCCCCATCAACTTCGCTGAAGGCCTGAAAGGCAAACTGTTGATCGTCACTGGATCGGGTGAAACGAACACTCACATTCAAATCATTGAAGGTCTCGTTGATCGGCTGATCGAACTTGGAAAGCCATTTGACTATATGGTGTATCCCAACCGCGATCACGGCCTTCGTGAAGGCCCAGGGACTGTCGTACATGTGCGCATGCTTATTCTCCGATATCTGGTTGAAAATTTACCGCGGGGCCCACGATAAAGCTGTTTTGACCTGCGCCCTTAACCCCGAGAATCTTAACCGTCTAAAGCTTCAGTTTCCGGCGTGACTACAGTTCGAATAGCCATTGAGCATACAGATCAATGACTGGTCAATCTTACAAAGCTGCCTGGCCCCATCGAATCGATTCATCCACTTTTCCAGATAAGCATAGCCGTAATCTGCGTCTCATAAGAATTCGGAAGAGCCAATCCTGACATAGCGGAGAAGCACGCACCTTTCCCAACAATAAAACCAAGTACACCAATGTCCCGTTTGGCACGCGGCAGCAATAGCTGGATCTGTATCAGCATGTACCGATTCACCTTGGTAACGATGTATTGATGTGGACAGCGGGTCCATCAATCTTGCAGCATGTTACATCTTATTCAAGAGACAGCACTCTGAATTGCGACATCTACATTACCGTTGGACTTATCATCACACTCACAATTCATTTTCTGTTTTCTACTGCTGCTTCATAGTCCGGAGTAATCTTAACCATCCCCAAAACAAGACGGTCAGTGACAGAACGCCCAGATAGTCGATGACGGGAATTCGCAATACTTCATTTACCTTTGAAAAGCCTCGTTCACGATAAACCAGAAGTAAAGCCGTCAGGTAAAAAACGAGAATGACACCCCGTTTCATTCGACTCCAACCCAGACCGTGCATTTGCGTAATTACAAAAATAGAGCCAAATCCAAACGCGAACATCGGCCATATACCACTGCCTTGCAGTCGGGCAACAACCACAGCGTGGATCAACACAAGAACTTCCAGTATCAAAGTCCAATAGCGATTCGTATGAATCCGAGTGAAGAACAAGCATCCCTGTAATATGATCAGCAGCAGATAGAAAAATCCCCACAAATGCCCCGGAGTCGCTTCGGTCGGATGGAACCAGAAAGTATAGATTATGGCCCAGGAAAAATAATAACCGTGATATTTCTTCGCGAAAGACAAGACCTCAGTTTGAATGGGGACTTTTACTCCAAAGAACAATCCCCGTCGGGGAGTTTCCATGAGTAGAACCCAGATCAATAAAACGGCAACTGAAACCAGCGATGAAAAAACATGAGTATCCTGGGCCAGACCGTCATACCATAAATGCGTTTGAATAAGATGGAGTATGACAAAGACCGCATTGACGACTAACGCGATCAGATTCAGCAGATGCGGCTGGTTCGAATAACGAATCCCACCAGATTCAACTGGTCGAACAGAAAGTTGTTGTGCTCTGTAAATAATCAAAAAATTTGCAAGCTGATGTAGTAGATAGCCGCCCCAGGCTGTGATTCGCCCCCACATTGTTGGTTCTGACAGCTTCCAGAAATACCAGCCGGCCCCCTGGTCAGGTAGATGTGGAACCTCACTTAGCCGGGGGCCCAGCAACCAGATCAAACAGACATAGGCAAGTATGAAGACAATACTTGCCGACATGATCAGATTGTGTGTTTGAGAAGAATCAGGGTTATTGTCAGACATATTTTTAATCGATTTTGAGGCAGGGTGGTAAGCGATGTATCATCAGAGAATTATTTTTATGCCGCCAGTTTGAGTTGATCGCCCCGCTCATGCATCATTAAATGCCAAAGAATCTCATTGGATGTGTCCCCATAATTTGGCCAGTCATAGGAGTTAAACTTTAGTAACACCACCCTCAGTTTAGCGTCCCCTTCCCTGCAACTCTCGCTCTGCTTCATCTTTCATTTCACTGAATTCTTCATCATCTGGTCTTAAGGCGATTGCCTTTTCTAAAATATTCATTGCCCTTGCAGCATATCCATTTTCCAGGCAGGCTTTGGATGCCTTTCTGAGTAACCAGACTTTACCGGGGGTCGCTTCTATGTCAAATTCCATGAGTCTCAGCCCATCCTCAACCCGTCCCTCTTTTATGAGCTGATTCGCCAATAGAAAATTTGCCCCCCCAAGCTGATTTTTTCCCTTTCAATTTAAACCACTCGAGTGCCTCTTCGATAGCATTAGCATTGATCATCTCATACATACGTTGATCTTGTGACTTTCGCACCTTTGCCGGCATTCTGTAAGGTTGCCCTGTCACGATATGGTTTAGCTCAGTGCTTAATCTGACAACAGCATTCCATACATCAGAAGCTCCAAAGTGGTCCCCCTGGTTACAAAGCACGATCACAAAGGCATCATCATCGATCAGTCGATTTTCTATAGATCGGAATCCGTTAATAGCTCCCCATGATTGATCACCTTAGTCCGCTTCCCGGTAACAGGATGAGTTCGCGTATAGATTTGCCATCCATAACCATACACACTATGAGGTCGTCCACCTGCGGCTTTGACCTCTGGCACTTTACTGTTGGGTGTGAACATGAGATCTCGATACTTTTTGTTGAGAAGCACGTCGGTATATAAAGCCCGGTCCCAGAGGAACATGTCCTCAACGGTCGAATACAAGGCACCGGCAGCACCGGGAGTAGAATCCATTTCAATATAATCAGCATTCTCAAAACCAAAAGGACCATTGATATAACCACAAGCCCGTTTTTTGATGATATCTCGATTCCGGTCATAACCACTGTCGTGCATGTTTAATGGTTTAAAAATACGCTCGTGCAAATTTTTTTCATAAGATTTGTGTGTCACCTTTTCAATTATTCTGCCAAGGATACAGTATCCTGCGTTGCAATAGCTGTAGATCGTTCCGGGTTCATGGATAAAATTGCCACTGCAATGTTGCTTGATAAATTCATCTTTTTCATATGACAGTCGCGAGATTTTGCTGCGATAATCAAAGTCAGCTGTGAAATCTTTGATTCCGGATTGATGAGCCATCAAGTGGTGAATGGTGATTCTGTCACCGGTATCATTGCGGTAGTAATGCAGGTGATCTGTAATTTTATCTTCCAGCTTGATTTTGTTTTCCTGAACCAGTTGCAGTACGAGCATTGAACAAAACTGCTTACTCACTGAAGCCAGTCTGTACCTGGTATCAATAGTATTGGGCACTAACCATTCACGGTTGGCCATATCGAAGGCCCCCTTGTAGATCACCTGCCCCTTTTCAGCGACCAGAACGGCACCAGAAAACAGACCAGTGTCTGCGGTCGCCTGGCAGAGTTTTTGTATGTCAGCTTTTTTATCAGTACTGACTCGATGATAACCTTTTGGCAGCGAGGATGACTCTGGCTCAGCATGGACCAGATGAAATTGTCCCAACAGCATAAATACCGATATCAGCCCTGATCGTACAGTTCTTATTTTCACAACGAATCCTTAATGAAAGGATATGAAGTCCGAAACAAATAAATTCTTGACTTTCAATTAGCTTATGTCACCAAGAATTCAATTTGATTTTTAGAAGTCTCGTTTGAATACAAATACACTGGATCAGTAGTGGTCTACTAGTAGTCGTTCGTCTTTTCATGACCTTTTCGTAAAGCCAGTCGATCGATTAAGCACTAACTTTTCTGTGAATAGGGAGACCCAAATAAACTTCTCAGAGTTGTGTTGTCTAGGACTTCTGAAAACGAGGTTTGATTTTTAGCGTTTCACAGTGACATGCAAGAGAGAACATCTAGAGAATAATGATCACCATCATGTCAACCATGCTACTCAGTAGAATGTTTGTCCTTGATGTCTCGTAGACAGTCTTTTTTCAGTAAAGCCACAACAGGAAGTATGGTGAATAAAGTTAAAATTGGAACGGAGACAAAACAAAGGAATGGTATACCCAGGATAAGATTACCCTTCATGATCAAAACTAAACTGAGACAAGCAAAAAGCAGTGTTGGAACAAATATCCAAAACACCACCATACCAACCCTTAGGTAAGTCTTATTTCGGTCATACTTGAATCGCATAAGCTTCCAAGATACGAACGGGTAACGTTTGAAATCAAAGTCACATTTCGGGCATTCCATAGCCCTAGCCCCTTTGTATTCTATTGTAGATTGGCAATTGGGGCAGATGGGCATGAGCAGTCCAATTTGAATATTGATGACATCGCAGCGACAGAGTTTGACAAATTAAATGTCACTTACTACGAAATTAGAGTCTATCCAGAGCGTGTTTGACGATCTATCTTGAGTATGAAATGGGACAACACCGAAGCTGCCGCAATTTTTCAGCTACTATTACGAGTCCTATGGTGGCGATGATATCCCTTTACTCTAATGTGGTTGCGGGACTTAAGATCACGAATTTCATGAGACTTAAACGCCGGTTACTGGCTGTCGATACGTTCTACTGATTTCGAAGGGAATGTATCATCATCTTTCGATATAGATTAGAACGAATTACCTGTACTTCCAGATGAAGTGCCAGTCGGTTCCTCCCGGGAATGGGATGTCATATTCTGTAGAATTCGACTCGCTATTACCCCTCCAGAAACGGGGTAATTCTCCGTCCAAAGCGGTTGACCGTTGGAAAACAAAACATAAGAGGGACAAACATTAGCGCCGAGTGAACGAGCCAAAGCCTGGTTCGCATTGAAATCCATGCGAGCTAATTCCACCCGGTCGTCAAGCAATTCCCGCAGTTGCTTCACCTCTGGTCGCATCTCATCACAGCGAAAACATCCGGTCATCACGCTGAACTCGATCAACACAGGCCTGTCAGCGTTTTGCAGTAAATCTGTCAACTCACTTTCGCTGACCACTGGTAGAGAAATCAAATCAACGCCCCTAGATTGAGAGGGAGTCGCGTTGCCACTACAGCCTGTTAAAAAAATCAAACCGCTGGTGATCAAAGACATTAAATGCACGTAATAGCTCATAGGAGAAGATCTCGCCTTAACAACCAGTTCTGAATCAGCAGGATTCAGTTGTTTCTAAAAACCATTTTGGTCAGGTAAATAGATAGCAAACAGCCTGTAGGAATCGGGTACCTGATATCAGGATCCCCCTACCCTTGCGGCGATGTGATTATAGTGATAGCAGCCTCGGAAACAATTCCCGCAATTTCTGGCAATTAGATATGCAGTTCCATGTGAATCAGTATCTGCCCCAGAACAACCAGGCAACAGAAGACTCAGCATACGAACACCTGGTCAACCGCATGCCGATGAGAAATACCCAGAAAAATCCTTTTAGCGATAGTCTACTTTCCTCGTCTGTAAAAAACTCAAGACGTGGAAATTTATCAGCCTGATTCAACAGCCCTTTTAAATTAATGTTTCTTATAAATTTTCTGAAAAACTCTTTGTCAGCCCTCTTGTGAGAGCCTGGGACAGGCCTAAAACAAAAATAAACCTGAGACCGAGTCTCAGTCCCATGTTCTTCTATAGGATTATTTGTTCATAACCTCTTTCCATGACTCATATTCAGCATCATGAGTCAGATGGAATGAAAATCCAGCAATTACAGTTTGACGTAGAGGCTCCCCATGCTCCCCCAGTCTTCAGTTTCTCACCAGCGACGTGGCTTCACATTGATTGAACTCCTGGTTGTGATCGCAATCATTGCGATCCTGATCGCGCTACTTTTGCCTGCAGTCCAGCAGGCCCGCGAGGCGGCCCGACGGACACAATGTAAAAATAATCTAAAGCAAATCGGGTTGGCACTCCACAATTACGAGGAATCTCACAGTGTATTTCCACCCGGCTTCGTGAGTATCCCGACAGGCCCCTGGCCAGGGGGAGGTAATGATCCTGTACCCGAAATCGGGCCCGGCTGGAGTTTTTTTACCATGCTCCTGCCGTTTATGGATCAGGCAAATCTCTCGGAACAGATCGATTTCAATCTTCCAATTACCGACAGCATTAACGCTCCAGCACGGAGTTCGACGGTAACGGCTTATCTCTGCCCGAGTGACACCACCCCTCAACAAATCAGCGTTTATCCAGCATCATTGAACATCAATGATCTGGCAGCCTGCAGTTACATTGGCTCACTTGGGGGTGCCGATCCCACTAATACTTCAGGTTACACTGCCATGTATGAGCAACAACCCTTCAATGGCATGTTCCATCGTAATTCCGCAGTTCGAATGCGAGACATTACTGATGGAAGCTCAAACACATTCGGAATTGGTGAAAGGCAAAGTGCATTCGTCCCTAACGGCTGGGCTGGGGTAATTCCCACAGCGCAGACCGTATTTTCTCAACAAGTCGCCACACAGCGTGGGCAGGCGGTGGGTGACACGGCACGGCCCGCGATAACGATGGCACTCGTTCATGTTCGATCTGGCGGCCCCAATTCTCCCACCGGTAGTCCAGGCGGTTACAACAGTCCTCACACAGGCGGAGCACATTTTCTGCTAATGGATGGTAGCGTGAGAATGATTGGTGAAAACGTCGATATCAATGTCTTCCGCTGGCTGGCAGCCCGGAATGACGGCCAGGTGATCGGCGGCGATTCTTTCTAAAAATTCCGAATCTGGAGCTGCTTCCAACAATATCTAGTGAGACGCAGGCGATGGGCAATAGCTTTTTATGAGGAAGAGATACTGGCAAGATCAGCCAGTGTTCCTCTCCATTGATAGAAGCCAGCTTTTATTCATCTGTTAAAAATAGCATTTGTCTTGGCAGTTTTGTTAGAAACAGATCCCAGCCACCAGCGCACCTGTCATTTTAATTGTTGAAATCAGAGCGTCAGCCAATACAAAGTTATTTGACGACTTAACGATTGAAAATCGATCTTAATTGCGTGTCGATAGCGTCATTGTATTCGCTTAGGAAAGAGAGCATGGACTGGCTGAATTACCATCACTTACAAAGCTTCTGGGTTGTGGCACGAGAGGGTAGCGTACGTGGTGCCAGTGAAATCCTGCATGTTTCTCCGTCCAGCGTCAGCACTCAGATCAGACAACTGGAGCAGGCCTTTGGAGTTTCTCTGGTCAAAAAGCAGGGCCGTGGGCTGGTGCTCACTGAAACGGGTGCTCAGGTAGCTGAGTATGCCGCAGAAATTTTCTCAACAGGTCGAGAGCTGATGGAGCTCGTCAAAGGGAAACCCATCGGAAACCCATCGGAAACCCCTTGGAACTCCGGGTGGGAATTCGCGACATGATGCCGAAACTAGTGGCATTCCAGCTTCTGCAGCCTGCCCTCATGCTTGATGAACCAATCCGTCTCGTTTGCACAGAAGCCGAAATGCCGCGTCTGGTTGCAGATCTGGCCATTCACAAACTCGATGTCATCCTGACCGACACCGCACTCGATCCTGTTTACAAGGTAAAAGCGTTCTCTCACCGTTTGGGGGAGTCAGACGTTGTGATCATGGGTACGAAGGCACTTGCCCAGAAATATTCCCGGAATTTCCCTGCCTCGCTTGATGGTGCCCCTTTCCTGCTGCCCACAGACGAGAGTGTCCTACGCCACGCAATGGACCAGTGGTTTCGTGACCTGCACCTGACCCCGGTTATCAAAGGCGAATTTGCAGACAGTGCAATGTTGAAGATTGCAGGCCGAAATGGATTGGGGCTGTTCGCGATCCCCGTCCAGATCCAGGAAGATGTTTCTGATATTTATGGCCTACACACAGTTGGATTGGCAAACGGTGTCAAAGAACAATTTTACGCAGTCTCTGTAGAAAGAAAACTCAAGCATCCAGCCGTGATCGCGATCTGTGATAATCCCCTGCAAAACTGCCTGTGACTGGAAGCTTCATTGTCCCTTGATTCTTCCAGTCACAGAGCAGCCTGATTTCATGCTGTGCTTAAAGAAAGATCAGCCAGACAATATCTCATGTCTGATCCAGTTGGAATGTTTGCTTGATTCGTTCCAACAACTCCTGCTCTTCGCGGCACACCGAACCCAATCCCCAAAAACCTCCTGAGGCCAGTGACACACGTTCTGCCATCTTGTAGATGGTACGTCCAATTTTCTGTGTATGTCGTAAGTCTATTTGCTGCATCCTTGCGCTGACAAAATCCTCCCATATCTGCCACAGATCGGCGTCTGGTTTCTCCTCCAACCAGGAACGGAACAGGTTCACTGAAGCTGTATGACCAGAGAGCTCAAAGGGAAATACTGACTGCAGAGCCGCCTGAGCTTCCTGTGAACTGACCGAACCACTTGACCAGGCCGCCATGGCGATCGGAAACATCTGCAACGCAGGCACGTTTTCAGCTCGAATTCCCCGCTTCAACATGCGTTCAATCAAATCATCATCCTCAATTGAACAGGCGCGGGAAAGTCGCGTTTTCTCCTGCTTCCAGAATATATCTTTTTTAAAACGATCACGAATATACTGTTCGGTGGGACAACATCTTAAATCAATTAATTTCTGCAAATTACGACCGGTAGTTTTCGTTGCAACCATTCTCCACCTCACTTTTTTTATTGTTAAAAGATGGTAGTAAGAAGCCCTTTCCAAAAACGGCTCGGTCATCATACGGCAGAAATGGTTGACTGTTTGTTTCATAATCCCATATGAATTGTTCTGTTTTATTTAACAATCGATGACAAGCTGGATGAGCGCAGAAAACTCACAGCATTCGTAATTTTCAGAAAAGGTATATCTCTCTGGTTTGCTGGGGGTACGCCTCAAACAAACAGAAACATTTGGGAAGTCTTTGAAACTTTTGCGTAATTGCGTATCGGATTCTGGAAGCGCGCTGACTCCTGGAAACTTTGATTTTATGGTATTTGAGTCAAAGCAGGAGATGCCCCTGTTTAAGGACAAGAAACTTCGCAGGCTAAAACCTGTGGAATGGAGCAATTAGCAGATGTGGATAGTCTGAAAATCATGAGAGGAGGATTTGCCTGCCTGCCCTTCTTCAAGTAACATCAATAATGACTTATTTGACTGTTGATTCATTCTTTAACAGGCTTTGATCAGTTTCCTTTAATGTCGGCTTCGTCGTAGAAAGCAAGCAGAAATGTCTAAATTCGTTTCTCTGATGAGTCTGGTCCTGACTGCAGGACTTGTTTGTGGAACCGGACAGGTAATCGCGGAATCTAAGACATCGGTCGACCGCATGGCGGGCCCGGTTAACGGCCCCTGGCGGCGTCTGTTCCTGGATGCGATGGTCGTCGAAGAATCGCAGGGACTGGAGCGGGTTTTCCACGCTGCCAAAAAACATGAACAGAACCCGGTCCTCATCGCTGATCAGCCCTGGGAAAAAACGGGACGCTACCCGGGCCCCTACCTCTATGGATCGGTGATGTCGGATCAGGGCAAACTCCGGATGTGGTACCGTTGTTATACTCCCCAGGAAATTTTCTGCTATGCAGAATCGGAGGATGGATTTCATTGGACCAAACCGGAACTGGGACTTTACGAACACAATGGTTCCACCTCAAACAACATTTTCCTGGGGCCAAAATCTGACCTGAGTGTTCCCGCAGACCTCAAAGATCCGCTGTCTCGCTTCCATACAGCCATGGTCTTTAAACAACCGGGAGACGTTCCCGCCGATCAGCGTTACCTGTTATTCGGGTATATGTTGCGGCCCTCCCGGCACAGGGTTGCATTTTCTGCCGATGGACTGCGCTGGAACTTTGCTACTGAGACGGCCCGCAAAGGCCTGATTCCAGGAGGTGATGCGACCACTTACGGTTACGATCCCTATTCGCAGCGTTACATCGCCATGCGTAAGACAGGCAGTTCCGGACTGGCCGGTCACCGTGGAGGCCGCGGGCGGGCTGTGGGTATCTCCTGGTCGAAACCAGGTAATGTACTGGACTGGACAACCCCGGTCTCAGGTCCGGTGCTGGTCCCGGATGACCTGGATCCGGATGCAACCCAGTTCTATAACGGCCCTGTGTTTGCTTACCAGGGAATGTATATCAGTCAGCTCTGGGTTTTTCACGCGCGGTGGTTCAAAGAGGGTCCCTACACGGACCAGAAGATGGCGGAAGCCGAAAAAGGCAGCCCCGTGACGACAGATGTGCAGCTGGCCTGGAGCTGGGATCTCATCAACTGGACACGCACCCCGGAGCGAAAACCATTCATCGCGCTGGGAGATCGTGAACAGAATGAATTTGATTGTGGCTCGATTCACACAGCCGTCGCTCCCGTTGTGGTGGGGGATGAACTGTTTTTTTACTACGGTGCTGCACGCGGCCGATACTTAAATCCCCGCCATCATTCCATTGGTCTCGCGAAACTGCGGCTGGATGGCTTCTGCTCTCTGCAGGCAGATAACGAAGAAGGCTGGTTCATATCACGTCGGGAATCGCTGAAACAACCGGTCGTGACAATCAACGCCAGAACTGGCCACCGGGGTTCAGTCGTCGCGGAGATCCTGGACCGGCACAACGAGGTACTTCCCGGTTTTTCACGAGAGGAATGCATTCCCTTCTCGGGAGACGCCGTAGCACATGAATTGAAGTGGCAGACCAAATCCCTGCCCCCCGACCTGATGGAGGGGGACAAGAAAATTCGATTCTTTCTCAAAGATGCTGATCTCTATTCCTACTTACCCCATTAATCCTGAAAAACGCAATGCACGCTTTAGAGAAACCCGATAAATGATGATTCATGGGACTCGCTGTTATCGATGGCGAACTTGAATAATCGATTGGTTCCCCTCCGGCATAAAGGCCTTCAAATGATTTTCCGAGCCCTGCTCCTGTCACTGTTAATTCCTGTTATCGCTCATGCCGAAGCAGACCCGCAGAGAGTATTTCGTGCGGGCGCAGCTGTGAGTAATATCACTCCGTTTCTGGGGACAGATCTGATTGGAGGCTTTAGTCCCCGAGGTTCGATCCATATCCACGACGACCTCTTTGCACGCTGTCTCGTTCTGGACGACGGTTCGACTCGACTGGCAATCGTCATCATCGACAATGTCAAATTCCCTACGGAAATTCACTTACCAACCAAACAACGGATCCAGCAGACTTCCGGCCTGCCTCCGGAGAACATCCTGATTGCCGCAACGCACACCCACTCGGCCCCCAGTCTACGCGGGACCAGTTACCTTAAGCTCAATGAACCACTGGATGAATACCAGCAGTTTGTGATCCACCGGATTGCCGATGGTGTGCAACGCGCCATCAATAACCTGGAACCTGCACGCATCGGCTGGGGAACCGGCGCGTTGCCGCAACACGTTTTCAACCGTCGCTGGCTGTTGAAACAGGGGCAGAGTGTGACCAGTCCATTTGGTGAGGAAGAACGCGTTGCCACAAATCCGGGAGGACTGCTCTCCCAAATTGACAAACCCGCGGGACCGGTCAATCCAGGGGTATATGTATTATCTGTGCGTTCCCAGGCCGGTCATCCTATTGCATTATTAGCAAACTATTGGCTGCACTATGTGGGCGGTGTAGGGACAGGACATATTTCCGCGGATTATTTCGGGGTATTTGCCAGGGAACTGAACCGGTTACATGCCGTACCCGGGCAGGATCCGCCCTTCGTGGGAATTCTGAGTAATGGCGCCAGTGGCGATGTGAATAATAATGATTATGCGCATTACAATCAGCCGGGACGGAAACGATATGCACGCTATGAAAAAATGCAGGAAGTCGCCTCGGACCTGACGCGTGAGGTGATGCGCGTCGAAAAAAACATTTCGTATCGCGACTGGGTACCACTGGGTGCTGCAGCACAGACGATGACACTCAAGCGCCGCCGTCCGTCAATGGCCCAGGTCTGGCGCGCCAGAGACTTGATCCAAAACGCACCGCCGATCGCAGAACAGGATCGAGATCTGTCCCGTCGCATGGTGTTTGCACGCCGTGCACTCGAAGCAGAGCTCTGGCCCGAAACTGCGGAGGCTTACGTCCAGGCACTGCGAATTGGTGATCTGGGACTGGCAGCTTTGCCATTTGAAACTTTTGTTGAAATCGGTTTCGAGATTCAGGAACAGAGCCCTTTCAAGCAGACTTTCGTTTTCGGTCTGGCGAATGGTGATCTCGGCTATCTGCCGACTCCACGTCAACATGAACTGGGAGGTTACGAGACCTGGCTGACAGTCTCTCATGCCGAAGTCGGCGCCTCTCCCAAACTGGTCAAGAAGCTGACAGCACTGCTGGGCCGACTGCATAAGGAAACTCACATTCCCAACCCCACAGCGAATGGCCAATGATCCCATTCCCCGGTACAGGCCCCCTCACTGAATTCAGACCAGGCTGTTGACGATACGCAGTCAAAGGCAACTTAAACCAACTCTTGAATCGGCTGAGCGGGATCGACCAGATAGGTTGGACGTCCTGATAGATCCGTGACGGTAGCGGTATTCACGTCAATCCCCAGATTATGATACAACGTGGCAAATACTTCGTTAAAACCAACGGGACGATCTTCGACATGTTCTGCGAAACGATTCGTCGAACCGATTACCTGGCCGGTTTTCATCCCTCCGCCTGCCAGCATGGCACATGAAACTTTCGGCCAATGGTCACGTCCGACCTTGGGACTGATTCGGGGGGTACGGCCAAATTCTCCCCAGACGACCACAGATACATCTTTATCCATCCCCCGGTTGCGGAGATCCTCCAGTAACGCGGTCAATCCCTGGTCGAGCATCGGAAAATGTTCTTCCTCATGCTCGAAAATGGTTCCATGAGGTTTACCGTGCCAGTCCCAGCGTCCATAAGCCAGAGTGACGCAACGCACTCCTACTTCGACCAGACGTCGCGCCATGAGAAAATAATCATTTAATAAGGGCCCGGCATCCCCATAGCCGGCAGGTTTGGTAGAACCTCTCCCATAACGATCGCGTAACCTGGGATCTTCTTGAGAAAGGTCCAGTGCCTGCGCCAGTTTGCTGGATGTGAGAATTCCAAATGCCTGTTTAGTATAGGCATCAATCCCCTGCATCTCTTCGATCACTTCCGCCTGGCGACGCATGCGATCGAGTGAAGCTAACAATGATTTTCGGTCATCCAGACGTTCCGCATTCACACCATTGAGCACCATGTCAGCCTTTCCCTCCGCGGTTGGCTTGAATGGGGCATGCGCAACTCCCAGAAAACCGGGCTGCCCTGCATCCGACCAGGGTGAATGACGCATTTTCGGTGAGAGACCGATAAAGGCCGGCACGGCGGGATCAGCCGGTCCCTGCAATTTAGAAATCGTCGATCCCAGAGAGGGCCAGCCTCCCTGTGGCTGGCGATTCGACTTTCTGCCAGTCATACACTGGAATGCAGCATGTCGCCCTTCGGCACCTACAATTGATCTTATGAATGCAAACTGATCAGCCATGCGTGACAAACGAGGCATTAATTCACAAACCTCGATGCCGGGCACGTTGGTCGCAATGGGCTCCCGAGGCCCCCGGATTTCTGCCGGGGCTTCCGGTTTTAGATCAAACCAATCCTGATGGGGTGGGCCTCCTGACAGGAAAACCATGATAACTGATTTGTGAGAATCCTGTTTTCCGGAAAGGTCCTGTGCCCTCAAGATTTGTGGCAGAGACAGGCCCCCCATTCCCAGAGCACCAATCTGCAGAAAATTCCGCCGCGAAACGCCATCACAAAAACGATGCTGATTACCACTGGCAATAGTTAACATAGAGTCTTCTCGCAGTAAGTAAAGAAAGCCGGGGCGATACTTTAACGAAATAATCTCAGCTGGTTTGGGTTGATGTTAATCGAGACCTGCGAACATTTCAACATATTTTGATATATCGAACAGGCAGGCGTCATGTGTGGCTTATGTTCTGAAGTGATCAGAGTGTTTGAAATCCAGACGCTTAAGAGAAGCAATTAACTTTCTCTACCATCTGCAGCATACCCCTGATATATTGCATAAAGGAAATTTTATTTCTCTATATATCGCCAGCTGTGTTTTTGAGTATCGCTCAAAGGATCTTTCTCGTGAACGCAATCAAGATGGTTCTGATCTTCTTTTCGGCATCCTTATTGACTTGCGTTGCCCAGGCGGAAGAATCTGTCAAGTTTAACCGTGACGTCCTCCCGATTCTCTCGAACCATTGCTTCACCTGCCATGGCCCTGATTCGGCAACACGGGCAGCAGGTCTGCGTCTGGATCGGCGAGAGTCAGCCATCGGCAGCGCAGACTCCGGCCGCAACGCGATCATCCCCGGCAAAGCGGATGCCAGCGAACTCATTCAGCGGATCACTGCAGAGAACGAAAGTGACCGCATGCCACCAGTGGATGGTCCGAAACCGCTGAGTACAAAACAGATCGCAATCCTCAAAACCTGGATTGACCAGGGAGCTCAATACGAAGCTCACTGGACCTTCAAAGCACCATTACAACCAAAGATTCCCCAGACCCGTAATACCGCCTGGCCGAAAAACAAGATCGATTCTTTTGTACTGGCCCGCCTGGAACGGGAAGGATTACAACCGGCCCGGACGGCCAGTCGCGAAACATTAATTCGACGCGTGGCCTTTGATCTGACCGGCCTGCCACCCACGCTGCAGGAAATCGACGCGTTCCTTGCCGATCGTTCTCCTGACGCCTATGCGAAAATGGTAGATCGCTATCTCGCCTCCCCTGCCTACGGCGAACACATGGCAAGGCACTGGCTCGATCTGGCCCGTTATGCCGACAGCAACGGCTACCAGTATGATACGGAACGCGAACAATGGGTCTGGCGCGACTGGGTCATCAATGCCTATAACGAAAATAAACCGTTTGATGAATTTACGATTGAACAACTCGCGGGTGACTTATTGCCCGACGCTACGGATCAGCAACGCCTGGCAACCGGTTTTAATCGAAACCATTCAATTACCATCGAAGGTGGCATCATTGATGAAGAATATCGCACCGAATACGTGATGGACCGGCTGGTGACCACCGGTGAAGTCTGGCTGGCACTGACCATTGGCTGCGCCCGGTGTCATGACCATAAATTTGACCCCATCTCACAGAAAGAGTTCTATCAGCTATACGCTTTCTTTAATCAGGTCCCTGAACGCGGCATGCGTGGCTTCGAACCCAAACAACGCATCCCTTCTCCACTGGCGAGAGAGGAACAGCAGAAGTTCGCAACTCAGCTGGCACACCTGCAGGCAGAGTTGGAGAAACCACTCGACATCGATCAGCACCTCAAACGATGGACGCAACAGATCTCAGCGCAGCCTGAACATGGCTGGACCGTGCTGGAGCCTCTGACTATGGAATCGTCCGGTGGTACCACACTCACTCGTCTTCCCGATAAATCGATTCTGGCCAGTGGCGCGAATCCCCGACACGATGTCTATGAAATCACTGCTCAAACCAACTCAACCAATCTCACTGCAGTTCGGCTGCAAGCACTCACGCATGAGTCACTGCCCGGCGGAGGACCGGGACGACACAGCAATTCCAACTTTGTCCTGAGCGAACTGGAACTGACAGCGGTTTCCATCAAGGATCCCTCACAACAACGAGTCGTTAAATTCAGCCAGGCCATTGCCGACTATTCGCAGAATCAATACGAAATTGCACATGTCATTGACGGCAGTGTCTCCGGCAACAACGGCTGGGCTGTAGACGGGCCGTCCCGCAAACTACCAGCAACGGCCATGCTGATCGCGGAGTCACCATTCGGATTTGCAGGAGGAACCAAGTTACAGTTCCGTCTGCGGCACGAAGCTAACTTTGCCACACATGGAGTAGGACGCCCCCGCTTATCCATCACTAGTGATGTCCCCGGGAACCTGCAGTTACACGGGATTCCCGCTGACGTTCGTCAGATCGCAGCCAAACCACAACAGAACCGTACAGACAGCGAGTATAAAAAACTGCGGGAGTATTTCCTGTCCCATCACAATCCCAGACAGAAATGGGAACAACGAATCGCCGATCTGAAAAAACAACAGCAGGCAGCGATCCCGGAAACAATGATCATGCAGGACCTGGCTCAGCCGCGGGCAACTTACCTGCTCAATCGGGGACAGTATAATGAGCCCCGCGAGCAGGTCAGCCCTGATGTTCCCGCAATCTTCCCCTCCCTGCCCGCAACTGCCCCCCGCAATCGCCTGGGTTTCGCCAGGTGGCTTGTAAACCCGGACCATCCCCTGACCGCGCGTGTTGCCGTGAATCGTTACTGGCAGCGAGTCTTTGGACTGGGCCTGGTCAAAACGGCGGAAGATTTTGGCGTGCAGGGGGAATTTCCCAGTCACCCCGCGTTGCTGGACTGGCTGGCCCTGGAGTTCATTCGCAGCGGCTGGGATATCAAACAGATGCAGCGGTTGATTTTGAATTCAGCGACCTATCAGCAAACGTCACACGTCGGCCCCGATTTGTATATCCAGGATCCAGAAAATCGACTGCTGGCCCGCGGCCCACGCATGCGGCTTGCTGCCGAGGAGATTCGAGATGCCACGTTACAGGCCAGCGGCTTACTCGTTGAACAGGTGGGTGGAAAAAGCGTCTATCCCTATCAACCCGCGGGGCTCTGGCTGGAATTAAATAACCGCCCGAATTATTCCAAAGAATATCCACAGGGAACAGGCGAAGACCTTTACCGACGCAGCCTTTATACGTTCTGGAAACGCACCGTCCCGTCTCCCATGCTCAAAACACTCGATGCCCCGGGACGGGAATTCTGCACCATTCGCCGCTCTCGAACCAATACGCCACTACAGGCATTACTCCTGTTAAACGGTCCCCAGTTCGTCGAAGCGGCCCGAAAACTGGCTGAGCGGATGTTGTCTGAGGGGGACAGACCGTTGACAAGCAGATTCAATATGGTTTCCGCCTTGTCACTTCGCGCCCCCCCACTGCTGCTGAACTGGCCGTCTTCCGCTCAGCATATGAAGCCGACCTGAAGTTCTACGCCAGCAATCAGCCAGCGAGACAACGTTTACTAAAGGTTGGTGATTCCCCCTCGAACTCCAATTTACCACAGACTGAACTGGCAGCCTGCACCAATCTGGCCCGCTTGCTCCTGAATCTGGATGAAACGATTACGAAAGAATAACACGATGCGCTCACCCTTGACTGAGTTCCAACTGCAGGAGAACCGGCGGCAGTTTTTCGGACGCGCCAGTACCGGCATCGGCGTGGCTGCCCTTTCGTCATTACTCAATCGGGACCTGCATTCCAGCGAGGCAACCAGCGGTTCTGCACGGGTTGGCGGCCTCCCGGGGATCCCTCACTTCGCTCCTAAAGCCAAGCGAGTGATCTATCTGCTCCAGTCAGGAGCACCTTCGCAAGTCGACTTGCTCGATCATAAACCGTCCCTCGATAAACTGCATATGACCGAACTACCTGACAGTGTTCGCAAAGGACAGCGACTGACAGGCATGACAGCCGGCCAGAAAAAGTTCCCTGTCGTCAAATCGCCCTGGAAATTCCAGCAGCACGGTGAGTCCGGTACATGGATCAGTGAGCTGTTACCGCATATGGGAAAAGTCGCCGATGATATCTGCGTGATTAACTCCATGCACACAGAGGCAATCAACCATGATCCTGCCATCACGTTCTTTCAGTCAGGACATCAGCAACCGGGACGACCGAGTATCGGCGCCTGGCTCAGTTATGGACTGGGAAGCGAAACAGAAAACCTGCCCTCATTTGTCGTGCTGCTCAGCAAAAACTCGTTTCACCAGGCCCAACCGCTTTATGACCGCCTGTGGGGCAGCGGCTTTTTATCCTCGAAATACCAGGGAGTCAAATTTCGTAGCCAGGGTGACCCGGTACTTTACCTGAATGACCCGGCCGGCAGCAGTGACTCACAAAGACGCGTGTTACTGGATCGACTGGCAAAACTCAATCAGTTCCGCGCTGAGGAAATTGGTGACCCGGAGATTAATACACGCATTGCACAATATGAAATGGCTTATCGCATGCAGACCTCGGTTCCTGAACTGGCCGATATCTCGGATGAGTCCTCCAGTACCCTCGAACTCTATGGTGACGATGTCAAGGAACCGGGAACGCATGCGGCTAACTGTCTTCTCGCACGGAGACTGGCTGAACGCGGCGTTCGCTTCATTCAGGTGTTTCACCGTGGCTGGGACCACCATAGTAATGTCCAGAAGCACTTACCGACCCTGACCAGGCAGACCGACCAGGGGTCAGCAGCGTTGATTGCGGATTTAAAACAGCGCGGGATGCTGGACGAAACACTGGTAATCTGGGGTGGCGAATTTGGTCGGACAGTCTATTCGCAAGGGAATCCCCAATCGTTTGGCCGGGATCATCACCCGCGCTGCTTTTCGATCTGGATGGCCGGCGGAGGGATTAAACCTGGAATCACTTACGGGCAAACCGACGATTACGGCTATAACATCACCGAAAACCCGGTGCATGTACATGACTTCCACGCCACAATCCTGCATTGCCTGGGCATCCACCACGAACAGCTGACCTATCGCTTCCAGGGACGAGATTATCGTCTGACGGACGTGCACGGAAATGTCATCCATGACATCCTTACATGACAACCAGAGTCCCCCCCAGCTCACTTCTATCCGACAGATTCTCCACGCGCACACCAGACTCTACTGTTGATCCCAACCAGGAACCACCTGTTTCACATATCGCTGCTCGTGTGCCATTTGTTCGTGCACACTGCAGGCAGGTGCAAATGGATCTGTGACAGTTACTTCGACTTGTTCCACCAGTAAACCCTCTAAGTCGGTTTGCTCCGCGGTCGACCTGAAGCGAACATATGACAAACCGTTCAATGTAGGATGACGCAGCGGCAGTTCGATGGGCTTTCTGTCATCAACTTTCAAGGAGCAGGTCCGGGCGGAAAGATCCCACTCAAAACTTAGAGTAATCCACTCATCTGCCGTCAAATCCAGGTCACTCAGCTCGACTCGAAACACGGCCAGTTCTTCACCGAGGTCATTTGACGGATCAAACATACGATCATTCAAAGTAATCATTGATCCCTGGGAACCGGAGCGTAGTTTGATACGTGTCTGCAATGTGCCTTTCCAGCCGTTTGGAAAGTTCCAGGTCGCACCATCCGCAGGGAGATCAGGCTGTTTACGAACATGCAGGCAGTTTCTGGTTTTACTATCCGGGTGCTCAATCAGTACTGCCCCGGGGTCGCGTGCCCGCCACCAGCGTTTAGCAGGACCATGCTGAGTATAGGCCGACCACTGTTTTAAGCCTTCTGAAAAATCGGTACGCGCCCGGGTATCTACGATCCAGGCGGGGTCGATCAGAATGGGATTGCGTCCCCCTTTTCCCTGACCTGCTAAAACCACGAGCCGACCATCATTCGTATAGGCGGCAAGTGGATAAGCCGTACCACGATCCCCATTTTTTGCAGGATTATCATTCCGCCGATGATCCAGATAAATCTCCCGAAATCCGCGCCAGGTCTTGCCTTCATCCTCGGACACCGCGATGTGCAGCGCATCACGACCTCCATACACGCCTGCTCCATCAGCCCGCGGTGGCATCTCGCAGTTATTCCAGCAGACCACCAGCCATCCGTTCCGATGACGCATGATATTTGGTGGTCCTGTGGAGGTATTGAATCGGCTTGCCCGGGCTGGTCTCCAGGTGGTGCCGCTGTCGGAAGAAAACGATTCGTAAAGAAAGCCCGCCGTCGTGCGCATCAGCATCCAGATTCTTCCGTCAGAGAGTTCTTCCAAAGCCGGTTCGCAAGCCCCTTCGTTCGATCCGTTAAACCCCGCATAACAGGGCGAAGTCAGCTTACTCTTGCTCAACTTCCAGCTGTCACCCCCATCATCAGAATACTGAATCACCGTCTCGTGCCGTCCTGTTGGAGGCACTGCCTTTGCATGAGGAATCAGACTCCCATGTGGAACAACCAATCGGCCATTCCCGAGTTCCTGATACTCCATCAGAGACCCGTTGTAACCTCGCCAGGTCAAAAGTGGTTGCTTTACATATACAGGCCCGGCGCGATGGATCCAGGTATTCAGGTAACGCGGGAGTCCCACTTTTTTCGCGGTTTCCCTGTCCAGTCCCTCTTGCTGGACGCGAATACTTTTCACCTGACCATCCTGCGACAGAACGACCTGCGTGTTATCGAGCACACCGCTGTTGATGATTGTCTCACTCGACAGGACTTCCTGGGGCAAGTGAGGTAAAAGTATGTGCTGTTTTCCCTCGGTATCAGGTAGTGAAAGCGGTCCTTCTTCCGGAGAGTAACGATCATAAAATGCGAAACTACCGTCTGGCAGACGCATGATGGCAAATGCCGTTCTCGCTCCTCCGGCCGCTCCGGAATCGTGTACACTTTCTTCCTGGAGGAGCATGACCGGCGGTTCTGCAGCTGGAGTCTGATCAACCAGAGCAAGCAGCAGCAGTAAACAAACACGGAAAGTCATCTGGAATTCTCCTTCAGTAAAGAGGATCAGTTCGATGAATCAGCTCTCGTCTACATCAATCTGTCTCAGAGTCCTGGTCAAAGAGTCATAACGACTGTTCAGGAATTTGACCAGCATCTAAAAGATAAGATTAAGTGTGCTGATTTGACATCCCACGGTTTTAATTTCTGAAGTCCGGTATGTGCCTTAATGTTGTATTTCTGTTTTACTTGAAGGATTGCAGTAGCAGTTTTGCTGCCTGACCATGGTCAAGAGGCTGCCCCGCAGGTCGATCGTGAATCAGGATCGCGTAGGACAGATGAAATGTTTCTCCTCGTTTAATCGGGGTCTTCACATAAGGTTCGCGGCGTTCCCGGGGCTGCTTCGGAAAGGGATTGAAGACAACCACACCGTAGTCGCGGGCGTGCAGCCACGATGGCCGGGGGTTACCAGGGTCGGGTAGTACCATCACTCCGACCTCGCGTCCCTGCACCGTCCCCATATAATCAAACCACCGAGCCTCCTTTCCCCAGACCTGTGCCCCATTCCTTTCACCCCGATCATTAAGAATTGTGCCACTCCCGCCCTGCACCCGTAAGGGAGAGGCGATGCGAACAGCCAGCCCTGATTCTTCCTGGTCACCAAAATAGAAATCATGCTTATCAGATTGATACTCGGCATCAATCCTCAGGATCAATCCGTCAGGAGTTCGTTCAAAACGGTAACGTGTGATCTCGTTACATACGACATCCAGTTTGTCCTCGCTCAGAAACAGATTACTCACTGCAAAGCTGCCGGTGCCCCGGCTTCCAGCGGGAGGTTCGACATACCCATTAAATTGAACCTGAGCCTGCAGGCGCCAGTAATCATTGCCATTCACATCACCGAAACCAATCCACAGTCCCGGGTGCATGACCGGATGAATGATTCCATCTTCCGCCTGGTAACCGGGGTCGATGTCTTCAGGCCTGCGCGGTGGAAAATTGCGCGTAACCTGAATTCCCCCAGGCGTCCTAAGGTTTACAAGTGCCCGACGCGTCAACCGCGGATGCTGCTTGAGGTAGGTCGCGATCTGCTGTGATTTGAAAAATATTTCAAGCCGGTCGTTGTGCTCTCGAAATGAAAATCCCTCACGATCGCCAACCTTTCTCTGCGTCAACAGCCAGGCCACAATGTCAGCGATCTGCTGAGCATTCAACATCTTACCGAACCCATTCGGCATCGGTGAAACCCTGGTTCCGATCCGTTCTTCAATTTCAGCAACAGCAATCGTTTGAATGACACCATCCGTGCCAACCAGTTTCAGAGACTGTTGGGTTTCCTCCAGGACGGCCCCCGAAATCACCCTGCCCTCTACGGTCACAATCTGTTGCAGGGCGAATCCTTCAGTAATGACCTTGCTCGGTTCGAGGATGGATTCAATCAGCACGCCTGGTTCCCGGGCGCGGCTACCGATGTCGGACAGATCGGGGGCGAGCACACCGCCGACCCCCTCCATCCGGTGACATTTGAAACATCCGGCCCCCTGGGGATGCAGGAACAGCTCCCGTCCCCGTTCTGGATCTGCGGTTTGCATCTGGGAGAGCACCTGGTCGCTCGTTGCTGTCTGCGAGTTATCCGCTGGCGATAAAATCTGACGCTGAAAAATGACGAGATAGTTCCCGCGACCAGAATCGGTCTTCGGTTGATTCGTATTTCCGCCGAGCACAACCCGACCTGCCGGAAAATGTTTGCGATACAATCGAAAAACAGGATCCGTCGTTGTCAGTTTCAGGCCCGTATCTTCAAATCCTCCCGGCTGTCCGACCTTCATCCATTCCAGCTCATCGGGGTTTCGCAGATCGGTTCCCACGATGAGATCGCAGTCTTCGGTTGTGACCAGCGACAGCCATTCTGCTCCCGTTGAGCGATCGTCTCCATTGGCAGTTCTCAGAAACGGTAATCCGTCCAGTTCATCGGGGACCTGAGTGATATAGTAATTCCGATCCGTATAATGCCGCTTACCGACATCGAGTCCAGTCCAGTCCAGTTCATAATAACGACCGCTGGGAGTCTGAACCTCAGAGACGAATTCACGGTGCCGATAGGCGGGTACGTGTCGAATCTCATATTCAGCAGTCACAATCTGACTGCTGCCATTATTTCCCCGATTGACGGCCACGCGCAGCCGGCTCGTGTGGTCAATTGGTATCGGCCCCTCAACGCGTCGCGATGTGTGAGTTGGCAGAGATCCATCGAGGGTGTAGGTAAGGAATGCCCCTGCAATCGTGGATTGGACTTTCACGTTGACGGTTCGGGAATACTCTCCGGGAGGTGGATCGAATTGCACCAGCGGAGTCGCCTGCCCCGTCTTTTCCAGCCAGTCGTTAACCAGTTTGACAATACGAGAATCCTCATCATTTCGGAACGCGAGTGCTGCAGCGCCGTTGATGGAGCCGTCATGAAACAATCCCAACAATGTTGCGAGTCGAACCCCCGCGCGAGGATCCTCCAGCCACTTTGTTCGCTCCTGCAGGGACGCCAGCCCGCGGAGTGTATTCCAGGTTGAGAAAAAGACGACCCGATCTGTTTCATCAGCAGCCACCTGCAGTAAATCATGGATCCACTCTTTTTGTTCGGCCTGCCAGATCGCCTGTACTGCTGCATGTCGCAGCCCTGCATCTTCGCTGGTCAAGAAGGGAAGTACCGCATCAGGCAGAGTCCTACATTGTTCAAACTGTCGAATGCGATGGGCCAGGATACGCAAGGCCTGAATTCGGGCATTGCGGGTCGCTTCCGAATCAGCAAGAATTCCTGACAGATATTGATCGATACTGACTTCAGGTGTACTTGCTCCGAGAGTCCACAGTGCCCAGGTCTCACTGGCAGTGCTCAGCTCTCCCTGGTTCAACCTGGAGAATAAATATTTCTGAGCAGGCTCACCTCGTCTGAGCAGTTCACTTTGTGCATTCACGCGCCAGGCGGGAACGTCACTGGCCAGGTCCTGAAACAATTGATCGAGCGTCCATTGTCCCTGTGGTTTACGGCGCAGGTCGTGTTGCCAGTCTTTGAGAGGATTATCGGCATAGCGGATGCGATAGACACGCCCTGCATCCACCTGTTTACCATCTTTAATCGTAGCTCCGTAAGCATGTCCCCAGCTCAGAATGTATATCGTTCCACCAGGGCCGACTTCTATATCAGTCGGCTCAAATATCCGACCGGAACTCGCTGGTAAAGACCGGCCTCCCTCTGCATGCGCAAATACCGGCGGAAAGTCTCCCTCGCACTTCATCAGTGCTCCATCCCACCGCGGGCGGAACGTATACACTTCCCGACGCATCCAGTCATTGATGAAGAAGACCCCCTGATACTCTTCGGGAAACTGGTCCGCATGATAATGAATCACACCGGCCCCTGATCCTTCAAACAGCGGAGCACTGGCAGGGACCGTAGGTAGATGCCCTGCTCCCGTCCAGTGGAAACTCCAGGGGTGCCCCCACCCCAGGTGCGCTCCATAGAACGGCGCAAAGATCTTATCTCCCTGCGTCTGATCATTGTCGGTTCCCAGCCAGTGAAAACCATCATCAAAGGTAATATCCCAGGGGTTGCGGAATCCCCGGGAAACGATTTCCAGGCCTTTGCCGGACGGTTTCCCATCCTGGTAGGGATCACAACGCAGAATTCCCCCCTGCTGCCCCCAGTCATCCTGAGGTGTGTGATATTGGCGTCGATAGGTCTGTTTTGTGAAATATTCGACTGGTGTGTAGTCTGGAGCCCCCTCTGGAGAAGGTAGTCCCCAGAGTTCCCGAAACACTTTAGGAGCGAGCTGATCCAACCGGTTATAACCTTTCGAATTCCCCTTCGACATATACAATTTACGATCAGGACCGAAGTTCAATCCATGCAGTGAGTGTTCCAGATTTCCCAGACCTGTATAGACGCGAATATATAAGTCAGCTTCATCGTCGTTATCAGTATCACGAACAACAGTCAGGTCAGGCGCATTGGCCACCCAGAGATCATCACCGTGCCAGGCCAGCCCCTGGATGGAATTAAACCCTTCAGCAAACGTCTTGCGCTGGTCACTGATCCCATCGCCGTTAGTATCAGTGAGAATATCGACGCGATCACCGGGAGTGTCAGGTGTGGGACCGCGCCACTGAGGTCCCTGGGCGACACAGATTCTCCCCCAGCGGTCAAATGCCAGCACACACGGATTACTGACCAGCGGCTCTCGGGCTACAACATCGACCACGAAGCCTTCAGGAACAATCGGTAAATCATCGCCGGCCAGCAACTCGATTCTTATGGATAACAGCAATAACAGAATCAGGCGAAAGTTCATTATTTTTTCCTCATCAAGTCAGCAACTGACATCCCCTCCACCAAGCGTGGTTGTACAGACACCGTGATGCAGGGAGAGCTGGGATGTTGAAGTCTCCAGATCAATTGCTCAACTGCCTGTTGGCCGATTTGCTCGGCACAAATATCAACAGTGGTGACTTCCGGATATAGTCCCTGCAGCAAAGGCAATTCGTTATTACAAGAAATCAAGCTGAGATCTTTACCGATCTGAAGACCGCGCCGGCTACAGCAACGGTATACCAGTGCCGCAATACTGTCTGCCGGGCAGAAGAGAGCCGTCGGTTTACTCCTTAGTTTCAATACTTTATCTAACAGGTGTTCGACCTGATTGGTGTCATTAACAGTCTGCAGTGGCAGTGACCAATGCGATTTCTTCCCTGCGACTCTCTCGACTTTGCCACCGTGTTGAGCGATATGCCATGTGAAACTGGCGCTGCGTTGACCCAGTGTGACGTGATCCGGTTTGGGGTCTAAAAGAGCAACACGTCTATGGCCCCTGGAAATGAGATACTCGGCAGCCAGACGGCCTACTTCGACATCGTTCGATTCCACAACATCCCCCCAGTCAATGCCACGGGGACGACCAAGAAACCAGACCGTAGGAAGCTGTCTTAAGCGATCGATGAGAGTTTCATCCGCCTTTTCAAGTATATTTCCCTGCAGCGCAGCTTTGACCAGCAGGCCATGCAGTTTTTGTGAGGCGAGGGTATCAGGCAACTTGTCCAGATAAGGCAAGTCCCATAAAAGCACATTAGCGCCAGCCCGGGAAAGCGACGACTCAACACCATGTATGCCACTGGCCACCGAAGGGAGATTTGCCAGCGACCGATCCATTCCCAGCAGAAGAACAGCGATTTGCT
This sequence comes from Gimesia benthica, assembly GCF_009720525.1. Taxonomy (NCBI): domain Bacteria; kingdom Pseudomonadati; phylum Planctomycetota; class Planctomycetia; order Planctomycetales; family Planctomycetaceae; genus Gimesia; species Gimesia benthica. The sequence goes on from NZ_CP043930.1 coordinate 1,260,806, forward strand.
GTCGCAATAACTCCCGTCCTTCCGCCACCGATTTTCGCTTGCGTAAAGGTGAGTACCCCAGTTCTTCTACAGCGTCTCTAACTCGTTGTGCTGTCTCGGCAGATACATTGGGCACACCGCTGAGCACTCGACTGACCGTGCCCACGGAAACAGCTGCTAACCTCGCGACATCCTTGACTGTTGCTGACATCGATAAATCCAGATTCAAAAAAATCATTTCAAACAAATTTATTTCATTGAAATAAGACTATATTCATATGAAACATATTGCAAGCGAAGCAGTGAGCCGGGGGGTTATTTCAAGACCTGAAGCACTTGAATGTTATTCAGCCCTGATGATAGTTCCAGGAGACCCCCAAAGAATTAGACGAATCAGATGGATAAAGCAGGCGGTGATCTCTGATTCATTTTACGATGATTTCTTCATGCATCAGCCTCCATGCGCGGTACCTCTCGATCAATCGATGCCATCCCATCGCGTAAAATCCGTATCAGCGAGAGAAAATTCTCTTGGAGAAATCGGACAGTACAATCCTCCTGACAACGCACACAGTTTCAGATGGTCCACAAACATATCCATCTATACTGATGAGAAATCTGTAAAATAAATTGACTTCCATTAGTAAATAATATTGGGCTGCCTACAACTATTATTGAGTGTGGTTTTATAGAAATGGAATCACCCGAGAGGGTTCAAATGCAAATCACCTACAGTATCCCAGTTGGTGATTGAAAAAGTTTTTGCGTTTCATTTATCCAAATTGACTGAACTCATTTTGAAACTCTTAGTCATGCAAGATTTCGCAACGGAGATCCGGGAAGCGGTTCATGAATTGCACCAGCAGATCGAATCTACTTATCTCGCATTTCGAATGATGCATGGAATCATTTCGAAGCCAGAATATTCCTGGATTCTAGCACAGCTATACTACTTGCATCGTTTCCTGGAGCCGACCTGGCAAGCAGACAGTACCCTGGCTGGACTCTTCGACTTAAATAAATATTCTCGACTGCAAACCATTCAGGCTGATTTGAACCTGCTTGTGAATGGCGACATGCCTGCCATTGATCCCACAACCCAAAAGCTACTCCAGCAAACCTCAGCCATGTATCAGGAAAATAAATACTCGCTGATTGGTGTATTGTATGTCCTGGAAGGATCGAGGCTGGGCTCAGTGTATTTAACCGAGCCTCTGATGAATGCTTTATCGCTTCAGGACACAACAGGGGCCGGTTTTTTTCTCTGTACCCCAGAGCCATGGTACAAAGACTGGTACCGCTTCAAAGAGAGCATCAATCAGATTGATGATCTGCCCCAGCAGTTTGAAGGCATTAAGTATGCCGCAGTCAAAACATTTGAAGGAATGATTGAGCTGTACCAGACAAAACCAGCTTGAAACGATCTATATCATCCTACTCTGCTGTTAAAAAAATGATTCTATCTCGAGATTCACCCAGTCAGTTCATGCCACCCAGCGTTCCGCGGTATGACATGTTTTGTGCACCACTTTCAGCCTGTGAAAAGAAAGTCTCGCCAGCTGGAATTTATTGCTGATCGCTGACCTATGAATTTTTCAAGAAAAAACAAAGTTTACATCATCGATGACGACAAAGATGTAGCTCAGTCTACTGTCATTCTGCTTCAGGCTCATGGCCTGCAAACCGAGTTATTTCACTCAGTGGAGGACTTTCTCACAGAAACTGATCCCACGATATCAGGCTGTGTGGTCTCTGATTATGCGCTGGAAGGGAACTGGAATGGCATTGACCTGCTGCGGAAGATACAGGATCTGGGATACAGGATCCCATTCATTCTCGCATCTGGCTCTTTGAACCACAGTTCCCGGTTAACTGCGGAAAAGTCCGGTGCCTTTGCGATTCTTGAAAAACCTTACCCTTCAGATATTTTATGTGAAACGATCTATGCCGCACTGAAACATAATGATGGCCGATTCCCGAATTGATTATCGCTTGCGGGTTTTATGCATTCACAATTTGTGAATCAGACTTAACCTGAATCGAATATTTAGAGGCTGTCTTCTTAAGCTGCGATCAGATTATCAGCTTACGATTCGCCTTTAAAAACACTCGCAGATGCAGTTCATTTTCACATATGCAGACTTGCATGTCATGTTGCCGCGACTTGCACTTTGAGAGAATGAAACCAAGCCACTCCCGGAGTCCACAGAGACCGATACCCAAACACTGGCAAATCTCTACATGGATAAAGCCTACATGAGTCGGTAACATTTTTTGTCACAAAATCAATTACCCGAAGGGCAATCTATGGATTTCTTAGAAATGGCTTTGGTCGCAGCGACTTTGCTGTGCTCTTTAGTCGCTGGTTTTCTCTTCGCATTTGCCGTAGTCGTTATGCCGGGCATCAGCAGTCTGAGCGACCAGCATTTCATATCTACCTTTAGAGTCATGGATCGTGTGATTCAGAACAACCAACCACTTTTTATGCTGGTCTGGATAGGTTCGATAATCACGCTGATTACGTTTACGGTTTTAGGCATTTCAGAATTACCCCGGGTTGAGCAGGCAATCCTGGCAATTGCCACGTCACTGTATCTTCTGGCTGTGCAATTACCAACTCTGACAATGAATATTCCACTGAACAATAAACTGCAATCACTCAGTGTAGAGAAGATGGGAGTAGATGAATTCCGCGCTGCTCGCGATGAATTTGAAACGCGATGGAAGTATTGGAATGCGATCCGGACAGTTTCCGCTATCGTGACATCGTTGATGCTTATAATCCTGTTATTTCTGCAGTGATTACAAATCCGTATGTCTTAACTGATCCAGCCACATTTCTCTGAATTTTAGTGACCACTTATAGTGAGTTCAGGCTGATTTTCTCAGTCCACACCCGGCATGACTGCCTAAAGTGAATTAGATGCCCTGGTGAAAAGCCCGATAGACTCCTCTCAAATATGGTTAAGAGCCTCATTAAACTATCCATATGGTGTTAGAGTACCGCTATCCGAGTGGGCCGTAGAAAGTCCCGCCTAAAATAACGCGTAATCACACATACCCCTGATCCATGGATTCTCAGCATTTATTTCTGTATAGCAGGTGGAAGCAACCTGTTTGACCGTAAGCGAAGTCATTCTGCTGAGAAGGTACAGAATCTGTGTTTCAGAGTTACAGAATTTCTATCATTATCGTCGCCAGTTCTCTTAACCAGAGTTCCCAGTTGACTCCAGAAAATCAGATGCCATTGCCATTCTTGATAAACGTTATAATTCATAAATTTTGTGTCAAAAGATCTGCGTTCAACCTGAACAATCGTCGGTTCCCAGAAGTGATTCTCGCACGTGTAGAAAGTGTATTCACATTTTTGAATCAGACTCATCCAGCCTCAAAGCGGAATTACTAAATTCACACAGTGTGAGACCAGTTGATCAACTCATAAATCGCTTGGAAAAAAATTCAGACGCTGCTGAATTTCACCGCTGCAGAGCACACCGGCCACCTGTTCAACATCCGCACAAACCAGCTCTCACCATACGAACTAAACGAGGCACCGGATAAACCGGCCATACTCAAATGCCAACCGCCGTGATTCAGAACCGGAGATCTCTTGAAACCAAGGGTACGGGAGTACCGTAAACCAAACAGAGAAGCAGACAACTTAATCTGAAGTGGTGCTTGCTAAGTTGAATGACTTGCCCTAGTATCTCTGCAGCGCTTCCTATGCTAGACTCAGGAAATAATCATGAATTTATAATCATAATTTCTCCGCCAGCGATTGATCGTCGTTCAAGCTGAATACGAACAAGCACTGCGTTCATGAATTATCCTACCCCAGTTTACCGCCAAACTATTAATCGGGGTTTAAAGATGCGCTCTTGCTACATTCATTCTGCCACCTGGCACCGACTAAAGAAACAGGGAACGATTTCCTATGATGGAAATTGCATCATGGGCACCGCAGTTCCTCCGGATGATTGTGTGCTTAAGGATCAACTTCAGCCCCTTTCGAATAAAAACACACTACTATATTCTTTCAAACTCACGGGTGATCTGCAGCATGCATCCTGCTCCGTGTTGCGGATAGCAAATTCTCTACAGATCAAAGGACTTAAAAAGTCTGATCCCCCTGCTCCATTGCTGAATCTCCATGTTCAATCCGGACACCTCTGTCTGGCAATTCGGGAATTCAAGTATCCAGCAAGATGGTGTCGAGAGACACAGTCCTACTCTTTAAAGCCAGCTTATCAACAGGGACATGAGCTGTTTCCTGTCAAATCTGATCACTGGGTTGACCTTGAGATCGAGATGAAGTGGAGTCACTCAAACCTCGGCTTCATCAGGTGTAATGATTTGATCTTTCCAAATCTACATACCAAATTCAATCACTACCCCTGCGAACTTAGTCTGGGAATCATGTCCGGTTCCATTCCTCTTCATAATACGATCAGAGAATATGATATCTGCCACGAATTAGTTTCATAAAATCATCCAGGCATTAAACCTAACCGGGAGATTGAGACATGGACGAATCGATCAATATGATTCCTGCTGCAGACCTCCCCAGTGAAGCCAGCGAAAACTGTGACCATATTGCATATCAATATTCTGGAGTCATCCAACCTCACGGGGTGTTGGTCATCGTCAATCCAGATGACTTTCGGATCTTACAAATCAGTGAGAATGCATCACTGTTTTTCGGCATGCAAACTGAGGGACTCCTGGGGCAACGCTTGTTTAATGGGCGGATTTTGAGTTCTACGCCCGAGGTCATCAATGAGTTTAATCAATGCATCTCTAATTCTCCTCGACTGATCAGCGGCCTGACAACTCCCGGAGGTCTGGCGTTATTGGGTAGATTGACCCGCACTGATGGCCGTTTTCATCTCGAACTTGAGTTTGCCAGCAGCCCGTATGACGTCGAGCGCTGTTCTCCAATCGAAATGATTTCGGAGATCACCGAGGTCCTGTCTCGAACCGAATCTATAAAAGATATCGCGGAATCATTTCCCCAGGTGTTTCGAAAATTCATTGGCTATGATCGCTGCATGATTTACCGTTTCGATCCCGAGTTTAATGGAGAAGTCATTGGAGAATCTCGTTCAGAAAATGCACAGGATACATTTCTGGGGTTGCGTTTTCCGATGTCCGATATTCCGAAAAGTGCCCGCAAGATGTTCGCGGACTCCCCTGTCAGGGTTACTGTTGACCAGACCGTAGAATGTGTGCCGATCACACCACGGCGCGACCCGGAAACGCAACAGGATGTCGATCTAACAGCGGTTAGAATTCGTGGAGCTGCCGGATCCTGTCAGACATATTACAACAACATGGGGGTCCGCTCGACTCTTGTGATGCCAATCTTTTATGAGCATGAACTCTGGGGCCTTGTATCCTGTCACCATGGTCAGCCAAGAAGGCCCTCTCCCGAGCTGGATTCTGCCCTGAAAGTGGTAGTCAAACTGATTTCGAATGCTCTGGAACACGCAGCAGCGGCCGAACACAGGTTGGCAGAAAGGAAAGCACGGTCGATCAATGAATTACTGGCGAAGATAGACCCTTTCGACTCTAATTGTCTGGTCCAGATTCAACAGCAGGTCGAAAACCTGAAGGAAATGATTGACTGCACTGGTTTTTTACTGCGAATTGACGAACAGGATTACGCACACGGTGAAATCCCGGATGATGAAGAACTGCAGACATTTATTGAGTCTCTGTTGCCAATGGCAGGCGATGAAGCCTTTGCCATCAATAACATTCCGGAACACTTTCCTGCTTTGGCGGAATTAAGAGATGTCGCCGCCGGAGGGTTACTGGTTCCCCTCAGAAGTAATCCGGATGAATTTGCAGTCTGGTTCCGGGCTGAGCAACCTCTTACCGTCAACTGGGCAGGAGATCCCCAATCAGGTCTTAAATGGAATCAGCAGGGACGCCCCGAGCTAACTCCTCGCAACAGCTTTGAACTCTGGAAATCCAAAACCGCAAACACCTGTTATCCCTGGAGCACCGCGGAAATTGCTTTTGCCAACAGTGTTTCCACCCAGATTGGTCTGATTTCTTTGAGTTGGCATGCCTTGAGAGCAGATCGTGCCAAGAGCGAATTCCTGACGAATATGAGTCATGAAATCCGGACCCCGATGACCTCGATCCTGGGCTATCTGGATATTCTGGAGTCAGAGGATTTTGAGCCCGAGGATCCCATGCGGCTGGAAGCGTTTTCTGTAATCAAGCGCAGCGGAAATCATCTGATGCAGCTTATCAATGATATTCTCGACCTTTCAAGCATCGAGTCCGGGCGAATCAGTATAAATAAAACAGACGTTGAACTGGGATCCCTGGTTGAAGAGGCATTGACCATGGTCCGGGAACAGGCTGAACACAAACAACTGGAATTGTCACTTAAGTATGAATCAATGCCTCCTCATAAAGTTCTGACAGATCCAACGAGGGTCAAACAGATTCTTTTGAATCTGTTGGAAAATGCAATCAAATTCACGGAACGAGGTTGCGTTTCCCTCAAACTCTTTCATACGAGTGATGACCAAAATACAAAACAGGTTTATCTGCAAATCATCGATTCAGGCATTGGAATGGATCAGGATCAACTGGAAATTGTCAGAACATTCAAGACGTTTAATCAGCTGGATAACTCTCTGACACGAAAGTATGGAGGAACCGGCCTGGGCTTGCGAATCTGTCATGGCCTGGCTCAAAAACTGGGAGGTAAAATTGAAGTTGAATCTCAAAAAGAAATGGGAAGCATCTTCACCCTCTCCCTCCCTGCTGAAGACTCAGAAAAAACGATTTTAAAAAAGTCTCGCTTTAATGAAAGTGCAAACCAGGCAGATACAGGGGACGTGGCTTCTACCAGAGAAGCATTAATCGGAACACGTATTCTTCTCGCTGAGGATGACCCGATCAATCAAAAAGTCATTGACAACTTTCTGACAACCTCTGGAGCAGAGGTCACCCTGGTCGGTAACGGAAAACTGGCAGTGGAAGCTGCTCTTAAGGCTGCACCAGACTTTTTTGACCTGATTCTAATGGACATGCAGATGCCGGTACTTGATGGATATTCGGCGACCAGTCAACTCAGAAACCAGGGATATGAACATCCAGTGATTGCCTTGACGGCACATGCCATGGAGGGTAGTCGGGAGAAATGTATCGCCTCTGGTTGTGATGATTTCATTACAAAGCCGATTAACAGAAAATCGCTCATTAGCATTTGCATAAAATGGATCGAGGACTAGAAAGAATGTAGCCAGCTACGAATTTGTCTGGTGAGAAGATTCAATATGCTTGCCGCTATTGTAGATGTGTTGGTCTTCTATCAAGATTTGTGTTTGCTTTTTAAGTAAACTGTCTCATCTTCATAGCGATCAGCCAGGAATATATCGGTGAGAGATTTTTCTTCAGAGCTCCGAGTGTCGATCCAGAAATATCACGACGAAATCGAGTCAAGCTATCTAGCTAAACGAATCATCAGGACGAAAATTACCCGTAGTGAATACTGCTGGCTGCTTTCACAACTCTACTACCTGCACTGTGCTCTCGAAAGCAGTTGGCAGAACAATCTGGGCTTTTCATCCCTCTACGACACATCGATTCACTCCCGTATACCGGCGCTCAAAGCAGATTTAGAATTACTGAATGAGGGCAACTATTATGCGTTGCATGATTCCACTGTCAGATTGCTTGCAAAATTTGAAGAATGGAATGTCACCAACCATTACTCTCTGATCGGTGCTCTCTATGTGATTGAAGGATCAAGGCTGGGAGGTGTTTTGTTAAAAGATCTGCTTTACGATGCCTTGAAACTCACAAATAAGGAAGGAGCAGCTTATTTCCTGGGTACTTCTGAGTTCTGGCACAAGTCATGGCGCGAGTTCAAACGGCGTATCAGTGAATCTCCTGAAATGGAATCGCATCAAGAATTGATTTCGAATGCCTCGATCGAAACCTTTCAGGGCCTGACCGACCTCTATAATACAAGACCATTTATTTAGGCTCCCCACCAACCTGATCGCATAAACGATGCTACCTCATTTTTCTTTGCAGGTTTCATGTTGATTGTATGAGTTGTTATCTGCTGCAGATCATTGATCCTTACCAGATCTTCTTCGAGCTTTCCGAAACGCAATCCCTGCTGTGGGGTAACTCCGGTTCCCCCAAAATTCGATACTGCAAACAAAACAGTGAAAACTACATACCATGCTCACAGGAATTAGTGCTACGCGTGACTAAGACCAGCAGGGCATGTTCTAGCCTGAGTTTCAGCAATCATAAAAACCGTCAGACTCAATAGAGCTTTTGGGGATACCATCAAGCATTAGAACTAATCTCCATACTTAGAAACTGAGCCACTGATAGCCAGTTTTCCTCCCACACAATCTATCATTCAGTCCACTTACCTGATCATAAAACCTAATCAACAAACATCGCCTCACTTTGACTTTGATAAAGTCATTTTTAGTTCGAATCCCTGAAACACAGTTTATTAAAAAAATATGATGAATGCATAAAGCAGGTCTTTCCCTCACCGCTCAATTCATGGCTTCCAATCTTTATTTAAGAAGTTTCTTAACAGATAATTTTATCTTGATTGAATCGTGGCAGACGCGCCGAATTAGAGAAGACACATGAATGACCTTTGATTGATGAGGAGCTGCGCTCACACTCCTTAGCAATCTGCGCTCAAGGGAATCAAATCCAGCATTATGCCCGATAATGAATTCACTGCAAAATTAATAGGAACGGTACGCACAGCGGCAACCCCCTTAAAGTCATCCTATGTCCAGTCGTTCGTCATCAGCATTTTTCTCTTCGGAACACTGTTTTACTTCAACTGGAGTGTCCACTCCAAAGACATGCAACGGACTACCTTTCTGGGTCGGCAGATCAATATTGCCGGTCGGCAGAGGATGCTCAGTCAACGTTTACCCAAAAATCTTCTGTTACTGACTCAGGGCCAAAACGAAACAGAAATCTATCCCGCACTGGACGCGGACCAGCGGCTCCTGGCACGCATGCACCAGGAACTTTTAGCAGCCACAAAAGAGTTCGAAAAGACTGCAAGCGAGCAGCAACTCAGCCAGCTTTTGGACAAAATCACTCCTCTGGTTACGGGAATTTCGCATGATGTCCTGCTGGTACTTTCCGGGGAGCGAACGGCATCCGAAGTATTGCCTGCAGTCTTAGCGAATGAAAATCAACTTATCCCCCTCATCGACCAGTACAATCAGCAGTTGGCAAACCAGAAATCCATTCTGCAGAGTGAACAGTATCGTAACCAGTTTCTGCTGGAATCCATCATTACGGGTATCATCAGTCTCGCGATTTTTGCCGGCCTGTCGTATACCCTCTCTCGGTTTTCCCGCCAAAAATCAATTTTCCAGGCTGAAAAACAGAGCCTGACTGATCAGGCTGATCAAATATCCAAACAGAAAAAGATGCTGGCAACAGCAATCTCAGCTTCCCGAAATGAAACCTGGTACTGGCACGAGACGTCGGGGGATTTCTGGTGCTCTGACGCCTTCTGGAAGATTTTTGGGTATCAGCAGGAGACTGATTATCCAGAATCAGATTTGGCATCCTTCTTATCCCACATCGATCCGCAGGCGTCTGGTTTCCTGGAGCCCTTGATCTATCAGACAGATGATGCTGACAGCAGCTTTGACTTTGAAATCGAGGCCAGCAATCGACGGGGAGAACAGCGCTGGGTACGGATTCGTGGGGAACGCAACTGCAATATTAATGAATCCGGCTTCACGCTTATTGGAACGGTTGAGGATATCCATGAATATATGCTGGCCAAGCTGGAACTGGTTCGAAATGAGAACCTGCTGACAAGTGTGGGGACTATGGCCAAGGTCGGAGGCTGGTCGTATGAATTGGCGAGCAAGTACCTGTACTGGTCTGAGCAGACATTTCTGATCCATGAAGTCGAAGCAGATTATAAACCGACCCTTGAGCGTGCCTTCACCTTTTATGCTCCCGAAGCTCAGCCTGTAATCCAGACCGCCTTTGAAAATGCCATCGAAACCGGAGAAGGCTGGGATCTGGAATTGCCCCTGATCACCGCCCGTGGTCGAAAAATCTGGGTCCGCGCGCGAGGAGAAATACAATACGAAAACAACAAACCGGTTCGTATGATGGGAGCTTTACAGGATATCACTGAAGAAAAAACTTACCAGGATGAGAACTTAAGACTGCAGCATCGCGAACATGAATCTCGTGCCCGATTCGAGGGAGTCATCAATGCTGCAACGGAATTCTCAATTATCGCTGCAGACCCAAATGGAATTATCACGCTGTTCAGTCCTGGAGCGGAACGGATTTTAGGCTACTCAGCAGAAGAGATGGTCGGGCTACGGACTCCGGAATGTTTTCATCTGAAAGAGGAAGTCGAAAAAAGAGGACAGGAGTTAACCGCAGCCCTCGGAAGTCCCGTCGAAAACTTTGATGTCTTTATTACACCCGCAAAACTTGGCACATACGATAAACGTGAATGGACCTATGTCTGTAAAGATGGATCGCACCGAATCGTTGACCTGACAGTTACTGCAATTCGCGACCAACAGGATCATATTCTGGGTTACCTTGGAATCGCTTTTGATGTAACTGAAAGAAAAAACATTGAATCCCAGCTCGAACGCCTGGCGACTGCTGTCAGCAAATCAACAAACGGTATGGTGATTACTGATGCAGAGGGGAAAACCGAATGGGTCAATGATGGTTTCAGTAGAATCAGTGGTTATCAGATTGAAGATCTGAGAGGCAAAAAACCTGGTTCCGTTTTGCAGGGCGAGAAAAGCGATCCTGCCACGATCGACTATATGCGGAACAAAATTCAAGCTGGTGAAAGTTTTGAAGCAGAACTGATTAATTACCACAAATCGGGGACTGAGTACTGGATCAGCATCAAAGCGGACCCCATCTTTGACCAGGAAGGTGAATTCACAGGATTCATTGCGATAGAAAATGATATCACCAATCAGAAACATGCTGAACTGGAACTTATTGAAAGTCGTGAAAGGGTCCACCAGTTACTGAATGCACTTCCCACAGCCGCTTACACCTGTGATCAGGAGGGCCTGATCACCTATTATAATCAGGCAGCCATCGATCTCTGGGGACAGGAACCAGAGTTGCTCAGCCCAGTCAATAAATTTTGTGGCTCCTTCCGGTTGTTTGATAAAGAAGGTAACCAGGTAGATCATGCAGAGTGCTGGGTGGCCATTGCAATTCAAGAGTCAAAAGTGATCTACGGTGAGGAAGTTGTGATCGAGTGTCCTGATGGGACCCGTAAAAGTGTCCTGGCACACGTCAACCCTATCCTGGATAGCTCTTCGAAAATTACCGGAGCCATCAATGTTCTGGTCGATATTTCAGACCGGATTCTACTGGAAAGGTCACTGCGTGAAACAACAGCGCGTCTGGAAATCTGCCAGCGGGTACTGGATCAGCATGCGATTGTTGCAGAAACCGATCTGAATGGTACGATTCGTGATGTCAATGATATGTTTTGTAAAGTCAGTGGATTTGATCGTGAGGAGACAATTGGTCAAACCCATAAGATAGTGAATTCTGGTTATCATTCAAAAGAATTCTGGAAGAATGTCTTCAAAATAATCGCAGAGTCAGGACTCTGGAAGGGAACGATCTGTAACAAAAATAAAAATGGTGATTATTACTGGGTAGACACTACAATCGCAGCCATGCTCGACGGTGAGGGTAATAATACTGGATACCTGGCAATACGAAATGACATTACCGAATTGATTGAGGCGCAGGAGGCCGCTCTGGATGCCTCACGCAGTAAAAGTGAATTTCTGGCGAACATGAGCCATGAGATCCGTACGCCTTTGACCGCCATCCTTGGTTATGCTGATCTGCTCCATGATGATCCCGAAATAGCCGAAGTTCCCGAGAAGCGGTCTGAGGCAATTTCTACGATCCAGGATGCAGGCAAACACCTGCTGACGATCATCAATGACATCCTGGACCTCTCCAAGATTGAAGCAGGAAAACTGGAGCTGGAAGAAACGGTAACACAGGTTTTCCAGATACTTGATCATATTGAAAGTCTTCTGAGGCCCCCTGCCAGTGAAAAAGGAGTAAAACTGCTCACGCAGATTGAAACGCCGATTCCAGACCTCATTTTGAGCGATCCGACCAGGTTAAGACAAATTCTGATGAATCTTGTCGGAAATGCGGTCAAGTTTACAGAAAAGGGGCGGATTCGAATTCTGGTTCGAAAATCAGATCTGGGTGGAAAAGAGTTTCTTCAGTTTGAAATAGAAGATTCCGGCCCGGGCATGTCCCAGCAGCAGGCCGAGAAAATGTTTAAGGCTTTTTCCCAGGCAGATACCTCTGTCACAAGGCAGCATGGTGGCACCGGTTTAGGGTTGGTGATCTCGCGTAAACTCGCTCGTATGATGGACGGAGAGGTTTCACTGGCATGGACCCAGAAAGGAAAAGGAACCTGCTTTCAATTCGTTCTACCCATTAAAACCCTCTCGCAAACCAGGTATCGTGTCAGTCGACTGGAAAAAGATGCAGATCATATAAAAAAGGTCGGGAAATCCAACACCTCAGAGGATCAATTGTTAGCTGGTACCCGAATTCTCCTGGCGGAGGATGGTCCTGACAATCAGAAATTGATTTCATATATTTTGATCAAGGCCGGTGCACTTGTCGAAATCGCGGAGAACGGTGCCATAGCGTATCAAAAATATCAGGAAGCCGAAGCGAAAAGTGAGCCTTTCGACATCCTGCTGACCGATATGCAGATGCCGGAAATGGATGGTTATTCCCTGACGCGAAAGCTGAGAGGTGAGAACGCAATACTTCCGATCATCGCCTTGACGGCACATGCCATGGCAGAAGATCGCCAGAAATGCCTGGATGTGGGTTGTGATGACTACCTGAGTAAGCCAGTGAATCGAAAAATCCTGATTCAGACAGTCGTGCAATGGAAAACGAACTCGTCTGAAAAGTCCAAAGATCCAGTCAGATAGTATGAGCTGACTCACGGGATGAAGCCATTCTCCCCTGAAGCTACCTCGAAAAAACTGCTGAGCATGTCGCACCAGGATAAGTCCGTGTATTATGTTAGAAATTCCCCTGAACATGATCAGGTTGGGGAACGCCGGGACTGTCGCTTCTTGAAAAATACCATTCCCTACAACGGAGGCTGCCTGATGTCCCCTCAACTGAACCCTGGCTGGTTACCTAAATAAAATCGTCCTGATTTCCACCGGGGTTAGTGGTAAGCTGTTATAAGATAAATGTCGAAAACTCACATGGATTAAGCAGTATCAACATTAACGCTCTCACAATCAGCCCGCTTTCGAATCATAATCTGGGAGCCTTATACGGAAAGAGTGTTGTCACGTTGAAATAAAGAAAAGTCACCCAACCATAAGATTTTCTGGACAATGAATTGCTTTTAGTCAATAGCGTTTTCTGACTTCTTCGGCCAGCGCAAGCCCACTAAGATATGCACTCTCAATGCGTGGTCCGACACACCAGTCTCCGCAAGCTCCCACTCCTAAATCTTCATTAAACAGGTACTGTTGTTCCAGCAGTTCGCTGGGCAACGCAAATCGCCAACGATGGACATCAGCGAGTCTATGGGGCCGTGGCACTAAGCCGATGGCTTCCCAAAAGCAGGAAATCAGTTGGGCCATCACAATTTCTTTTACGTCTTCCAAGTGTGTGTTAGACCAGTCAGGATTTCCTTGCAGCAACCAGCAATCCGGCCTCGTCGGGCGTCCCGGCTTACTGCTGTTGCGAGCGATCCAGGAAAGTGGCGAATCATGAACAGTCGCAGCATCCCAGGGGACATCCAACGGCTGATCGAAAGCTAACATGACCGACCAGCAGGGCGCGAACTTAGCGGCGTCAATCTGCTGTGCGAATTCCGGAAAATTCTTCAGCAGGCTGGCTGACTGGGGAGCCGGGGCGTTGAGAATCAAAACATCATAAATGCCGAGATCCCATTCTTCATCACCGAGTAATTGCCAGCCATGTTCGTGTCGGGCGACTGACGTCACTCGAGTCTGCAAAATCAGCTCCAGGTCACGAGCCAGATGCTTCGCAATCGCCGTCATATCTGGTACACCGACAAAGTGCCTCGTCTCTGAATTCGTTGGCTTCCAGACTCCCGTATCGAGCGACCCCATGCGACACTGCCAGGGAGCGACAACTCCGGCCGCAAGCCAGCTTTCGACTTGCTGAGCCATTTCCGTATCCTCGACAGTGAAGTATTGGGCCCCATGATCGAACGCGATATCCGTCTGGTGACGTCGCACGGAAACCCGTCCACCAACTCCACGACTTTTATCAAAGATTCGGACGCTGAATCCGGCAGCACTAAGCTGGCGAGCGCAGCACAGTCCACCAATCCCGGCACCAATTACAGCAACATTTTGTTTGCGAGTTGCCACTTTCATCATTAAGCTTCCTGGATATTGCGAAAGGTAGCGATTGTGCTTTTCCCGGTCATACCATGCATTGAGGATTCGACTGCTGAGTCGATTGATCATTGATGGCCCGGAGGCAAGTAAAGGACGCTACATACTTCCTTTTGGTAAAAGCCGTCCAGATCGTGGTTGATGAGCGATTGATCTGGGGTTCAACTCTCCGGTGCATCCCTAATCATCCTCTGCCATTCACCATCTTCTGATTCCACGGACTTTCCCGTCAGCCGGGTCATAATACGATCCACATGCTGATGACAGTTTTCGAGAAACAGTCTGTATTGACTGGACTGGGTACCTGCCAGAGCCGTTCCCGCTATGTAAATCCCCGGGATGTTGGTTTCCATCGACTCTTCATTTACCTGTGGCTGCTGATTATCACCCACCAGTTCGATGCCTGCCCGGTGAAACAATGATTTCTCCTGTTCATAACCGATCAGTGTCAGTACATCGTCAGCATAATGCCGCTGTGGTTCCCCCTGCTTCTGCACGTCCTCAAGTTCAACATACGTTGAAGTAATCCGAACTGGCTGGGTCTTAAAGTATGCCTGAATCTTCCCTGAACGAATGAGTCCTGAGATTTCCGGATAGAGCCAGTATTTGATGTTTTCCTCGGGCAAATTTCTCCCTCGATAGCTGAGACTTACATGGGCACCGACGTGGTATAATCGTAAAGCCGCCTCGACAGCGCTGTTCCGTCCTCCGACAATCAGCACCCGGCGACCATAATAGCGGTGTGGCTCACGCAGGTAACCGTCGACATGGGGTAAGTCCTCGCCTTCGATACCAAGTCGGCGTGCATGGTCCAGCCCTCCCACCGCCAAAACTACAGTCTCACAATCGATCCCGGTTTGTCCCTGTGTGGACTCGGATATGACGGTAAAACCTGAGTCCCGCTGCTGTATATCAACGACACATTGATAGCATTGCACGTGAATCTGGTACTGTTCTGCAACACTACGAAGATAAGTGAGATACTGTTCCCGGTTGGCTTTGTTCTGATCATTGGTCTGCAAGGGAACACCCGCTATGGAAATACGATCGTTGCTGCTGAACCATCGCGTCTGAGGCGCCCACCAGGAAATCGTCTGACCAATCGCACCGGCATCGAGAATCTGGAATGGAATCTGATTTCGGGTCAACGCGACTGCCAGCTCCAGCCCGATTGGACCAGCTCCCACGATCACCACGCGCGTCTCATTAAGCCCACCTGTTTTTGAATTGGATTGCATATAGATATTTTACCGGCTGGAAATTCAATGAGATAAGGTGTACTAAATTACGCATCGTTAATACACAATGTTAGCAGTTGCCGAATGTGTCTTCAGACGGGGACGCTTTCTCGAATCAGATGATCTCGCATTCTTTCAACTCTCGCACAACCGACCTGCTCCATCACCTGTTTCAGTTGCTTTTTGAGCATTTCAAACGTGTGGTGACCACCGTACTTGCCGAGAGCACACACGCCAAACATGGGAGTGCGGCCCATGAAGGCAAAGTCCGCCCCACAGGCCAGAGACGCTGCGATATCAGCTCCGGAGTACATTCCACCATCAATCATCATTTTCAGCTTGCTGCCAAACTCCGGTATGAGTTTATATAAAGGAACGATGGTAGACTCTCCTCGGTCAAGCTGTCGACCACCGTGATTGGAAACGATCAATCCATCCAAACCATGCTTGACTGCTATTTCTGCGTCTTCTGGATTGACGATTCCTTTAACAACCAGGTTGCCCTGCCACTTCTCTCGGATTGCTGCGATCTTATCTTCTGTCAGACGTCCTGAAAAAGTCTTATTCATGAAGAGGCCTAGGTGTTTCATGTTGAGTCCTTTCGGAATATATGGTTTCATCGTCTGAAACTCAGGTTTGCCAGCCAGAAGTTGTCCCATTGCCCAGTATGGGCTCAAAAACATCTGGACGATGTTCCGCGGAGTCATTCTCGGAGGAATTGACAGGCCATTCCGGATCTCTTTTGGGCGATAAGCGAATGTTGGTGTGTCTGCCAGAATTACCAGTGTACGGCAACCCGCATCCCACGCTCTTTCCAGCAGCTTATCACGCAGATCATCCTCTGCCGGATGGTAAAGCTGAAACCAGAACTTGCCACTCGTGATCTTTCCGATTTCTTCAATGCTGGCGGTACTGACGGTGGATAATGTAAATGGGATATTGTGATCGACAGCAGCCTGTGCCAGATACTCGCACGCCTTGGGCCACATCAAACCCTGTAAACCTACGGGCGCAACCCCAAATGGTGCTGCATAAGTTTCACCGAACAGTTTAGTGCTTTGATCGGCACCATCGAATTCGCGGAGATACCAGGGTCTGAGCTGTACTTTGCGTATGTCGTCATTGTTCCTCGCCAGGTTGATTTCCGTAAAACACCCGGCCGTAAGATAATCATAGGCGAAACCCGGCATCCGCGATTTGGCTTTAGCTCTCAGATGGTCAACTGACGGATATTCGGAATTGAAGTGAGTCTGCATATAGTTGTTGCCACTTAATTAAATCTACCAGGAAAGTAAAATCCACAGTATATAGAAAAGATCCAAGAAGCTAACGAGGGATGAGTTGTCCCCAGAGAGGACAACTCTCAGGTTGAGTTTACCGGAAAATTGAAATCATCGCTCCTGCTCTCGATTGCTTTCCGGCATTCAGGACAAGTGTGGAATCGCGTTCCTGTGCAACACACCAGATGCTCATAACATAGTCTTTTCTCACCACACTCCCAGCACCTGGCCATAACCATTTCCGGTTGTTCCTCAGCCAACGTGCCATTTTCAAACGTATCCATAATCTGTCCTAAGATATCTTAATTGGTTCAATTTGCAGTCTTCAATCCCGGGCGTCTGACGACCAGCCATCACCCCACAACAGGCACATCTGCTGGCAATATCGTAGTGCTGACTTGAAGATCAATTCACCAGAAACTGACTCAAGACGAGCGTGATCCACAATGTTCCCAAAAGGCGATAAAGACAGAGTGGCTCCATCATCCGGGTAGGTGTAATCTGATCCAGCCTGTGCCGGCACAAACTGGTAAATTTTTTCTGTATTCGGTTTTTGCAGGAACATGGTTCGCATCAGGATTCAGTTTACCAGCGGGTATGTCTTTGGGTGAAACAGACAACTATCCGCTTGTTACTATAGTCTGGGTCGCACAACGTACTACTGTCCAGATGGGAGTTAAACCTGAAATCTTGCCAGCTACGGAGGCTTGACAACTCCGAAGTCAATATTTCACAAAGGACTCTGCTTACAGGACCAGGTGGTCGTTTTCTGCTTTCATCTGATAGCGATCTCAAGATGAGCCATTTAAAATTACAAGAGTCCCATAGAAAATGATGCCCTGTGATTTTTCTGATGCCCTCTTGAGTCCAATGGAAAGGTTACCGTCGTTCTGATACAGAAACGTATTCGTATCTCTGTTGTCATTTTTTCAGTGATATTTCTGTGCTTTGCTCACAACCTGCAAAGTGCAGAACGGGCTTCGGATGATCGCTCACGCACACCTGCGGATGTAATTATCAATGAGGACAGTAAAACATACGACTCGCATCCGTCCGCTGTGACCATGCAGAATGGTTCAACGTGGGTTGCCTGGATTGCATTCAAGGACAGCCGTGATCAAATCCTGTTGCGCATCGTCGCGCACCAGGACTGAGTGGTGCCTTAACGGGCATCTGTGCGGAAGAACTCACAGCGGATGCGATTTTTGATGCGCTGAAAAAACGGCGTTGCTTTGCCACCAACGGCTCCCGGTTCTTCGTCGATGCCCGCGCCAATGGTCTTTTGATGGGCGAGGTCTTCACATCGCAGGATGGTAACGTTGAATTATCATGGCAGGCAGTTGGTACGCGCCCAGTTGTTTCCGCCACGCTAGTTCTTAATGGTAAAGAGATCACACAAATCAAAGGCAGCGGTACTAAAGGGTTCCATACCACGTATTGAATGAAACAATTACCCCCCGGCAGACACTGGTTTTACTGGCGAATTGAGCAATCAAAGGATGCCCCATCCTGCCTGGAAACCTGATGGTAGCCCACGGTCACCTGGCATGGTCTACCCCGCATTACGTTAATGTCTCGGGAAAGTAGAACTGATTTTTGTAAGAATGACTTTATTATTCCTCATTCGGCAAGTCACCTCTAACATCGGAAGACTTGATATCACCTTGCAGTCTGTCTCAATATTCCAGACGTTTTTATGTGCGTTGGCGCATCTCGGTCAATCAACGCGTTCCGGCAATGGTTGAACGATGACACCACATTCTATCGACATATTCTTCCCTTGTTATTTGGTTTTTGTCAGATGCAAGACCGCTCTCATTTCCAGTCCGACAAGCTGTCCGATTGAGACCGTTTCAGCAGATGAGAACAATTGGCATCACAGCAACCGACTTAACCCAAGTGTCTAACTCAACGAGACTTACCGAAATCATTTTCTGAGTAAAAATCCGCCTCAGGAGCGACACCCGCCTCCTCCACTCCAACGGCTGCTCACCAAAGTGGGCAGCCGTTTTTTTCCCCTTCACAACCCCCGCACTCCTCTCACAACAACCTTCCCGCTTTTTACTCTCTTTGATCAGCGTTTGCATGCAACCCCTTTCCGATTTCCAGTGCAGTTCTGTCTCTGGAACGGAACAAATTGCACTTGATCGTCACTTTCCGAATCGTATTCTTTTGTAATTCTGCTTCGCGCGCGAGGCGGATGATGCGTCCACTGGAACCTGGTCCACTTGTGACTCAGAAGCACCTGAATCGCCATCGATTTTTCCCGCTTTTCACCGGAACAAAATGAACCGGCTCTCAATATCTCGTACATTTTCAAATCATTTCGGAGCAAACTCAGAGCAATTCACAGCAGACTCCCCCCACTTCACTGCACATTCGGAGCAGGTCAACACACATCATCCACTTGACTCCCCCACGCCGATTCACAAAATACAAAACCAACGTGACAAACCTTCGAATACCCAACCAGAAAACGGTTCGCCTGCATGCAATTCGGGGCAAGCGCAGCAAGCCGGAAACTGACATAGAAACAGACCAGGCCCAATGCAGAAACCGTCCCCGGCGAAACTCAGGACGCCCCGCCTGGCAAAGTTGCCTGCGATTCAGACTCCCGCAGGAACCATTTTCATCCAATACGATCATCCATTTAGCAGCAGCAACCAGACGCGCCATTTTATAAATAAGCAACGCAATGCCGTAGGTAAAAATCGTTAACCTGAACAGGAAGCAGTTCCAGGGCAGAAGACAAGATACACACCTGGTAACCTGGAGATGAGCAATAATAAGCCGGCGTCGTCACTACTGACAGCGGTATGACGGAGGGGAGGCCAACTTCGCAATCTCAGACTCTAATCATCTGATCCACTCCTGCTTCCTGGGAGCAAAAACGATTGAAGAGGAAGCAGTGGAATCTTGCTTAATTTCAAGTGACGTCAGACATCCAGACGATTCATCAGCCGCCTCCCCCAACCCCATACTGATCAAAAACATGAACGATTTACGTCAAAAACGTCCGGGCCCAGACCAGTTCTTTCGATACATTTCCCTCAACGCTCTGTTACCGCCTGACAGTCAGGAACTTCATTTTCTAAGTTCTTGATGAACAGAAGTTTTCTCAGTTCATCTCGGAAAAATCTCTCAAGATCATCCAAACATATGACGAACTATTATTGACGAATATATTTTCGTGCTTTATAATACGTGTATTCTAATTCGATTTTTGCTTCAGAAGAAACCACAATGTCTGCTGTAATTGATTTGATCCTGCTCTCCCCCTGACCCACAGACCGGTTTCCAGAAAAAATGTGAACTCAACCACTTGGATTAAACAGTCTTCAAGTCCATTTTTTGATGAGGTGATGCTCGGACAACGTTTAGAAAATCTTGCCTGCCAATAATCCTGCCAGATCATTTTTTGCAGTCGGATATCAATCAAAGCTACTAGAAAGCGTGCCACAATGTCACAAAAGAAATCTGAATCAACATATTTTCCTTTGCCCACATTGCTGAATAGATACTCTCCTGCACAGGTACACCTGATAGAGCACGTTACCGAAGCACTTCATGTTGTTTCTCGAGTGATTTCATCTGTCACGTCTATCAAAGACCAGGTAGCTGTAAATCCATATCATGGAATCTGTGAGCGATCATTCTTGAATGCTCGAAAGTATTTACGAATTTTTTCAGACTATGACACCCTGATGCCTCTGGAATTCTATGCCGAAGAGTTTCATTCCGGACGATTCGGAATTGAACAGATCCAGTCTGCAATCGAGGAACTCGAGAATACTCCAGTCGGTGCGCATCAAATTCCCACCGCGAAGAAAATAGCCGAACGATTACAAAGCCTGGCTGACAACGTGGACCACCTGAACCGTGCTCCTGACCAATTGAGACAGCAACACAACAGACCGGTTCGCACACTGTCTGAGCTGCTGGATCAAAACAAGAATTCCAACTGGTCAGAATTGATCTATGACGAAATCTCAAAGTATTGTGCAATGCATTATGATCAGGGAAATGCAATCTGGCCGAGCCCCTGGCAGGAGCTGACTTTATATCAATCCTGGCGATCGGCAGCGGTCTATGATCGAAACCTCGAATTCCGTGGGCTGTCCGGTTTGCGTAGATACATTTCCCAGCTTCCACATACGCCTGAGATCTCGATCATCTCTTCATTGAAAAGCCTGAATGTTCCACCAGTTCTCTGGGAAACGTACTTACTGTGTCAGGCATTTTCGATTCACAGCTGGTCTGCCTGGATAAAATACCAGGCAAGTGAATCAGAGATTGACGATCTCACAGGGTTACTGGCGATAAGACTCGCGTACGATGCAGCACTTTCAAGAGCTCAGAAATTCGAGATTGACTGGAGTGAATATCCCAGCAAACACCCGATTTCATTTAAGTCATCAACCTCTGCGCAAGATGATGAGATTCTGCGATATACGCTGTTACGCGCTTCAGAAATTGCTTTTCGCGATCAGCTGCTGCGTGGACTCACAGCTCAGACAGACAATACGAAAGTCGTATCAGAGTCGACAGGTAAGTCATCAGCGATAGAATCAGATCGCACCGAGCAAATGCCTGTGTCGAATTCTCCCACAACGATTGATTTATCGCCAGCAGCTGGTGCATGGTCAAAAGCAGGTCCGGAGTGGGAACTGGCAGGGAAACCGGCCTTCGTCATTGCCTCACAAAAATACATCCGGGAAAACGATCTCGAAGCCCATAGCGTTCTGTGCAGTTATGACCACAGTCACGATCCAGAAGGGATCGTGCTTGAGAATATCATGACAGCTCCGATGATTTTCGCCCACTGCAAGAACATGCAATCTTACGCTTCAGCAGTCGATAATCATCAGTCTGGGAGCAGCTTGAATAGCTTACAGAACGTTCTGGTTGACATAGGAATTCTATCTGGTAAGAACGGCGCGATAACGACAGACTCGCCTTGGCAATCGTTGCAGACAGGATCAAGATTCGACCACAAACCAATACGGTTACATGTAGTAATTGCAGCTCCCAGATGCCTGATCGAAAAAATTATTTCCAAACATCAAAATATTATGAATCTACTAAGCGGCAACTGGATGCAACTCGTCTCACTGGATGAGGAACAGGCGTTTGAGTACTCCACTGATGGGATATGGAAAAAGATCGTGCTGCCAGAGAACTGAGCTTCTCCAGGCCCGGTGCGGACTTTCACTCTTCAGTTTCTTTCGAAAGTCATCCTGTTTACGAGCCGGTCCTCTCTCCTGCGAATAGACTGATGTTTCTTAAACGAAAAGCAGGCCATCGCCTGCCGCGTATCTCCTTTCTACGGAGGATCTGGCTTTATATTGACTACGGAAGCACAGACAATAATACTGCCTCCGGGACTAGTCTGATTCTTTTAGCAGGAAAATGCTGAGAATCATCAATCGTCCGATATCATGTCCTATTCATCGTCCGACGATGCCCGATTCATCAAGTCTCCAAAGCATCCAGCCCGCCACCTTGATCAAACCAAATGACGCATTTAAGGGGACTTACTAAGATCATTTTCAACTTAAAAGTCCAGCTCAGGAGAAACACCGCCCCCAACTTTGCCAACTTGCGATCTCCTTGATTTTTGAGGCTCTTAAGCGTTAAATAGGTCCAATTCGAGAACTAGAGCTTTCGTAAATGACTAGTTTCCAGGTGTTTACCACTCCCATTCTGGAAACGCTTCGCCTCCAGTTTTCATATTGTAACCATTTGTTATAAAAGAGTTTGCTGGTTTTATGGACGCGGGATTAGATCCCCCGTCTCATACTTATTATGATAAGCAGCATTGCGACGGAAACTCTTTTTCGCATTATTATCACTCCAGAACTTTCTTTGGGACCAGCCCGCTTCTCAAGACTTAACAAGGTGTATTACCCATGACTGCCTCGACGTCAATTCTCGCGGATAAACTGCACGAGTACCCCCAACAAGATGTCATCGACGGAACCAGCTCAGGATCGGATGCGATTCTCGATGATTGCATTAACAGTTCCGACGGGGTATTGCAATTACTGCATCGTTACGCTGGCCGGACATTTTGTACGCCAGGGAAACGCCTGCGCCTGGATGCGGAGTCGTACTACCCGGACTACATGAACGGGACGGGCCTCGATGAAATCTGGATGTGCTGTACCGTTCCCATCGTGACGGGGGTCATCGATACACGCACGAATAAGGCCCCTTTTCGCGAAGGAGAATCGCACGTCCTCACTCCGAACGGACAAGTCATCTCGCTGCAGGATTTGATCCTCGCCAATCCAGAAACGGTCATGGGTGAGAAGATCACAGCCTTCTCGAAATCGCTGTATGGCGACCCGACCTGGCCGATTGTGTCCAAGAAGTTTGATAATCTGAATCCGATTCCGCACCATCTGCATTGGGCCAAGTGGGAAGTCTATGACATCAACTCTTACGACAACCCGGGAGTCTGTCCGTCCCATTACCACACCACAGCAATGGGACTCTACCCGTTCATCACGAAAGATCAGTTTCTGGCCTGCATGAAGAGTTTCGGCAAAGGCGATTATAACGGGGTTCGTCATCTGTCCCCGCACACGATGATGCATATTGATAACGGCTTCGTGATGCCCAACGGCGTGCTGCACTCGCCGACGGATCTCTGCACACACGAGCTGCACGTCACAATGGACGAGCACTTCCTGGCTGAGGACCTGACGCTTGACGGACGCATTGGAGCAGCCGACGCGTTTTATGCCTGCCGGGAAGAAGACTATCCCAAGGATCGGCACGAAGACTGGGAATACCTGGTTGAAAAGTTCGACTTCGCAGCGAATCAGGATCCGGAATTCGTGCTGAAGAATTCACGACCGGCAATCACCGCCGAAGAATTCGCAGGCGACGGAGTCGACGCCAAGTGGATTGTATATGGCGATTTCCTCGGCGATCAGAAGTGCTCCATCCTCCGCCTCATTCTTGAGCCTGGTGCCAAGACAAATTTCAACCCGGAGAGCCCCGCCCTGTTCCACACGAATGGCGGAAGCGGCCGTGTTGGAAAGCTCAAAGTGCGATATCACCAGGATATGAAGCTGGGCGAACTCTATCCCGAGATTGGGTTCATCACTCAGGCCGCCCTGAATAACGGCGGTGTGGAAATCGAAAACACAGGCAACGAACCGCTGGTGTTGACCTTCGACTTCCCGCAGAATGCACACTCCAAAACGCCCGGTGCTAAGTAACAGCACTCGATGAGAGAATTCGCGATCGAGGCTGCCTCATGGTCATATTGACCGAGGCAGCCCGATCTCTCGCTCACACGTCGCGTCACCAGTCTGCTCTGACTCATGGACTCATCAAGAACATCAACACACCTTCGTCTCACTACTGACTGCGTTGCGCTTTACTGTGCTGGAGCAGTCGTGATGACCATATAAGCAACAGGACTCTAAATTGTGTGATCGGCTTCATTACTGCGAACGGGCCCCTTCCACACCGATTGTATAAATGACCGGAGTGCGGCTTTTGTAACCCTTACTCGCCCGGGACGTCGTGATGACGATGTTGCCCGTCTGGCGGTCTTCAATAGAGTGCCAGTGCGACAGGTTCACGTCCTCTTCGTCAGGTTGTTTCGTGTCAATCACAACCAGATTATCGCGAATAATTCCATAGGTTTTCGGATCGACCTCACCAATGACCAGGGGCCAGCGGGGATGATTGGCCTGGCAGTTTTTCTCACTGATGTTGCCAATCCAGTAAGTACGACCGTTGGAGTGTTTGATCAGTTCTGACATCGAAGAGGGAGAAAAGAAAGGTTCTCCATCAGAGTAGGTCCAGGGCTCTGGCTTGCTCCACTTGTGGCCGCCGTCTTGAGAGATACTGATCCATTTGCGACTGGGCAGCTTATTCGAGGGGTCACTCTTGCCTCCATTACTGCCGCGCATAATGCAGATGAGATTCCCATCCGGCATTTGAGCCAGGGTCGGTTCATACAACCCGCGGACGGTGCGTTTCCCATCGCCTTCGATCGGTTCTGACGACTCCCATTCAAGATCGTTGTTTTCCGTCCAGCGTCCGATGAGGATTCTGGTTTGCAGCCAGTACCAGCCACCGCCGGGATTGTGAAGACTTTTTCCGTCATCTGCCAGCGGGGGCATTTGCATGGGAACCAGGATCGTGCCCTCGCGGGTGCGAATCGGATCACAGCCAAGATCACCGAGGAAGAAGCAGTTCTGACTGATGTGCACACCGTCGACCGGGTACTCGGGGGAATACTCTTTTCCTTTTTGGACGATGGGTTTGTCGTACAGGTAGCTGCGTCCTCCATCAGTCGAGACCCGGTAGCGAAGGTAGTACCAGTGCCATTGCCAGCGCGGCTCATGTGCTTTGGGATCTTTATCAGGTGTGTCCATACAATTGAAAAGCGACAGAATGTTGCCATTGACCGGATCTCGCCAGAGGCCGTAATGGCTGCGTCGGTAGCCGTAGGGAAGGTCTTTGTCAAAATCGGGAGTGGGTTTCACAGGCTCCCATGTGAGACCGTTATCAGTTGAAACGCCATTCAGTTTAATCATTGCCTGACCAGAATGATTCTGATAGATGGCTTTAAACAATGGTGACGTCGCTTTAAGCATTTGCTTCTGCTTTAGCGAAAGCGTTCCCGGATCTGCTGCGCTGGCGGTTTGCATCAGCAGAAACATTATGATGATGGATGATAAGCTCAGATTCTGGAACAGTTTCATGCGTGTCTCTCTGCTTCGAGATTCCATTGACTTTTGGAATTGAGTCTGAAATTACTTCTTGACGATTGATTTCACCACGCTAACTTTCCCGCGCTCTCCACTTCAAGCTGGTATTGTCTTTTTCTTTTTATACGACCATCTGATGCTGGAGTCGTAAGGCGGGAACCCACGGGCGGTTTGTCATTTCTTCAACCGAGCCTCCTGATGCAGAATATCAACTTCGTCGATGATTTCCAGCAAACGTTGACCAAATGTAGACAAAGTGTATTCGACTCGTGGAGGAATTTCGGGGTAACTCGTCTTTTCAACGACGCCATATTCGACGAGTCGCTTGAGTCGCTCCGAAAGGACTTTCGCAGTCATCCCATCGACTGACTTCTCCAATTGCCCCGGTCGTTGAATTCCCTGCTCAATGCGTCGGAGCAGTGTCACCATGTAGCGACAACCCAGACATTTTTCGAAGACTTCGGTTACATCAATCTCACTCATTTTTCCCGCACCCTACTTAAAAGAAAGTACCCCACAAATTTGTGCCCGGTTGAACCTGCCTCGTGAATGGCAATTATACCAGCATAGTTGCTGTAATTCAGATGCCAATACTTTTTGTTGAAAAGGAAAATCGAAATGCCTCACCTGCTCCACATTGATTCAAGCCCCCGCAGCGACCGTTCTCACACACGTGGTCTCACAGCCGACTTTGTGCAAAGATGGCAGGTCAACCACCCCAACAGCACCGTGACGTATCGTGACATTGGACAAAGCCCATTGCCACACGTGACGGAAGAGTGGATCGCAGCGGCATTCACGCCACCGAATGAACGCAGTCAAGCAATGCAGGATGCTCTGCGATTGAGCAACGAACTGATAGACGAGCTATTGCAGGCTGATGTGATTGTTGCCGGGATTCCATTTTACAATTTCGGAATGCCAAGCGGCTTCAAAGCTTACATAGATCAGATTGTGCGTATAGGTCGTACGTTCTTATTTAATCCCGATAACGACGAATCACCGTATACATCGCTCGTTCACGGTAAACGGATGATTGCGGTGATCTCCCGTGGTGATGGTGGGTATGGTCCCGGCGGTCGAAACGAGAAAAACAACCATCTTGATCCACATTTACGGACTGTGTTTCGCTTCATCGGCGTGAACGATTTAGAGATTGTCGCCGCCGAAAATGACGAACATGGTGGTGCGGCTTTGGTCGACTCCTTAGAGACTGCTCGCAGGGAACTTCTGAGGCTTGCGACCGAAGATCAACCGCCAAGGGGTGAACTCGCGCCCTTAACCGCAACCAGAACTTGATGATATACCAATCATGATTCTGGACCGATTGATGAGGAGGCGATCATACCCACCAAGCGTTATACATCCGAATAAATAATTTCAAAACTCCACGAAACCGACACACAAAAGAGTGATTTCAATAGGCACAATAGAAGCGATAATCGACCCGGAATTAAGAACTGAATAATTGGATCGACTTAACCCGTTGTTCTCAAACCCGCAGCAATGCCCTGAATCGACATTCGAATCAGGTGAACCAGATCGTCATCATCTGCTACTTCAGTTTCTGCAGAGCGTTTCCGTTCCAGCAGAATGACCTGCGCGAGGTTGAGTGGGTCAACATAAGGGTTACGGCTTCGTACCGACTTCTTCAACCAGTCAACATCGGCCAGCAATTCAGAATTATCCTTGATCATCAGAATCGAACCGCGACTCAATTCAAACTCCGTAGAGATCATTTCCCAGAGCTCGGATGCATTCTCATCGTGGGCCAGGACAGCATACTCTTGCGCGATCTCCATGTCAGCCTTCGCCAGGGCGAGTTCCGCATTGTCGATCAATGCTCGGAACATGGGCCATTGGCGGTACATCGTGCGAAGCGTCGCCCAGGTCGAGCCATCCTGATCGACAAACTTTCGAATCGAGGTTCCCATTCCATACCAGGCCGGTAAGAGATGACGGGATTGCGTCCAGGCGAACGTCCAGGGAATGGCACGAAGATCATCCAGGGTTCGACGTTCCGCTTTTCTGCGGGAGGGTCGGGAACCGATCGGCAAGGTTTCAATTTCGCTGATGGGTGTCGCTCGATCAAAATAATGCAGGAAACCGGGATGCTCAATCAACTCCCGATACTTCTGCAGAGAAGCCGTGGAGAGTTTCTCCATCGTACCTGCCCACGCAGGATCCAGATCTTGCCGCGGGCCCGCACTCACCATCAGTGTGGCATTGAAGACCTGTTCGAGATGGCGATGCGCGATCACGGGATCATCATATCGTTCCGAAAGAACTTCCCCCTGTTCCGTTACCCGCAATCGCCCCGCCACGGATTTGTGGGGCAGGGATTGAATTGCTCGTGCGGCAGGCCCGCCACCTCGGCCCAGCGCTCCGCCGCGTCCGTGAAAAACCGTCAGTCCGATATGATACTTCTCCGCAGTCTCCGCGAGTTGCTTCTGGGCCTGATGCAATTCCCAGCAAGCCGTCAAATACCCGCCATCCTTGGTACTGTCGGAGTATCCGACCATTACAATTTGAACCCGCTGGTCCGTCTCTGTGAGGTACTGCTGGTAAATGTCATCTGTGAGAAGTTCCTCGAGAATTGACGCAGCATTCCGCAGATCGTCAATCGTTTCAAACAGAGGAATGATCGGCAAAGCCGGAACATCGCGACCCTCGCCTTGTTGCTGGAGCCAGGCGGTTCGCCACAGCCAGAGGACTGTCATCACGTCCTGAGCGGAATGCGTCATGCTGATGATGTAACCGCCAATCGATTCCGGGCCCCACTGATCGTAGGCTTCCGCCAATAAAGTAAACGTCTCAAAAACTTCACGGGACTCGTCGCTCAGTTGAGAGACATCGATGCTGCATGGTGTGCCTGTTGAAATAAAATCCAGGGCATCGACCTGGTTGCCCGGTTTCTGCAAAGAGACGACCTCATCCAGGCAGCGGCGATGAACAACCGAATTTTGTCGCACGTCGAGGCAAGCAAAGTGAAGTCCGAAGGTACGCGCCAGGTCGATCCAGGGCTGCAAATACTGCTCGGCAATTCTTCTTCCCCGATTTTTCTGAACGCTCTCATGTAACTTATCCAGATCATCGCGGAATTCTTCAACAGATTGATAGCTACCGGCCGCAGGCTGATCCTGGGAAAGCGAATCGAGAGTTCGTTCCAATCTAAACTCCAGCATCTTCATAAACTGCCGGGGCGTTTCCAATTCTGAGATAGAGGCCAGTTTATCCTTGAGTTCGGGTGCGTTCTCACAACAACGTGTAATCCGCTCGCGCAGGATTGGTTCGGAAGAGATCTGTTGATCGGACATCACGATCTGCTTCCGCAGTTTTCGACACATCCGCAAGTGGCCTTCAATAGCGGCCCGTCGTAGCTTTGCAAATGTTTCGCGTGTCACTTCTGCGGTCACAAAGGGATGACCATCTCGGTCACCACCAATCCAGGTTCCAAATGACAACACTCGCGGAATTTCGAAATGGTGGTTTGGATAAGTCTGGCCTAGTGCCTGCTTCAGTTCGCTGTAAATACGGGGAACAACGTCCCAGAGGGTCGAGGCAAAGTACAACCCCCGACTGACCTCACTCATCACCGGAGGACGTTCTGGACGGATGAAGTCTGTTTGCCACAGAACTGTCAAATCTGCCACGAGCTCCTGTTCTAGATCCGTCTTGCCGCTGGCCTCGATATCGGGGAGCACTTGCCGAATTCCCCGCAGTAACTGGCGCGTCGTTCGTCGTTTTGCCTCGGAAGGATGAGCGGTGAACACGGGCTCAATCTTCAACTGATCGAGCCAGCGTTGCATTTCGGCAGCCGGAAGTCCCTGTTGGTGCAATTCGGAGATGGCAGCAGCGATCGATTCGCTCCGTGGGTCTCCATGGTTTCTGGATTTCCGATCGCGTTCATTGAGAATTTCAATACGAACGCGTTCCTCTGCGGCGTTTGCCAGATCAAAGAAGAGACTGAGCCAGCGGATCACATCACGCAATTCAGACGGTTCGAGATCTTGCAGGGTGGCAACGAGGCGTTTCTCAGCATCGGGAAGCCCGGATCGACGTTCAATCGCCAATCGACGGATCTTCTGCATCACGTTAGCAAGGGATTCTCCAACCTGTTCCCGAACAACAAGATCGAGCAGGTCAACAAGATAATTGAGTCTTTGATCACTTCGGTTTAACATTATTCTCTTGAACTATTTATTGCGGTTCTAATATGAGCGTTTCATTATGAGCACATATGTTATCAACTTTGACGTGGAAAGGAAAAGCAAGAAAGCAAGCGGATTTATCGTGAGCATGAACGACTAACGCAACAGCACAGTGGATGCCTGTCTCGACCGATCAAAATCTAACAGTGTCTGCCGTTCCTATTCCGCTATCCCAGCATCGTCATCGTTTTGCTAACGCACCAACCCGGTCAAAGTGACGTAGTGCTCGATAAAGACTCGCATCTGACTGGCTGTCCAGCCCTGCTGCTGCTGAATCAGGGTCAGGAATTCAATGAATTGCTCCGCTTCACGACAGGCTTTTAGACGAGCCGAGTGGCAGATCACCGTTTTCTCCTCCGGTGTTTAATCGAAGATGAACAGCCCCTGTTGGTCGGCCTGTTGCAACGCCTTCCCCGATTTATCGACCATCTGCCAGGGAACCAGACCGGTCACACCATATCGTCAGGCATCCACTGCCCGGGCCTGCAGTTGACGATTACTCTCGTGAACCGGGTTCGAAATACCAGAAACCCAACCCAGACCCGCAAGCCATCCCGCTGCATGCGGTCGGTGACAAGCCTGCGATCGTTCTGAAACGCCGAGGCCGAAACAACCTACAGGTCTCCCCGCCCGGCGAGTTCTCCCCGTCAATTCTCCGGACGAAAGATATTAATCCGATAGTCAATCGGAATTTCGTCGGCGCGTCTCCGCCCTTGGGTCAGGACGTATTTTGCCTGGAACAGGTCCACGCGCCAATTCTGCAAATCGAGCTGACATTGGACGGAAACCGCTTCGTCACCACGCAGGTGTATCGAGAAGTCCATCACTTCACCCGGAGAGAATAGAAATTTGTCAGGAAACGTAGCGCCTGGACGAGTGCCAGCCGGGTTTATTATAACGCACGCCTTCACTCGCTTCCCTCAGGTAATAAACCTTCTGAATCGAATCGAACGGGGAGTTGATCTAAACCGCGCATCGTCAATCCGGGAAGCCACCGAGGTTCTGGTTGCTCCGGATTCAAACGCATCTCGGGAAATGTTCTGAGGAGTGATGAGATAGCAACTTCACTTTCGAGTCGCGCTAAACCTGCCCCCAGACAGTAATGCATGCCGAAGCCAAACGACATGTGAGCCGTTGCATGCCTGCATTGAAATTGAAGCTGTTCTCCTGCCATAAAATATTGAGGGTCGCGGTTTGCCGCATAGAAACAGAAAAGCACTTTTTCACCCGGCTCAATACTGACACCTTGAAGTTCGATCTTCCTGATCGCCACGCGTAGAGTACTGAACTCCAACGGGCACTCCCAACGGAACAGTTCCTCCACTACAGTTGCCAGCTCATGTTGACCACTTTGAATCTCATTCCAGAGCCCACGATTCGTTAACA
Source organism: Gimesia benthica (assembly GCF_009720525.1). Taxonomy (NCBI): domain Bacteria; kingdom Pseudomonadati; phylum Planctomycetota; class Planctomycetia; order Planctomycetales; family Planctomycetaceae; genus Gimesia; species Gimesia benthica. Next base: position 1,292,115 of record NZ_CP043930.1, read on the forward strand.
GTGTCAAGGCACTGTTTCCAATCAGATTCATAGCCGTCTCGTATCCTGCAGATAAAAGCAGAAAACTGCTGGAAATCAAATCTTTCTCCGAGAGATCACCATCAGCATGACGCGTTACCAGACGCCTGAATAAGGTGTCAGAATTTGAATCACACTCCCTGACAGCAAGATCCAACAGGTAATTCTGAAAATTCGCAGCGATCTCACGTGCAACTGCGGTCCCCTCCAGATCAGCCTGATTCAACCTCTGTAACCATAGTCCAATCAGCTCTATGTCGCGTTCCGGCACCCCCGGGAACTGGCAGATGACATGCAATGAAAAAGGTGAGCAAACACCTGTAGCAGGTTTGCCTCCCTCATTGCAGTCATATCAGCAATCAGTCGATCTGCGATTTCCTGAATTTGAGGGCGCATTTGTAAGACTCGACTGCGAGTGAATTCCGTAGCAAGCAGCGAGCGTAGGGAAGTGTGTTCGGGGGGATCGGTGGTATGCAGATGTTGATAAACAGGATGCAAATCTGAAGCTGATGCTTCCGAACTATCATTGGATGCTCCCACTACACACTTTTTGAAATCCTTCGACAGATCCGGAGAATTGATCAGGCGCCGCGTCAGGTCGTAGTCCAGCACCAGCCAGGGCTCCTGACCACCGGGTAAGCTGACTCCGCGTATTCAAGTCCAGACCGGTCCAGCAGGCCGCGACAGCACACCACACCGTCTGCAGCAAAGCGAGTGGCATAGCTCAACTCCTCGGTTCGCGTCATGCGGTTGATTCCTCACACGATCCCAATCAATCGGGTGGGTGTTATCACACCTGATGTAGAACTTCTTATGAGAGTAATGGGATTCAGATGTGTATACTCAGTCCGAAAATAGTCCGACTGTGTCCGATTCAGGGAATTTCCAATGCGAAAGTCTCTCGGACCGGCTCTTCCCAAATATCGTATTCAATGGGACTTATCGAAATCATTTTCAACTTGATATCCAGCTCAAAAGTGACACCCGCCACTATAAAAAGAGCCACTTGCGATTCGCCGCAAGTGGCTCTTTTTTTACGTGACATACGGTATATAGCTTTGCCAGCGATCAGCCTGACTGAAATCAGATAATTAGTCACAGATCAAGCTTCATAGCTGATAATCAGTGTTACCGATACTCTTCCCAGAGGTCAGAGTTTTCATAACTGTCGCGAATACGCCACTCGCGGAGGATGGCGAGCAGCTCTTTCTTCTTTTCGGCATGTTCCGGCGCATCCCAGAGGTTGTCTACCTCCAGGGGATCGGGTGTGAGATCAAACAACTGTCCCCACGGTTCGTCCAGAAAGTGAACCAGTTTCCAATCCTGCGTCCGCACCATGGTCATAAACTTGCTGGTTGTCAGAATACCGTCTTTGGCCTGTTCAGCGAAAACGACGTCACGTAAACATGACGCCGCTTCAGGACCTGATTCCAGCAACGGCAACAGGCTGCGTGCTGCCATTGGTTCCGGGATGGGGATATCAGCAAGCTCCATCAATGTGGGACCCAGATCCATCTGCTGAACCAGACCATCAATCGCCCGCGGTTCGCCAAAGCGACCCGGCGCCCAGATAATCATCGGCACACGTGTAATAACGTCATACATGGTCCATTTCTGACTGTGTCCATGGTCTGTCAGGCAATCGCCATGATCGGAACTGAAGATCACAATTGAGTTGTCGAGCAGTCCCTTCTCTTCCAGAGCAGTCATAATCTCCCCCACCTTTTCGTCAATCATCGTGACGTTCGCCAGATAATAGGCGCGCTGTCGGTGCCGCTGTTCTTCCGTGGGTTCGAGGAGATGCACGACTGAGTCATGATCAACCTCGTTGTTATGAATTCGCATCGCCTTCAACGGGTCCGGCTGGTGTGTCAGATCACTTTCCAGAACAGGTGCGATGTTGAGATCTTTCTTCAGATAAGACTCGGTGTACCGCGGAATCGGATCATAGGGAGGATGCGGGCCGGGAAACCCAATTTCCAGAAACAGCGGTTCACTCACGGGGTAATTGCGGATCCAGTCGACCGCCATGTTCCCCACGAACATGTCAGGGTGCATATCCTCATCCAGCAGCCAGTCAAAGGCGCCCAGGCTTTCTCTGTAATCAGGTAACTGGCGGTAGAGTTCCCGTTGCTGTTTCACCAGACCGCGGGCTCGTAAGGCTTTGTCCCACTCATCGTAGAAGTAACGACCTTCCAGGTAGCGATCTTTGTTCTCCACAACATACCGTTGATCGAATCCCAGAGGAGTCGTGTAGGGCCAGCTGTGCATCTTGCCGATATTGACCGTCTGATAACCACCCTCTTGCAGGTTTTCGATCCAGCCATGCTTCCAGGTATCTGCATTTTTCAGAATCCCCGTCGTGTGTGGATAATGACCTGTAAAGAGCGATGCTCTCGCAGGAGCACAGGAAGCAGCGGTGATAAAACAGTTGTTAAATACAATTCCCTCGCGATGCAGACGATCCAGGTGGGGCGTTTCCATAAAATCATAGCCGGCAGCATGAATCGTATCGAAGCGCTGCTGATCGGTAATGATGAATATGATGTTTGGTCGTTGATCTGTCATTGGAATGCCCTGCGCCTCGGCTCTGGTATGATAACTTTAAGCAGTTGAGATCTTTGATTGTATCAGAACGGTTTGGTTTATCTACCAGACACGAACAGACAGGCACAAGTACCGCAGCGGGATATGGCTAAGCTGAAACAGAAAATCAAGAGCAGTTTGTTGCCTGCACTCTGCCTTCAACCCAAGGCTGTATATTGAGCACTCCCACAAAATCAGGAGATATCCACTCCGTAATAGACATCGTGGGGGAGCTGAGCTAATATATAAACGGCAAGTTATACATAGAACGAGCTTAGTCATATCCTCATTGGTGAATCCCGGATCAGAGGCGACCTTGATATCACGATTTTCGTTTAACAGTGTTTTTGTGGCGATCTGGCTTTCGCCCCTGTTTAGCCAGGGAGCTGAGCCTGCGTCTGATCCACAGACTGACACTTTCTCTACCATCATACAGCCGGCCTTTCAGCAGTTCTGTGTTAAATGTCACGGCAAGAATGGAAAAGTTGAAGGCGAAGTCAATCTGCTCAGACTGGAAAATTCCGATCAGCTGATAAGCACTCCGGAAACGTTGCAGGATTTAATTGACGCGATCGACTCCGGATACATGCCACCTGAAAGTGAACAGCCTCTTTCTGAAATGACGCGTACGCAACTGGTAGCCAGTCTGAAAACATACCTGAAGCAATCGATTGAATCAGCGGAGAACGTGCCGGGCACACCGATTCGGCGAATGAACCGGTTTCAGTACAACAATGCCGTTCAGGATCTGTTCCAGCTGAAAGTGGAAGTCTTCTCACTCCCAGAACGGATGATGCGGGAGTACGACAATTACTTTCAGCCACAAACCGGAAAAATGCCTCAGCAGGTGCGAGTCGGCAGTCGTCCGCTGGGCAAGTCGCAGTTGATCGAAAAACGCCTGGGCGGAGTAGCTGCATTTCCACAGGACCTGCGGGCCGAAAACGGGTTTGATAATCGAGCCGATCACCTTTCGCTTTCCCCACTACTGCTGGAATCATTTCTGAGACTGAGCCGTTCCATTGTCTTCAGTACCGACTTCAACTCCAAAACCTGTGGTATCTGGAAGGAGTTCTTTGCACCTCCGGCAGAAGGGACAGCGGAAGAAACACAGGCGATCGTGGAAGCACGCTTGAGGAAATTTCTGACACGCGCTTTTCGACGTCCTGCCAGCGACAAACTTGTGGAGCGTTATACCTCGTATGTTATAAGTCAGATACAACAACAAAAGTCTTTTACGGAAAGTATGCAGGAAGCGGCAGCAGCGGTACTGGCTTCGCCCCAGTTTTTCTATCTGTATGATCAGCCAGCCGAGGGAGCCACTCCGAATCAGACAGACATTGATGATTTCAGTCTGGCTTCGCGTCTCTCGTTTTTCCTCTGGGGAAGTATTCCTGACCAGCCCCTGCTCGACCTGGCTGCGGCTGGAAAACTTCATGAGCCTGATGTGCTAACCGAGCAGGTTGACCGCATGCTGCATGACGAACGCCTGAAGCGATTCTGCGACAGCTTTCCCACCCAATGGCTGCAACTGGAACGCATTATCTCTTCCACTCCTGATCGTCAGCGGTACCCGCAGTTCTACTTTTCCAAGTACCGCGCCAGTATGCATATGATGCTGGAGCCATTACTCTTGTTTGAAACCTTACTGATTGAAGATCAGTCCGTCCTCAAGTTAATCGATTCCGACTTCAGTTATCGTAGTGATTTGCTGGATGCCTGGTACCGCAATGGGACGCGCGGAAATCCAGGCTCACCGGTGACAGTGCAATTTCGACGTGTGCCTGTCAAAAACCGGCGGCAGGGCGGAGTCATCACCAACGCAGCCGTCATGACGATGACATCGAATGCCACGCGAACTCAGCCGATTACCCGCGGTGCCTGGATTGCGGGCGTCATTCTGAACGATCCCCCCAAACCTCCGCCCGCTGATGTCCCCTTACTGGAAGACAAGCCGAAGTCTGGCGAAGAAAACCTCACATTGCGTGAGCGATTCGCTGCCCATAGAGAACATGCCAGTTGTGCTGGCTGTCACCAGCGGATCGATCCACTAGGTTTTGCGTTAGAAAATTATGATGCAGCCGGCCTCTGGCGTAAAACATACCCCAACGGGCGAATGGTCGACGCCAGTGGCAAGTTGCTCAGCAAACATGAATTCGCAAATATCATCGAGTTCAAAGATGCTTTGCTGACCGAAAAGGATCGCTTTACCCGCGCGTTTGCAGCACATCTGCTTGCATTTGCCCTGGGACGCGAAATGGGAACTGCTGATTCATTCGCTCTGGAAAAGATTGTGACGGAAACAGCAGCCGCAGATTACCGCTTCCAGTCTCTCATCAAACAAATCGTATTAAGTCGCCCTTTCTCACAGGGTACAGTCAGGCAGGGAAACCAGGCTGTGTCATTAAATCAGCAAACTCATCCTGAAAATATTCCGTAACATGTTAGCGTAGAATGGCAGAATGATGATGAAAACCAGTCGGCGATCATTTCTCCGCGGAGCAGCAGGTGCGACACTGGCATTGCCCTGGCTGGAAAGTCTCGCACACTCTGAAGATCCTCCGAAACCGGCTCAACGCCTGGCGGTCTTCTATGTGCCCATTGGTGTGGTGCGTCGCGGTTTCTTTCCGGGCGAACAGAATGCGGCGATTCCCAAATTCACAAGCAGTCAGGAAGAGATTACCCGGGAAACCGGCCTGAAAGTGGGGCTGCGTACTCTGCAAGAACTGACGCCCACTCAGCAACCACTCGAAAAAGTAAAGCAGAAAATCACGCTCATCACTGGCATGGATCGCTTCTACAAGCATGGAAGCGATGTGCACGCCCAATGCGCCTCCTGTTTTTTAAGCAGCGCCACTGCCCATGCGGTCAAGTCGTCAGTGTACCCCCTGGCGCGTACGCTCGATCATATCATTGCGGACTACGTCGGGGAGCAGACTCCCTTCCGCACCCTGGAGCTGAGTTGCAACAGCCATCGGGACAACAAAGAGTCAATCTATTTTGACAATATCTCCTGGTATGGCACGGGACATGTCGCGCCTTCGATGCGCGATCCACGGAAAGTCTACCGCCGCTTGTTCGGCACACAGGAGAATCAGGCGTTTCGCGACATCACGGGACTGGTTCTCGAAGATGCCCGTTCACTAAACAGAAGACTCGGCCGGGCAGACCGTGAGAAATTTGAGGAGTACTTCGATGGCATCAGGACGATCGAAGAGCAGATGGACAAACTCGATCAGATCAAACATGAAATAGGCAAAGCTTCTGTCAAAGAACCAGATAACTCACAACTCCCCCGTGGCCAGTATATTCGTCTGATGGGAGACCTGATGGTGTCAGCACTACAGGTTGGTTTAACCAATGTGGCCACGCTGATGATTGGCCCCGAACGCTGGGATACCCCCATGCGCTACGAATCGCTGTTCGACAAACCGATGAGCCATCATCAGATGTCGCATAATCAAAACAAGTACATGAAAGAACTGCTGCAGGTAGATCGATTCCATATGGAACAGTTTGTTTATCTCGTTGAGAAGATGGACGCCATTCGCGAGGCGAATGGAACGTCATTGCTGGATAATACCATCTTCACGTATGGCTCAGGTCTGGGAGACGGTGCGACACATCAATATACCGACCTGCCCATCGTCGTCGCCGGTTCGGGTGGAGGACAATTAAAAACCGGACAGCACCTGCACTGCTCAGATGGCACGGCCCTGGCCAACCTCTGGCTCACCCACGCACAAGTCATGGGCCTCAAGCTCGACCGCTTCGCCGACAGCACCGGCCCCGTCCAGCAATTACTGACCTGATACACTCGCGGTTCTCTGTTCAACTCTTGATATACGAGACTGCATTCTAAACACAGTCAGAACGAGAGCAGTTCGGTATCGTCTTCCAGGGACGCAAAAAAGTTATCGGTCCCTTCAGACCAGTCTGCTAACTTTCGTTCGCCAGAATCCAGCACTGCTTCCATCAATCCGTCGTCTGTTGTAATTCTGCTTCGCGCGCGAGGCGGATGATGCGTGCACCGGAACCTGTCTCACTTGTGACTCAGATCCACCTGAATCGACGTCGATTTTTCCCGCTTTTCACCGGAACAGAATGAACCGGTTCCCGCTGTCTCGTACAATCTCAAATCATTTCGCAGCACATTCAGAGCATTTCACAGCAGACTCCCCCCCACTTCACTGCACACTCGGAGCCAGTCAACACACCCGTTCCACTTGACGCCCCCACGCCGTTTCACAAAATGCCAGATCGTCAGCCCCATCGATGCAGAATCAAAAATAATTGAAGGACAGACTCTGCTTCAGAACCGGCACCGTACTCAGGAAACTAGGCACGTATTTTACCAGAGCGCAACGCAGCCCCAGAGATGAAAATTGTTAAGTAGAACCTGAACGGCTTTCCTGAGCCGGGAACAGATCAGCCTGGCCAACCGAAGCCTGTTGTTTTTTCTCTACCGCGAAACCACCAGACTCCTTTTCTTCCCGGCTCAAGTCCCTATAATATCGCTCATGAACTTTTTCGATATCGCCGGCATACTCGTAGCCCTCGCAGCGGCCTTCGCATTCATTAACCACAAACTGCTCAAGCTGCCCACAACGGTCGGCCTGATGCTGTTGGCGATGCTGCACGCAATCGCCCTGCTGCTGATCGATCGGATCGTGCCCGGGGCGACGGTGCTCACCGCGGCCGAAACGCTTATCGGCTCGATCGACTTCGACCAGACGCTGATGCAGGGCATGCTCGGCTACCTGCTCTTTGCCGGGGCACTGCACGTCAACCTTAACGACCTCAAGGAGCAAACCGCGGCCATTGCCCTGCTCGCGACCATCGGCGTCCTCGCCACGACATTCATCGTCGGCGGACTCACCTTCGTGATCACCGGCTGGCTCGGCATCGAAGTCCGCTTCATCTACTGCCTGATCTTTGGCTCCATCGTCGCCCCCACTGACCCGATCGCGGTCTTGGGAATCTTCAAGAGCCTCGGTGCCCCCAAGTCGCTGGAGACCAAGATCGCCGGCGAGTCGCTGTTCAACGACGGCGTCGGCGTGGTGGTCTTTATTGCACTTCTGGGCATCGCTGGGTTGGGCGGGCATGGCGAGTCGCACGCAGACGAAAATCAGCAGCAGGAGTCGAGCCAGGTCGTTCAGCAGAGCGAACAGGAACCTCAGCACGAGGCTCAAGCAGACACAGAGGTCGCAGAGACGAACGCCAGCGACGTCGCAAAGCTCTTCGCCCTCGAAGCCGGCGGCGGCATTGCGCTGGGCTTTGTGCTGGGGCTGCTCGCATTCCTGCTGTTGCGATCCATCGATCACTACGCGACGGAGATTTTGATCTCGCTGGCGATTGTGACGGGCGGATATGCGCTGGCGATGAAGCTGCACCTCTCCGGGCCGCTGGCGATGGTGGTCGCAGGGCTGATCCTGGGTAACCACGGCCGCACACTGGCGATGTCCGACAAAACCCGCGATCACCTGGACACCTTCTGGGAGCTGGTCGACGAACTGCTGAACGCGGTACTGTTTGTACTGATCGGCCTGGAGGTCCTGGTGCTGTCATTCCATGAGAAATATCTGCTCGCCGGTGCGCTGGCCATCCCCGCGGCACTGCTGGCGCGGTTCCTCTCAGTGGGCACGGTGATCACCACCCTGAAGAAGTTGGCCGGCCGACAGTTCACATCGCATGCGATCAAGGTCATGACCTGGGGCGGTCTCCGCGGCGGAATCAGTGTGGCCCTCGCCCTCTCGCTCAAAGAAGAGATCCACTCCCAGCAATCGCAGTACGATACCGTCGGCGAACTCATCCTGACCATGACCTACGTCGTCGTCGCCTTCTCCATCCTCGTCGGCGGCCTGACCATCGGCCCCATGCTCAACCGCCTGGGCCTCGCAGGACAAAGCAAACCAGACGCCCATTAACTATTGATAAAAACAAAGAGTCTTGACCCCTTATTCTGTCTGGAAAACACTCGCCGTTCAACGCGCTATTTGCAGCGAAACCGTACAGCGGGATGACTGCGACAAACGTCCAAGCAGCCCCGGAATAGATAGCAGAAATGAATAGCGTGCTTATCGAAAGTGGCGTATTATACAACCATTGCAGTTGCTGCTCAGGCATCACCTTTTCGAGGAGATCGTCATTCGATGATTCAGAGTTATTGTTCATCTTTCAAACTCGCTGAATGACTGGACGCGGAGCTGCCTGGCACGTCAAGAGAAATTTTTTAGGCCCGAAACGAAATTGAATCTCTATAATCACGAATATATAGTGATTGAATTGTGACACTATAAGCTACTTCAAAGGACGCAGATTCTTGAAGAAGTATATCCCGATATTGTTATTGATGCCCTTTGTTTTTGGTCTTAAATTCACTCTGGAAAGCGTCTTTCCGAGACTGCAGAAAAAGTTCGGTGACCACAATACGGAATCAGGAGTAATCTCTCTGTTTTCTTTTGTGATTCTGACAATGATCTACTCTCGCTGGATGAGACGAAAAAGCAGAGATGACGGATGAATTCCGCCTAACCGACTCAAGAACTTGATATACTGATCCGGAAAGTGGACCAATTGATGATGAATTCAAGAGAATGGATATATGATGGCGAAACGCACTCTTCATAATAATTAGTCATCTTTTCGCTTTTCAGAAAATAGTGTTCATCGTTCAATCTGGCAATCGGGCACCGCTTCCCGAAAAGCCGCGATGCCTTTGTCCGTCACACCTGTTTTGCCGAGAAACAACATCTTCAAGCTCTTCAAACTCTGAAGTTGTTTGAGACCGGCGTCTGTTATCTGAGTGTCGCCAAGTCCAAGCCTTTCAAGCTCAGACAGTGAAACAAGGTGGATTAAACCGGCGTCCGTAACCGGAGTACTACCTAAAAGAAGCACTTTCAGATTCTTCAGCTTGCCAATTCCATCCAGATCTGAGTCTTTAATCGAAACTCCACTCAGGGACAGAATTTCCAGCTCGGGAATCTGTGTAACCAGGGTGATTGCTCCTTCATTCAGGTTCGATCCTTCGAAGATAACACTTTTGATTCCACCATTGGGATTAGGTACAACCACTGCCCCCATGCCTTCCAGCGCGGACTGCGTTGTCGTATCGGGTTCGTTTTTTTGGCTGGAAAACGACAAAGAATCTTCACCAGTCTCTGCCGCAGGGTTATTATCGGAGATTGCCTCCGGGGAACCGTTTTGTTCCCCCTGACATCCGATCAACAGCATGGCCAAAAGAAAAGTAGAGATGCGTTTCATATGTTTCAACTCCCTGATATTACATTCTGAGTCCCAAAACAAATATTTTAGATCAACATCACGTTACAATCTTTTTCAAAAGTGAGTAGCCGGTTGAGCCTGTAAAAACGCCTGAGTGAGCCTCATACTTCAGTCCAGATCTTGATACCTTTAAGGGATGGGCACATCACAGTTGTGAGTTTTGGGCTGGCAATGTGACAATAGTGATATTTCCTTCTACGTCACCTACATAAAGCTTTTTTCCATCCGTAGAGAGTTCGAGACTTGAAGGAGACGCCGACGTGATCTCGGCTGTAAAGAGCTTAATCCCGGTCTCGACGTCGAAAATGCTTACCAGACCATCCCTTCCAGCAACGATGATCCTGTCGTTGTCGGTTGAAAAACATAAGTCCTTGACGACAGTAGTCATCGGGATTTTGCCACGCAGTCGACCGTTGTAGCCATCTCTGACCGAGATCAGATTATCCTCTTCGTTATCAGCATTTTGCGTCTGTTTATAATGCATTGATTTGCTGAGATCCTTTAAAAAGATGCTCATCGCTACCAGAGAACCATCTTGGCTGATGGCCACACAAGGAGTATACATGAGCACCCCCTGCTCGTTATGTGAGACAGACCAGAGAATATTCCGTGATTTGAGATCGTAGTATCGTGCCTTATACTGAAATTCTGGAAACGGGTTTTGTGTAATCTGGCTCTTCAATTGGGGCGTGAATGGTAATTCAAGTGTCGTGAGATGACCATTTCGATCCTGTTGCCAGCTATGAATGATATCCACCCCGGAAATCGTTTTCTGCTCACCAGTGCCCCAGTTGGCGACAACCAGATTTGATTCGATACCTTCTCCAGTGTATGAGAAATAGATGAAAGCAATCAGATCCGCATTTGTAAATCCCAGGCATTTGACATTTTTAAACGGACCGTACTCTTTTTGCTTCTGAGCCGTATCGCTATCGACAATCTGCAACAGTTCCCTGTCTTCAGTCTTAACAACGTACGCCAGGCTGTCACCGTCGCTGCTGATCGAACTCGATTTCCTGGAAAGCCCTTTGAATTGATTTATCAATTGTCCATTCGTGGTATTCCAGACAAAATGTGTGCCAGACACATCCGAGGAGAGCAGCCGGCGCCCATCCCGGGAAAGCTGCAGCTCTGTTATTGTCTCTCCTTTTCGAAGACCGATAGCCGCCGGATGTCTCAAAATCTGTTGTTGTTCTTCCTGCAAGGACAGTTCGAAATAACGGTCCCCCGATTGCGTGATGATCGAACTCTGATCTGGAGAAAACTGGATCGCAGAAAATCCGGAATAAAATGTTGCCGGATTCGAAGCCTTCCAATCAAAGACGCAGGCCCCCTGCTTAGATGTTGTGAAAGCCAGTTGCTCTCCATCTTGCGAGAAGAAAATAAAGTGATTCATGGTCGCGAGTTCGATTCCGTCCAACTCCCCCAATAGAATGTCGTTATCCGTACTCTTTATTTTGATGTTCTCTCTGCGCGCGGACGCAAATTTGGTTCCATCATTACTAATCGCGATTCTGCTCCCATTACCACCTGAAAGGAATACTGATTCACCAGTTTTCAGATTGACGATTTCGACATTCGATTCATCAGTTGAATGAACCAGCCCGAGATAGTCACCATTCTGGCTTAGTGCAATTCTCTGCCCCCCCGTGCCTGGTGTGTAGTCATTTCGCTCGAAGAGTATTTCTCCACTCCGCACATCCCAAACAACCAGCCCTTTGCCAGATTCTGGTATTCCACCAGCAATAGTTCCATCTGAGGTCATCAAAACATCTTTGTCGAAGCGCAGTCTCCCCAGAGTTCGATTGACCGGAGGGTTCGCACCTCTAGTCGGTGTATAAACAACAAGCCGGTTCCACGGCTTCTCATTTCTTACGATTGGAAGTGGAGGATGTTCTTTTACGCTGATCAGCAGTTCGCCAGTCGGGAGCAACCTGGCTGCACGAAAAAAGGGCGTATTCTCTTTCCTGGTATCCACATCAGAGATACTCACTTCCGTTTCGATTTTCGCGGTTTCAGTATTGGAAACACACAGGCGTCTCGGAGACTTCCAGAGGGTTCCCTTCAGTGTCACCGCTTCAATTCGTAAGTTATCAGAAAAGTCGCGTGGTTCATGAGCTGGTGCCACAAGTGGCCTGTTCTGAGTAAGCAATTGAGCGTTTAATAAATTGAACTCGATTGACCTCAGCTCAGGATCAGTCTCATCGAGAATTCGATAAGCTTGCGCAGACTTTCCAGACCGTAGTTCAGATTTGCTCCGAGACAACTGCTCCGCATAAGATATCAATTCGGTACGACTTTCCATCAGGTCGTACTGACGCTTCGCCTGGATCAGCAGAAGCCCAACAACTAAGATTATCATCAGTGAGCTGATTAATGATGCATGTATTGGCTTTCTCCTGCACCACCGATATATTCTAACAAACCTCCCGAGAGGACGGGCCATGATCGGCTTACCATCCAGAAAACGCTGAAGTTCCTCCTCCAGATCATGCGCCGTCACATATCGGTTATCCGGCGACTTCTCAAGACATTTCAGGCAAATGGTTTCCAGGTCTTGTGGGACTTTGGGATTCAACTGTCTTGGTGAGACCGGCTCCTTATGGATCACCTGCATTAACGTATCGACGGGAGATTCCGCCAAGAACGGCGCACGGCCTGTCAGACAGGCATACAATATTGCCCCCAGTGAATAGATATCCGCTGCCGGTCCGACCTGGCCCTGTTTGCCTTCGGCCTGTTCGGGTGACATGTAGCTCGGCGTGCCGAGAATCTGTCCCGATGCGGTCAGTTCCGCTAGCGATTTCTCATCAACCGATTCGATTATCTTCGCCAGCCCGAAGTCGGTCACGTGTGGCTGGTTCGCCTGGTCGAGCAGCACGTTCGCGGGTTTAAGATCTCGATGAACGGTCCCCTGTTCGTGTGCAAACTGCACTGCTTCCGCGATATCCTGTACGAGCTTCGCTGCCGCGCGCGGCGCCAGCGTTTCTTCGCGAATCATTTCGGCCAGGCTGCGGCCCTCAACATAGTCCATCGTAAAGTAGTGGCGTCCATCGTGCTCACCAATCTCGTGCACGGGAACGATAGCGGGATGCATCAACTTCCCTGCCGCCCGCGCCTCTCGATAGAAACGTTGAACATCGGACGCATCCGCAAGCCGACCTGCAAGAATCATTTTCAGCGCAACCACTCGTTCCAGGTTCCGCTGGCGAGCCTTGAACACAACCCCCATTCCACCACGGGCAATCTCTTCGAGAATCTCATACTCACCAATATAGCGAATGCTTTCTCCAGTGGTGAAATCGCAGGGCTCCGTCTTCATGGCGGCCGTTTGCTCGTACACTGGAATGGCGACATGTGATGGCCCGACACCACCTAATCCGGAAGCCACCTGTTCCAGTAGTTGCAGATTATTAACGAACTGACCAAGCTCCTCAGCATACAGGGGGAAGTCTCTTTTCAGCGCCTCGAGATCAATGGTCTCGCCACGCTGCAGGGATTCCAGACAGCCAACCAGCAACGATTGGAATTCAGGATCATCCAGGAACTTTGAATTGTACGAATCAGCCATGATCGCCTCTCGACTCGTTTACCAGAAGTTCACGTAATTTAGAGGTTCCTCTATAGATTAATGACGCAACAGCGCCCTTGGTCTTATTCATTCGCTGTCCGATTCGCTCAAGTGACCAATCCTGCAAATAATGCAGTTCAATCGCTTGTCGTTGAGCAGCTGAGAGATATGCCAGCGCCGTTGCCAGTCTCAGTTGCTCTTCCGCACGGGCCGCTTGTCTGACTTGGCGTGGAATATCCGCTGGCCAGCCAACAGTTCAGTCTGTCAGCAGATTTTTCGAGCGTCTGCTCAATCGACCGTTCCCGTTCCACGTCTCGCGCTTGCGTGCGGAACCTGCGAATCTCATCAAGCAGATTATTCGCAAACACACGTCGCAGCCAGGAGAGTCGTTTGTCTTCCGCCTGCTCCTTCCAGCCATTTTTGCCGGCCTCAAACAGAGTCAGCTGAACTACTCCGGACACGTCCACCTTTCCTGCCAGTTGATCGTCCAGTTGCATGCGCCCCAGTAAACCGAGATACTCGCGATACTTCTCCAGTTCTAATGCTGTCTCTCGGGGCATCGGCGTCCTCTACAACATAAAGCGGCATAAACCGTCAAAGTTCACGGTCTAATTTGAAATTTTATAGAATTACCAGGGCGGAAACCATTTAATTATCGTACTGCCCAGAATACTGAGTCTATTGTCAGAGAATCATTTCGCAGTACTTTTAGAGCAATTCGCAGCAGCCCCACCCTCACTTCACTGCACATGCGAACCAGGTCGACGCGCATCGTCACCTTAACTCCCCCACGCCTATGGCACATCAGACAGGTGACTCTGGAGACGAGGCTTCCTGATCAACATTGATCGTTCTTTCAAATCAGGTTCGTGCTTTTCCTGTAAACGTTTGCTAATATATTAGCCAGCAGATGAGCCGGATTGATCAAACCGGTTTGTTTCTTGAAGCAGCCATTTGTTTATAACAGTTGGTAATCAGCATCACCCTTTGACGGAAAGCGCATACCATGTATTGGCGAATCCTATTCTTCACGCTGCTCGTCTGTTGTATCACAGGGCCTGTCCCTGAGACGCAAGCCGAGCCGGCGCAATTCCGGGCGGGCGCCTCTGCCGTTGATGTTTCACCACGCTTATTCCCTTTCAGCCTGCGTAGTGGCAAAGCCATGGATCAAAGTGCCATCCATGACCCGCTGCATGCCCGGGCGATCGTCCTGAATGATGGCAAGACCATTGTCGCGATTGTTGTACTCGATGCGCTCGGCGCCCCCCCCGAGATGCTGAATGAAGCGAAACAGATCGCTTCAAATAAGACCGGAATTCCCGTCGAACGCATTCTGATTTCCTCGACGCATACGCACTCGGCTCCCCCGTCCAACCGCACGGAAGGTTCCCCCGGGGATGTCGCTTACCGCGAAGTCCTGATCAACGGACTCGCCCAGTCAATCATTCAGGCGTACGAGAAACAGCAGGTCGCTGCGCTGGGCATGGCGTCGCATGATCTTCCTGAAGAAGTCTTCAATCGCCGCTGGTTCCTGAAGCCCGGCAAGATGCCCGCCAATCCCTTTGGGAAAATGGACATCGTGAAAATGAATCCGGGAACCAGCGCAGCCGTACTGGATCGGCCGGCGGGCCCCGTCGATCCGGAACTGATGGTCCTGTCCATTCAGAATCAGAAGCGAAAACCACTGGCCCTGTTAGCCAACTATGCTCTGCATTATGTGGGAGGCATTCCCAAGAAGCATGCTTCAGCAGACTACTTCGGCGAGTTCGCCCGGCTGATGCCAGCGCGTCTGCGGGCGGATCAGAACTTCGTCGCCATGATGTCCAATGGCGCCTCGGGCGATATCAACAACATCCCCTTTCTCGTGAACCGCCCCCCGCGCGAGCCGTTCGAACAGGTCCGGATTGTCGCGAGCAAAGCCGCCGACACCGCGTATTTTGCTTACAGGAAAATTGAGAACCACGAACGAGACATCACCATCGACATGCTTGAGAGAAAGGTTGACCTCAAATACCGTCGCCCCACTGCAGAAGATGTGGCCGCTGCACGAAAAGTGCTCGCCTTGAAAGACAAGAACGACATCGCCAGGCTGCCTAACAAAGCCCAAAGCTACGCACGCAAAGTGGTCCAGGCGCACGAACGGGAAGAAGACACCCTCACCGTCACGCTCCAGGCCATTCGCATTGGTGAGTACGCCATCGTGGGCATTCCGTTCGAGACACTGGTCGAGATCGGTCTGGAAATCAAGGATCGCAGCCCGTTCGCACGCACCATGGTCATCGGCTTAGCCAACGGTCGACACGGCTACCTGCCCTCTCCCGAACAGCATCGACTGGGCGGCTATGAAACATGGCTCGGCACGAATGTCGTCCAGAAAGATGCCTCAGTGATCCTGACCGACAATCTGCTGGAGATGCTGAACGAACTCAATCAGCGTAAATGAAAATCGGTAATACTGCAAACTTGTTCTCAGGCAACTTCCAGGTTGAAAACTGGCTAAGCCCCTGCGCGGATTTCGCTCGAGGTATTACGGACTGTCTTACTTTGTGCCGACCCCAGTAGTTTGCATGGACTGCTGTTGTGACCGGCTACCGTAACAATTCTATAGCCGCCTGTCTCAGCCGATCATAATTCAACAGTGCACGCCGGTCGTATTCCGCTGTCCCCGCGTCATCATCGTTTTGTTTCCGGACCGATCCGGTCAAAGTGACATAGTGCTCAATAAATGCCCGCATCTGGCTGGCTGTCCAACCCTGCCGCTGCTGAACCATGGTCAGATACTCGATGAGTTGCTCCGCTTCACGATAGGCTTTCAGGCGTGCCGAGTGGCGGATCACCGTATTTCCCTCCGGGGTTTGATCAAAGATGAACAGCCCTAACTGGTCGGCCTTTCGCAACGCCTGCCCCGATTTATCGACCGTCTGCCAGGGAACCAGACCGGTCGCCCCATATCGCCAGGCATCCACAGCCCAGGCCTGCAGCTGACGATTACTCTCATGCACCGGATTGGAAGTACCATACACCCAGACCTGTAATCCATCCCGCTGCATGCGGTCGGTGACCAACCTGCGATAGTTCTGAAATGCTGATGCTGAAACTACCCACAGGTCACCCCGCCCGGCGAGTTCTCCCCGGGTATATTCCGGTCGGGAAATATCGATCCGATAGTCAATCTGAATTTCGTCGGCGCGTCTCCGCCCGCGGTCCGTCAACTCTCCATAATACTGCAATGCACGATAGTCCCAGTAAGCTGATGGCTCATCCAGAATCCACGGCGCTTTGGTCTTTTCGTTCAACGAACCTTTGTTGTTGAAATACACCTGAAAACCGGCCTCGGTCCAGCCCCGGGATTTCGCCAGTCGCGCAAAATCTTCCAGCACATTCACATACGTCTCCGCGTAGACCGGAGTGTCTTTGAAGGCACGATATGCATCAGGATCCCCGTTGAAATAAGCCCGGCAGTTCAGCGGCCAGCTTTCATGAAACGTCAGGTAGAACCCCGGAGCCGGAATCCGACCGCGGTGACCATCCTCAAAACAGGAACCATCGAGATACGGGCCAAACGCTTCGGCAAAATCGTCCCAGTAAGCCTGCTTCGCCCCCGGTTCAATGGCGTCGTACCGTTTATTGTTCATTCGGCGACCGGAGCGGAGACGCATATCGAGGTTGCTCTTCCGGGCACCGGGGGCGGCGGTATGATGCGAATAATGCAGAATATTCGCATGCACCCGATGATCGTAGGCCACCTGCTGCAGCGCGTAATAATCGTCAACATGGTCCGGGAGACCATAGCCGTTCATTTCACACAGGAACGACGCCTTCCGCGGAAGCCGGACAGGCAGCACGGTCAGCTTGAGCGGAACGACACGACTATCGGAAACCGCGAATTTCCCGGTATATTCCCCTGCTGTTGCCTCGAACGGAACATAGCAGTCCACGAAGACTGCCTGGTCCTGCTCTCGATCTAAAGGGATCGTTTTCGGCAGAGGCACCAGTGGATCAGGAATTTGACGCCCCTGGGTCGGAACGTATTTTGCCTGAAACAGATCGACGCGCCATTCTGGTGGATCGAGCTGGCACTGGACGGAAACTTCTTTTTCACCACGCAGGAGTAGCTGAAAGCCGACCACTTCACCGGCTGCGGCCGTCAGGTGGATTCGCTGGCCATCGAACAGGGAATTATGTGTCCGATAATCCGGGGGCAAGTCCCCCACGGCGCGACCATTCCGGTCATACTTGTCAGTCACTGGTATCACTGAGAGACCTGGCACGGGAGGCCTGGCAGCAGGCAGCGGACGCACCTGGGGCAAACGGACTGGTGCAGCGCTGAAAAGTTTCCCTGTTACCTGAACCGGTTGCGACTGCTGTCCCGTGCGGTTGACAGTGATTACTTCTACTGAATGCAGTCCCGGCTTTGTCACATTATCAGGGAGATCGCGCAACAGAATTGTCTGCCTGTCGCCTGGATTCACCAGAGGGATATTATGCCGCCCCATTGGGTGTCCATCCACGAGAACGTGGTAGGCAAAGCCGCGTTGCGGTGCCTTCAGTGTCAGTTGTGCAGACGCTCCATCAACGGGAACCAGCTGCAATTCTGTGGCAGGCAATGGTAAGTCGTCAGCACGGTCTTCGGTCTCAACCAGCAGGTACGGCTGTTTGCTGGACTGTTCACGCGAGAAGATCGTGGGGTTCCGTCCGTAATCCGTTTCGTGTTCATGCAGTGCCAGCCCGAAGGCTACGCCCGCGGTCATGGCATGAATCAGATCGACCGGCACTTCGCAGTGGTACTGACCGTCACGCAGCTCGAACTCTGACTGGTGAACCAGGGTAAATGCATTTCCCCCGGAAACAGCGGGAAATCGCGCACCGGGATAACCCCACCCGCTGACGCCCTCGATGCCCGCAGTCAAACCCGTTGACGTCATCTCCCGCCAGGGGGTCGCGATTGTGGAGAGCGTGACTGCAGAAATCGTTTCTGCGGCAGGATGACAAACCAGTTCGGCCCGCGTGATTATCTTCCCCTGTACATCCGCCAGATCGAAGCTCAGTGCCACGATGTGCTGGTTTCCCTTAATTCGTATCCGGCTACTCGCACCGGCATTGACCGACCACTCTCTGTCAACCATGACAATCGAGTTATCCTGAATCACAGGCAGACGGACCGAATCAGCCCAGACACGCTCACTCCCTGTAAAGCACAGAATCACGACACAAGCAAATCGAAGCATAAGCTGTCTCACTTCAGGGGACCTTTCTCGTATGCCTGGGAACCAAGGCAATCATTGAAGACGATGTGACATCAGCCGACGGTGTTCGCACGTGTACGCAGGGCCTTGACCAGTTTTCGGATCAGGGAATCAGCCGCCTCATCGGCCGATTGCAGATCGGCCCCCTCGTTCAAAGCGGCGATCTGTTCATCGAGTTTCCCGGCCCATGCCTGGCAGCGTTCGACCAGCCAGGTTCGATCGTCCTGGGATAATTGCGGATGCGGTGCCTTGATCAGTGTTTCACAACCTGCACGGAACTGTTTCAAGCGTGTTTCCAGAGCCGCTTTGGTCTCCGTCGGCTTGTTAAACCACTCTTCCGCGGAATCGGCCAGTTGATTGAGATATTCAGCCGCAGGCACATCAGCCGTCAATGCGCCTGGTCGATTCCAGCCCCAGCCCTGGGGAGCAGCCGGCTGCTGATTCAAAAACACCGCCACCAGAACCAAAGCCGCTGAGACGAAACCAATGATTCCAATTTTTCGATAGGAGACGGTCTGGAACGCAGGCGCGGTTGTTACATTTTGCGTTTCGGTCGCAGGCGGTTCTGCGATCTGCTGCTTCAGCCAGTCCTGCCCGCGAGAGACTTCCGTCTCATCTGTCAGCGCTGCTATCCGCTCCTGCCAGAAAGCCCCTCCTTCGAGAAAGAGATGCTCCTGCAGTTCGAGCAGCAGTTCGGGGTGAGTTAACAACTGCTGAATCTGAAGTGGCGACAGCACCTGACAACCCTGCGCTAACACAGTCTCCCGTTGATCCTGTAAGACGTCATCCAGGGTCGGCTGCGCGCCATTCTCTTCTGCATGCACGGCCGCTAATTGCGAAACAATCGACATCAGTTCCGGCTGAAGCAGTATGTCATCGAGCCAGGCTCGCAGTTCATCCGTTTCCTCAGGTAAATTGAAAGCGGTCAGCATCAGGCAGTCTCCTTCCGTGTCGACTGGACGCACTCTTCCAGGAACTGTTTGGCTCGATGGAAACGGGTTTGAACCGTTGTGTAGTCGATCTGCAACTGATCGCTGATTTCGCGATGACTCTGCCCTGACAGCCGCAATTTAACGATCTGCTGCCGGGAGTCATCCAGTTGACTCAGACAATCCTGTAACTGCTGTTTCTCTTCCTGATTGATGAAGGCCTGAGCGGCATCCTGCATATCAGGCGCGTCCATTCCCTCAGAAAGTGAGGTCATCTTCTTTTTTCGAAATTCGTCCAGCAACAGATTCTTCGCAATCTGAAATAACCAGCCACGGAAATGGGAGCCGTCAAAGTATTCCGGTATTTTCTGCCAGGCCCGTAACCAGGTCTCCTGGGCAATGTCCCCGGCGACGACATGCGAACTGCAGCGTACCTTCAGTAATCCGAGCAGCACAGCAGCATGTCGCTCATACAACAGATTAAACGCAGCCTCTGCTTCCTGTTTCTGCGCAAACGTCTCTCCCTGACCTTTGATCAGGTCCGCCAGTTTTTCATCTGATCGGGATTCGAGGTTTTCGCATGTGGACATTCCCCTACGATAGCCGGGAACGTTCTGGATCTCAAGCAGATTCCGCCCGCTTCCCTGGTAAAGGGATGTCTCTGGCAATGGGTACAGACATCCCCGGGACAGATGACAATCTAGTAACACACGCGAACCCAGGTCGTCACGGGAACGCGGACGGTTTTGTAACAGACCTGCCTGACCCGATACGGTCTGCCAAAGTGGTCGTACCGTGTGACAAAATGCGTAAAACGTCGCTTCTGGAACTGGTAAGTCACTACCGGCTTCATCACGCACCGCACCGGTGGTTGTGCGTAGGAACGGGCTTGGGCAACCTGCCCGGCTGAAAGCGGTACCAGGCAAGCAGTACAGAGTAAAGCGTTTTTGAGAAGTTTCATATTAAACATGACAATGGCTCCTGTTTACGTTGGTGGTTTTAAGATCGTGAGCTGAATGGTCTTTGCGGGACTCAAACGAGGTTGCTGTACTTTTCCAGCAGTCTTTCGTCGACATCGACTCCCTGATGGATGATGTTGTCGTCCCAGTTCACGGTGTTTTCCAGCATCTGAATTTCGGATGGGTTGCAGTCTGCATCCAGATGCAGATCACAAAGATCTTCCTGTGTTCCTGCTCCACTGACGACCATGGATACGTTCAATAAAAATGTGATGAGATTGGACATGGTTTTCCCCTTTTAAAAATAAGATTGTTTCAGTTGGCTGCCAGACTCAGCATTGTTCCGGCTTTCAACAGGAGAACGGGCACGCGTCGATTTTCTTCCGCGTTTTTCCTCAAAAAAACAAAATGTTTCCCCAGCCCCTGAAAACAGGGGTTATTTCGATGCATCACAGGCAACAGGCGGATGAAATAAAGCCCCGCACTATAATCGTGCAGGCCCCCTGCCCTCAGTTCTCGATCCAGGTGGAGAATGAATGGAGGCAGAGCCCTCTGGCCGGCACTGGATGAATTCTTCAAAAAATGGAAAGACCCGGGAAGATTTTGAACGGAGAGTCGTTTACATTGATAAATACCCGTTTTGAACTGTCACAACCTGAGAATTCAAGAGAGGTGAGGCATGAGCCGCAGCCGGTCAAACCCGTGGAAATTACTGTCTCTATTTGCCATGTCTTTGTCCTGTTTAACGACAACGGTCAGGGCGCAGGAAGAAAACCTGTCAGCGGAAGTCAAACAGATTTTCCGCACACGCTGCCTGGAATGTCACGGTGACACACGTCGGGAAGCAGATATCAATATTCTCGACCTGAGCACGTTTGTCGGCGCAGCAGGCTCCGTAGTACCGGGCAATGTCGATGAATCCGTGCTCTACGATTACATCGCTTCCGATGATGAAGACTTCCGCATGCCGGAAGCACCGCGGCCTCCGCTCAGTGCGAGAGAAATTGAAATCGTCCGCAAATGGATCGAAGCCAAAGCCCCTGCTTTTCCTGAAGATGTTGCCGTCCCTGCTCAAGCGAGTCAGGATCCCGCGTTTGCCAATACCATCGGCACCGAATTTGTCTTAACGCAGATCCTGAAATTCGTGGAGGCCACACCCCGTGCTGACCGTCCGTTTTTACGTTTCTTCAGCAGTAACCACCTGTTGACCGCAGGTGCGACCGCAGATGAACTGCGCGAACAGCAATTTGCATTGACCAAAGCGCTAAACCACTTGTCCTGGCAGCCCGATATCGTCAAACCGTTTGTCGTCGATCCCGAAACAAACACCATCTTCGCCGTAGATATTCGCAAACTGGGCTGGCATGAATCGGTCGTGACGCCCGTTTCACCTCACAAGCTGCCCGGCAACGCCAACGTCGACAAGTTCGACATGATCCTGCTCGAATACCCGTATGGCATCGCCTATGAAAACGCGGAAACATTCGAACAACTTCGGGAGGTCTACCTCAAGCCGGCCGGCCTGATCAGACCGGTACCCTATGTCCGCATTGACTGGTTGATCAGCGTCGCCACCCAATCGCCACTCTATGAAGATCTTCTCGAACTGCCGCATGAATTGAATCAGCTCGAACAGATGATCGGCGTCGACAGTGAAGCAAACCTGCAGAACTTTATTGCCAGCCGGGCGGGCATGACGCTCTCCGGTGTTTCACGCAACAATCGCATTGTCGAACGGCACCCATCCCGAGACGGTGCTTACTGGAAAAGCTTTGATTTCGAGACCAGCAAAGGTCTGCAGAACATGTTCGCCGACCCGCTCGATTTCCATTATGCCGGCGGCGAGATGATCTGGAACCTGCCCAACGGCCTGCAGGCCTATCTGGTCACCGACAACGCAGGCAACCGCATCCTGGAAGCCCCCACTACAATCGTGACCGACAAATTTTCGGAAGACAAAGTCGTCCGCAACGGACTGGCTTGCATGCGTTGTCATGACCGGGGAATGAAACGTTTCTCCGATAACATCCGCCCCGCTTTCCAGGCACTCCCTGGTAACTCAGGTCTGAATACACGAGACATTC
The DNA here is from genome assembly GCF_009720525.1 of Gimesia benthica. Classification (NCBI taxonomy): domain Bacteria; kingdom Pseudomonadati; phylum Planctomycetota; class Planctomycetia; order Planctomycetales; family Planctomycetaceae; genus Gimesia; species Gimesia benthica. The sequence continues at coordinate 1,314,789 of NZ_CP043930.1, forward strand.
TACGCCTCTACATCCCCAAGCAGGAAATGGACCAGTTGCTCGACAAGGATGAAGCACGCTTCCAGTCCGCCATGCAGGAAGCGTTGGGAGGTAACGTGAAAAATGAGCCCCTAACCGCCACCACCCGTAAATTCATCGACGCCCCACTGACGCTTACCCAGGCCGCTGGCGAACTGGGCCTCAAGGAACCGGGGCAGCTGAATGCGGTATTCAAGCTTCCCCAGTTCACACAACTGGGACTGGCAGGATTATCCACCGGCGGTGTGATCCGCCGCGATACCTGGGAGGACTATTATGACCGTGTCGTCCGCCAGCTGGGTATCGGCACTCCCATTGCCGCCATCGATGGCTTGACCCGACCGGATCATTTAGCAGAAGGACTGGCCCGAAACCTGAAAGTGAGCACCAATCGGAAAAGCAATCTATTTTCGCCCGGCGATGAGATGGTGATCAGCATCAAAAATGAAACCGGCGTCGATCTGTTTATCGAACTGGTAGGCACCAGTGCCCGTGGTCGCAAAGTCGCTTTGACCAAACAGGTACTGCCCTTGAAAAATGGCAGCGTGTATCGTTTCCCGGAAACCGGTTCGATTAAGATTCAACCGCAACTGGGCACCGAATTCATTACCGTCTTTGCCAGCCCCCAACAATTCAGTCCCGGGGTTCTGCTGCGGGGGAAGAATGTTAACGATCGCTTCGTTCACGATTTCTACAATTTCGCAGAAGACCAGCATCGGCTCAAAAATAACCCCAGCCAGCTGATTAAGAAAACTATCAGTATCGAAACCAGGTAACAACTAAGCTTGAGGGTCCGTTGTTTTACATTGATCGCTCTCACAGTTTTCCCAGACATTTCGGTTTACACCAGAATAAAGTCAGGTGATCGAATGAAATTGCTCTCGAGACTTATCTTCGGGCTTTTGATTGGAAAGCTGCTGCTCCAGTCTGCCTCAGCCGAACAGCTGGTGGTGATTACTAAACCCACCAGCCTCCGGGTGGAAAACCGAAACATCGCTGCCCTGCAACCGGGACAGACAGTCTGGGCCTTCAAAACCGAGGGCAAATGGACCTGGGTCAAACATCCCGAGTTCAACGAAAAAGGCTGGATTCCCCTGGCCGATCATCAAACCCCGAAACAAACCGATCAGCAGAAACAACTCCTGAAAGAAGTAATTCAACAACTCAAGCAGATCGAGAACATCAAATCGACGACCTACTCCACTGAAAGACATCAGGCCCAGCAGAAAGTCTGGCAGAACCTGCAGCAGGTCTACGGTTCGAATCACCCCGACACCGCAGCAGCTTTGGCGAACTACGGGATTGAACTGGATAAAAAAGGCGAGTACCTCAAAAGCATCCGCATTCTGAAAGAGACATTACCCGTATTGGAACGCTGGAAAGGGGAAGACCATCTCGATACGGTGCGCGCCCTGGAAATGCTCTCCGCGATTCAGTTCCGAGCTGCACAATACCGGGACGCGCGAACGACTCTGGAACGGGTCAGTAAACTTCGCGAACGCCACTTCCCCGAAGATATCAAAGGCAAGGCCACGGTTCTGGCCAACCTGGGAGTCATGTATGAACGCCAGGGGGATATCACCCAGGCACGCATTCTGATCGAACGATCGGTTGAGCTGCGTACGAAAGCATTTGGTCCCTCACATAAAGACACGCTCTCAGGCAAACGACAACTGGCGGGGGTGTTGTATGTACTGGAAGATGTTTCCAGAGCCCGGAAACTGTATGAAGAAATCATCCTCACGAATCGCAAAGCGGGCCGAGGAGAAAGTGCCGACAACATCGAAGTCCAATACGAGTTGATGTTGCTGTTACAACAGAGCGGGGAATGGGAACAGGCCCTCAAACTGAGTAAAGAACTCATGCCGCTGGTGCAGCGCAAGTTCAGCAAAGATCACCCACTGTATATCAAAACCTCTTCCACCATCGCCCTCCTGACCGGCGATGACCAGACCTCGATTCAACTCACCCGGGAAGCATTAGCCGCATCCCAACGCACCCAGGGATTACATCACCCCCAGACGTTAATGCTTCAGTATCAGCTGGCCTCTCAGGAATACAGGAATGGCAATCGGGAAGTCGCGGCGCGCAGCTTGCGGGAACTTCTTAAGATTTACAAGCAGCTGGGCCAGACTGCAGACAGAAAGAATTCGGATGACCGCGAGCTGGCCCAGGTCCTGGGCATGCTGGCGGTGGTGGAAGCGCATTCCGGAAACTGGAATGAGGCTGCAGACGCGTTCGATCGTCAACGCCGCATTTCAAAACGCTTCACCGACAAAGTGCTGCCCGGCTTGAGCCAGAAGGAGCAGCTCCGTTTTCTCACCGGCTATGATGCCTGGCAGTACCAACAGGCACTGGGCATCATGTGGGCGCAGCGTGATAACGAGTACCTGATGGAAAAAAGCCTGGAAGCGATCCTCAACCGCAAAGCCCTGGTTCAGGAAACCCTCTCCAGTCATGAGCGTCTATTACGACAATTCAAAGGAGCCGCCCGCTCGGTTGCGGAAAACCTGTTTGCCATCCGACGCGAACTGGCGTCGCTGGCATTAAAATCTGATCTGAACGAACAGCAGAAACAGGCTCGGCTGGATGCGCTGAATCGCCAGGAACAGACACTGATCCAGCAACTGGGCCTGGCTGATGCGGAACTCAATCGAAGTGAGTGGGTCACCCTGGAACAGATTCGGGCGCAACTGCCAACAGACTCCGTGCTGGTGGAATTTGTGCGCATCACTCCCTATACGATCAACGAAGATGGTGCTCATGCAGAGAAGCACCGCTACGCCGCCTGGATCATTCCCCCCACTGGAAAGGGCCGCATCCAAACCATTGACCTGGGCTCTGCCTCAGAGATCGAAGCCACTTTACGGACGGGTCTGCAATCCATTCAGAAAGGGGCCGCTCAATCCCTGCAGACCGGCGAATCACAGGCGACCGCGGCGACACAAAAACTGCTGCAGGCCCTGTTCCAGCAGACACTGAAACCTCTGCTCCCGCATTTAACCAATGTGCAGCAGGTCATTCTGTCTCCGGACGCCTCGCTCTGGCTGGTTCCCTGGGCGGCCCTCCCCCTGGAGAAAGACCGTTTCGCCGTTGAACAGTTCGAATTTCGCTTTGTTGTCTCCGGACGGGAACTGCTGGCAGATCGTCAGGGCCCCGGTTCAGGCGTGACGGCCCCGGTCATCTTTGCCAATCCGGATTACAATCTGTTCGGACTCAGTCAGACCGAGCAGCCAGAGTCCGGCTTACAGCTGGGACCGGTCAGTTTACTGCCCGGCACGGCCCAGGAAGCCTTGAGAATTGCGCCCCCCATCAGCAAATACACCCGTCCCCCGCGTCTGTTGACCGAAGCCCAGGCTACGGAGGCCGCTTTCAAATCGATCCGCAGCCCCGAAGTACTCGTCTTGAGCACGCATGGATTCTTCCTGCCCGATGAAGCCGCCGTCAGCCTGGAACAGAGAAAAGCACTCTACCACGCAGCCAGAATTTATAATGCTGCTAACAAATCTTATAAGGCCAAGGAGTATCAGAAAGCCCTGGTCCCCGCCCAGTGGGCCTTTGAGATCTGTAACGAAATTCAGGGTCTCAATGGCATTGCCACCTTCAACTCAGCCCGACTTTCAGGCCGGATTCTGAGGGCCCTGAAACGTTATGAAGAAGCGCGCCCCTACTATGAATTTCAGCTGGATTACAGATTGTTGAATGACGGCTCAAGCACCAAAACCATGTACGCTTTCAAGAACCTGGCCAGCCTCTGCGGTTCCCTGAAAGATTACCAGGCGCAAACGAACGCTTATGAGCAGGCCTGGCGCATGGGAGCCCGGGTCCGGGGACCCAATGAGAAAGCCGTGCATACCATCCGCTCCCTGTTAATCAGCGCCGCCGAAAAATCAGCAGACTACGCCCTCGCCTGTGAAGCCCGAGAAGATCAGATCAAATACTACAAAGAGAAATACGGGGCCGAGCATGCCAACACCATCGTGGCGGAATTAAAGCTGGCCCAGTTACTGGAATCGAATCAACAGTTTAACGAAGCAGAAAAACGTTTTCGGGACAATCTGGCCCTGCGAATAAAAGTCTATGGGGCAGAATCCGAACGGACCGCCCTGGCCCATAGCCTGCTCGGTCAGTTTCTGGAACGCCGCGAACGCTATCAGGACGCGGCCACTGAGCTGAAACGTGCTGTTGAAATCCGGGAAAAAATCTCGCCGGAAAACAAAAAGCTGATGTTCGGTTCCTATTACCGCCTGTATCAGGTGTTCGATAAATTGAACGATCCCGAGCAGCGGGACCATTATCAGAAGCAGATGGACGCCACCGGGCTCAAGCTCAAGAAGCCAAGTGGCAGCAAAAAAGAATCTGCTTCAGCAAAGCCATCCACACCGGAGAAAAAAGACACAACCGAACAGACAGAGCCCATCGATCCCGACCTGGCAGCCCTGCGGACAGCCGCCCTCAATCAGATGTCGCGCATGGTGCAGACCTATCCGACCAATCAAGAGGGAGCTGTCAACCCCCTGCTCCGTTGCGGCCTGATGCTCGCCGGGTGCAACAACCGGCTGGAAGCACTCAGAAAACAGAAAGATGATGGCGTATTGACCGGCCTGGAAATCATCAGCACCGACCTGCGTGGAACGCGTCTGGTCGTACTCAGTGCCTGCGAAACCGGCGTTGGTGAAATCCGTTCGGGGGAAGGTGTTGCAGGACTCCGACAGGCCTTCCAACTCGCGGGGGCAGAATCCGTCGTCGCATCACTCTGGAGCATCCCCGATCAGGAAACAGCCCTGTTGATGGAAGAATACTTTTCCAATCTCGCCCAGGGAATGAAAAAATCGACCGCACTCCGGCAGGCGCAACTCAAACGCATCCAGGCCCGCCGCGATCGGAATGGAGCCGCTCATCCATTCTTCTGGGCCGCGTTTACACATACAGGTAAAAACGAAAGTCGTTGAACGTGAATCAGTCAGTCTGAACCACAACGAAAGTCCATCGAGGTCACAATTTCGATTGTGATCCACTCTAATTGTAATATTAAACAACAGACTTAACCTCTGTCTCATAAAGTACTTTCTGGCACCGACTCAATTCAGGGCCGGCTGCCTGAAACAACAGACTACAGACAGTGGACGCTGATTCCAAAAAATTCAGAAATGACGGGAAGATTTACGATTCTGAGTCGTTTACAGTGTAGAAAGTGAACGACTCACTCTCATTCTTCAATGAACGCATAGGGAACTAACTTAGTATGAATAACCAGGCCAGCATCATGAAAATGACATTCACACTCCTGATCGCGTTGATAACAACCACGGTCGTGCCGGGGATGAGCCAGGCCCAGACCATTCAACAGGGACTCCAGAAACAGATCCCCCAGGTCATCGACTATCTCAATCAGCGAAAACTCAAAACCATCGGAGTTCTGAAGTTCCGTGTCAAAAAACCGGGCGAGAAAATCACCGCCAGTGCGGGTGCCCTGAATTCGTTGCTGGCAGACCGCCTGGAAGTCGGATTGATCCTGGCAAATCCCTTTGATGAAGCTCGCCAGCTCAACATCATCAAAGATGCGAGCGCACAAGCCGCTGAACTCAAAGACGCTGATCATTTAACGGAAGCAGGGCGTAAAGCATTTTTTGGACCTGAATTCAAACTGGCATGGGGCAAAGAAAAAAAGGCAGCCGATGCCTTTCTGACAGGAATCGTTTTGGTGCATGATGATAATCAGCGTGCTTCGGTCGGCATTCTCTGTTTTGATAAAGCAAACGGCAAATTAGAGCGGGCCTGCGAAGTCTTTGATGTCGACCTGGATGCCGAGTCAATCGGAGGCATCGGAGAAAGCTTCTTCCTGCGAGGCGCCTTTGACGGCGGTTCGACACAGCTGTCCTTCAACGACCAGCAGAAACAGAAACAACAGCAGATCCTGAACACAGCCGCCCGCGTGAAAAAGCAGCAGGACACATTCCCGCTAATGGACGCAGCGGCCCCCGTAAAACTTGAAATCTTTTATGACGGCCGGAAGGTACCCGTCACAATGAAAGACGGTCAGGCGTTTGTTGCTGAACCGGAAGAGGGCCAGAAAGTCGAAATGGCACTGATTCGTAACAGCTCCGCCAAAGGGCGTCTGGGGATCGTGCTCAAAGTCAACGGCGAAAACACACTGTACCGTCAGGTCAAGCGGGACCTCGACTGCAACAAATGGATTCTCTCCCCCGATCACACACGAACCGTGGTCAAGGGGTATCAGATGGAAGATGACAACACCGCTGAGCAGTTTCAGGTTCTTTCGGAAGCAGAATCGGCCAGACGTGCCATGGACTACGGACGGCACACCGGCCAGATCCAGATGACCGTCTTTCAGGAACTCCAGCAAGCCAAACCCCAACCCACAATTCTGAACGAAGATGAACAGGACCTGGTTGCCATGCTGCGAGGAGTTCAGCCTAAAGAGCAACCTGCAAATCTGGGAGCCTTGAAGTCTCAGATTCGTCTGGCCGGAAAAAAACAACCGGAAACTCGCGGTGGGTTGATCGTGCAGGGCGCACAAACGGATAACAAAGTCAAAACAGTGAAGTTCCAGGCTGATCCCACGCCCATCATGTCGGTCACGATCACCTATTATCGCCCCTGAATGAGATGCTGCGGAGTCATCTCACCAAGTTCGTCTCCTGAAAACACACTCTCAGAATGCGAGGTTATCATGCTATCAATGAAATCAACCAGACTGATTCATACAGGTTATTTGATCGGACTGCTGTGTGTTGTGCTGACTCGCCCTGTCCTGTCTGCGGAAGGGCCGATGCTGATCGTTGGTACGCCCCAGGCAGACATCAAAGTCGATCGCAGTCAGGATGCAAAAGTTTTAAGAACAGTCAAACAGGGAAACCGGTTCTGGGCGTTTGCCACGACTGAAAACTGGTATGAGGTCAAGGACCCAAAATCCCAGCAGCACGGCTGGATCTCCCGCGAGCAGGCCAGCCCGATTCAGTTAACCGCAGAGCAAATGCAGAAAATCAAGTCAGCGCAAGAGACACACTCGAGAGCCATGAAGCTGTATTCCAGCGGGGATCGCAAACAGGCTGTGCAACTCGGAATACAGGCTCTGGAACAGGTAAAAGCGGTCCACGGAAAATATCATCCCGATACCGCATCCGTCATGTCCTTTCCTGCAGTCGCCTACCACGAACTGCAAGACCTGGAAAAAGCCACTTCCTACACCGAAGAATGCCTGGAGATTCGTCGACAGGTCTTCGGAAATGCTCATCCTGAAACAGCGGCTTCACTGAATAACCTGGGATCGCTATACGTAACTTTGAAACGCTATTCCAAGGCTGAGCCACTGCTCAAGGAAAGTCTCAAACTGGCCCATGCACAACTGGGGACAAAGCACCAGGGAACCGTCTCCGCGATGATCAACCTGGGGTCCCTCTACGAAGCGATGGGAAAATATAAACAGGCAGAAACTCTTTATCAGCAGATCCTGTCTGTGATGACTCAGAATTACGGGAAAGATCATTATCGAACGTCAGTTGTGCACGACAAAATGGCGAAACTCTATCTGCAGATGCAGGCTTATCCCCAGGCAGAACAACATATGCAACAGTGTCACGCGATTCGCCAAAAGTCCCTGGGAGAAACGCATCCCGAGACGGTCAACGCCTTACATGAGCGGGGACGGATTTACGTGATGCAGGAAAAGTACGCGGATGCAGAACCGATCTTCCTCAAGTGCCTGGAACTCGTTTCCAGCGAGACTGGAGAAAATCATCTGCAGACTACAATTCTGCGCGATAACCTGGTCATGATCTTCGATCATTTGGATAAGTATTCTGAAGCTGAGCAACTCATGCTGAAAAACCTGAAGATCCGTCGGGACTCTCTGGATCAAAAGCACCCTGACCTGCTCTATTCGCTCAACAGCCTGGGAAACTATTATTTTGCCAGGCAAGAGTATTCCCAGGCACTGCCTTACTTCAAGGAAGCCCTGGAAATCACTCAGAAAACCAGGGGCGCAGAACATCCTGCTACCGCAGTCGCACTCGGAAGGCTGGGAAACCTGTATCGGATGCAGGGAAAGAAATTAGAGGCAGAACCACTGCTCTCTCAATCGCTGAAAATTAACCAGAAAGCACTGGGGGCCGATCATCGAGCAACCATTCAGGCGCAACAGAATCTCGCCGCGTTAAACGAAACGCCCGAGGACGACCCACCAGCAGAATAAGAGATAAAAATCAGCCGCTCGCTCAAACAGGACTCACAAACATTGGTTGCCAATGGAACTCATCAGCCCGATATCTCTCCTTAAAGAAAAGATCGATGCGATGACACTTCTCTCCCCAAACTCAGTTCTACTGCGAATTCTCTGCCAGGCACTCCTGCTGGCATTGCCCGTTTCGCTGCTGGCCCAGGAGAACAAGCCGACCATTCAGCAATATGTAGTGATTGATAATACCGCGGACGTCTACGAGGGGAAGCAGGTCGTCACCCGCCTGAAGCAGGGTAGCACCGTCTGGGGCTTCCAGGAGAATCAGGGCTGGCTGCTGATCAAAATCCCTGGTTCCTCGAAGCGGGGCTGGACTCAGGGAACTCATTTGCAGGTGCGTCAACTGGATCCGCAACAGGCGCAACAGTGGAAACGACAGGCCGACGCTGCAGCCACCCGGGTGAGAAAGCTGGCGAGCAAGAAACAGTATCAGCCAGCCCTCAAAGCCGCCCGCGAGTCCGTTGAAGAGCATCGCCGACTCTACGGCGACGAACATCCGCAGACGCTCAATGAACTCATCGCGGTCGGCTGGCTGACGGCCATGACGGGACAGACAGCCGAAGGACGTAAGCAGATTGATGCTGCAGTCGCCACCCAGGAAGCCCTCTTCGCTCCCAACAGCCCTGCCCTGGCGGGTGCCTATCATCTGGCAGCCCGCTTTGCCCTCGATATTGATCAAGACTACGCCACTAACAACTATCAGCGACTGTTCGATCTTTACGACAAGATCTACCAGGCTGCCCCGGCCGAAAATATCAGGAAACATCGTGAAATCGTGACCTCCCTGATCCGGGCCGGCAAGTATCCCCTGGCACAAAAGTATGCAGAGAAAACCTGGAAGCTGGTTGAAGCGAATCAACTGACGCTGACCGAAACCGCCTTTCTGGTCATGTCAGATCAGGCGGCAATCGCACAACGTCTCAATCGCTCCGCTGAAGCGGCGCGTCTCTACCGAACGATCCTGGAATTACCAGCAGATCAGATCAGTGGCCAGGCCCGGGGCTTGACGCATAATCTACTGGGACAGGTCCTGATCTCGCAGGACAAGAGACGCGAAGCTGCTAAAGAATGGGAGCAGGCCCTGCCTCTGTATGAACAGCATTATGGAAACGATCATCTCAGCACAGCCAGCCTATTGCATGACGCCGGCTGGAATCAATTTCTGCTGGGAGAACCAACCCGGGGCAGAACATTGCTGGAACGGGCACTGGCAATTCGTGCCGCACAACTCCCTGCAGACAATCTGCAAACCGCTCTCACGCATTCCCAGCTCGGTTACCTCTGTTCTCAAGCGGGAGATCACGCCAGTGCGCTGGCTCACTTTCGCAAAGGCGTCGAGATCGCCGAAGCAGCGGGTGGAACTGACTCCCTTACGGTCGCGTCCTATTACAGTGCACTCGGATTTGGACTGGGCGCGATTGGCGATCCCAGCGCCTCCGATTATCTCGAACGAAGCGTGAAGCTCTATCAGAACAGTCCCCAGAAGTTTTCCTCGGGAGCGGCCGATGCCTACCGCCGCTTGGGTGAAGACCTGCTTTATCGAGGCCAGCTGACACAGGCGCTGCCTCACCTGCAACGCGCATTGAAGAGTTTTGAGCAGCAGAACCGTCCACTGTATGCCGCGATCACCCTCTCCACCATTGCCCGCGTTTACCTGAAACAGGGGCAACTTGATGCTGCCCTCGAAAACTGCGAACAGGCATTGAAGAAACGGGTGCCCATTCAGGGACTCAGACACCAGCAGGTCTCACAATTACGCTTACTGATGGCTCGGATCCACCAGCAACGAAACGAACTGGCACAAGCATTGTCCCTGGCGCAGGAAGTCAGTGAAATCGCCAGTCAGGACCTGGGCGCACATCCCCTGACCGTCCAGGCATTTTCCGACTTGGCGCAATATCAATATGCGTCCGGTCAGATTGATGCTGCTTTTGAATCCAGTGACCAGGCACGCCGGTTTTCACGCCGCCATATCAGGGAGCAGCTGCCATTCCTGAGTGATACGCATCAGTTAAGTTACCTGAACCGGAAGGACCGCCCGTCTCTGCACCAGTCCCTGGCCATGGCGTGGCAGCAACAGACAGGGGCTCCATCCATAAAACAATCTGCAGAGTGGTTGATCAATGGAAAAGCAACCTCGCATGAAGCGCTGGCGTTACAACATCGCCTGCACCGAACCGCAGCCCAGACAGGACGCCTGGAGAAGCTCGATGCAGCGATTACAGGAATTCAGGCCGCATCTGCTGCCGGCAGCCAGGTTCCCCGGAATTCAGAAATCAATGATCGTATTACACGCCTCAAATCCGAATTGAATTTGAAAGAGGACCAGGCATTGTCTGGGCAGGCCTGGGTAACACATCAGTCCGTGCAAGAGACCTTAAAACCGGAGACGGTCTTGATTGACTTCATCCGACTGCAGATCCCCGCAGAGCTCAGCATTGATCAGCGAAAAGAATCCCGCTATGTGGCCTGGATCACCTCGGCCGGGGAGGAACCAGTACAAATCATCGACATCGGCCCAGCCGGCCCCATTGACGCCCAAATCAACGCCGCTTCACAAGAACTGCAAAGCAGCGTTACTATAATCGTATCGCAGGGGGAAGCAAAAGCGACAGAAGCCTGCAACGCCGCGCTCCAGCAGCTCAGCCAGAAGCTCTGGTCCCCTCTGCCGGACAGTGTAAAACAGGCCCGAAATATCATCATCAGCCCCGATGCCTCACTCTGGCTCGTCCCTTGGGCAGCACTTCCCATAAAAGGAGAACCGTTAATCAAAGCACATCAGTTCCGCCTGGTTGTCAGTGGACGCGATCTGATTCCATCAGACGAAAGTGCCTCCGCAAATCCACCGCTGATTGTTGCAGATCCGGATTTTGAAACGAAAGTTTCAGCCCCGGATCAGTCCCCTGCTCCCCCCGCGATTCAAACGCGAGGGTCCGCAAATTTCAAGAACTTCAGTCCCGTGCCGCGTCTGAAGTTCGCTGCTGCAGAAGCCGCCAGTATCACACCTGCCATCAATCAACTTTGTGGACGCCCGCCTGTCGTCCTGACTGGAAAGCAGGCAACCGAACAGGCCGTCAAATCGGCAACTTCACCCGAAATCATGGTGCTGACCACGCATGGCATCTTCCTGCCCAGCGACAATGATACCACAACAAGTGAGTTCACATTCGACTCCGAGCCTCACACTGAATTGAATAACCCGCTGCTCAGGTCAGGCCTGTTGTTCGCAGGCTTTAATGAATCCACTTCAGGTTCAGACGGTGTGTTGACCGGAGCGGAAATCCTGGAAACGGATCTGGAACACACCGACCTGGTGGTAATGAGCGCCTGCGATACGGCTCTGGGCGAGATCAACAACGGAGAAGGTGTTGCAGGACTCCGGCAGTCATTTCAGCTTGCCGGCGTCAACAGTGTTGTGGCCAGCCTCTGGAAAATCGAAGATCGCCAGACCGCCTTTTTAATGAAGGACTTCTTTGAACATCTCGCTGCGGGAAAATCCAAATCAGAAGCATTACGGCAGGCGCAACTCAACCGCATTCAATCACGACAGGAACGCAACGGAGCAGCCCATCCTTTCTTCTGGGCGGCATTCACTCTGACTGGCAACGACTGACAGACCTGGCTCACCAGGAAGCGTCGAATGGAATTCATCAGCACGCGAAATCTCGTCGCGATCAGAAATCATCCACTTTACAGTCCAAACCATTCAGGCTTAACCTGAGTCATGAACGCGAGAAACAGCGTGACAATCACTAAGACCATAAACAGATAAAATCCCAGCTGGCTGAGTTGATGGCGTCGCTGTTCACGCCGCCTCCGCGCTTCGTTGAATTTGTTGATTTCCGCCATTCGTTCGGGAGACGGCATGACCGATGCCAGCCATTCATCGAGATCAGCAATCAATTGTGTCGAGGGCCAGGGTGGCGTTTGCGTGCCTCCCCAGGTCAGATGCACCAGGGCATACCTCGCTCCTTCAACTTCAGTGTCCAGCTTGAGCAAGATATCATCAGTCCCGCTGAAAGCTCCCAGCACATTAGCATTGATCCCGTAAATCGGATGCCCGGGCGACAGTTCGTGCGCGAGCTGCTTGAGAAGCCCCGTATTCCGATCTGGAGTCACCAGCTCAAATCCAATGTCTGACAAGTCAGGTTGATGTGAGATAACCCAGGCCTGCTCATCCTCAGTGTCATGTTGTGAATTCATTCTGCCTCACACTTGATTATGCTTTAATATCCTGCGCACGTTTTTATTAGAATGAAATTTCTGTGAATTGGCTTTGGCATGCTCTCCGGAAGAGGCTTCAGACCAAGCCAGTTATTTACAGTATACCAGACAGCAATTACAATGAATGAGGAAAAAAGTATGCTGTCTGAGGAGTTTTTGAATGAGTATCACTAAGGCACATTTAGTCCGTAGCGCGATCACTGTGATGGTGCTGGGCATCCTGTGGTGCAGTCCGGACACGGGTCACGCTGAGTCCAAGGAAGATAAAACGCTGGCTGCACACAAAGCGGACGCCAAGCAGTTTTTCGATAAACAGGTTAAGCCCTTCATCAAAAAATATTGCATCGACTGTCATCAGAACAGGCGCCCCACCGAAGCCGGCCTCAGCTTTGACCCGGCTCTGCAAAGTCCCGGCCACGCCGCCTTCAGCGAGAAGTGGAAAAAGTCCGCAGCTCGCGTGAAAGCACACGACATGCCCCCCGAAGGTCTGGACCAGCCATCCGACAAAGAACGTCAGATGTTTGCAGAATGGCTGCAGAAAGTGAAATATCTCAGCCCCAAAGATCCGGGCCCGTTTGTCATTCGGCGGCTCACGAAAACGGAATATGGCAACACGCTCCACGACCTCTTAGACGTCGATCCAGACATTGTCGCCAGTCTGCCGGACGAAGTCAGCGGCGAAGGCTATCTCAATTCGCTGTCCCCGCTGCAACTCGAACAGTACCTGACCATCTCTGAAAAAGTCCTGAATCAGGTGGTGGCACCGGAAGGAGAACCACCTACTGAAATACAACAGCAGCTCTTTGGAGAAACTCCCCGGTCCGGGTCAGACGAGCAGGCAGCCGCACGCCAGGTCGCGCAGTCACTGGCACGAAAAGCCTATCGCCGTCCGCCCACTGCTGCAGAAATCGATGTCCTGCTGAATGTGTTTGATCTGGCAAAACAGAACAAACTCAGCTACCAGGCCTCCTGCCGACTGATGCTCAAGGCGATTTTGGTGTCGCCCCAGTTTTTGTTTATCACACCGGCTAAAGAGGTGGAGACGAAAAAGGGAATCGTGCCCCTCGATGATTTTCAGCTCGCCTCGCGTCTGTCTTATCTGCTCTGGGCCACCATGCCTGACGCGGAGCTGATGACACTGGCCGAACAGGGAAAACTGCATGAACCGCCAGTCTTGAAATCTCAGGTCACGCGGATGTTACTGGATCCGCGCTCGCGGGCTCTGTTTGATGGCTTTGGGGCGCAATGGCTCAAGCTGGGAGAGATACACACGCGAACCTTTGACCCTGAGAAATTCCCGCAGATGACCGCCGACATGCGGACAGCCATGTACGACGAAGCCCGCTTGTTTTTCGAAAGCATCGTCCGCGAGAACCGCAGCGTTTCGAATTTCATCGACAGCGATTACACGTACCTCAACGGGAACCTGGCCACAATCTACGGTCTGGAAAAAACCGTCACCGGCTCCGAGATGCGAAAAGTCAAACTGACCAACGGCAATCGTGGTGGAATCCTGGGAATGCCCGGGGTCCTCGCAGCGACTTCGTTCCCCAACCGCACCAGTCCCGTTAATCGAGGCGTCTGGGTCCTGGAACAGGTTCTCGGAGATCACGTCCCCGCCGCCCCGCCCAATGTCCCTTCGCTGGAGAAACAGGACAAAAAACAGATCGCCAACCTGACGCTCCGCGAACGGACCGAACTGCACCGCTCCGAAGCGGTCTGTGCCAACTGCCATCGCCTGCTCGATCCGATCGGATTCGGTCTGGAGAACTTCGACGCCATCGGACGCTGGCGTGACAAAGACGAAAACGGCCAGTCCATCGATGCTTCCGGTGAGCTCCCCGGCGGCAGGAATTTTTCCAACCCCCAGGAACTCAAAGCCATTATCGCCGACCACAGCGTAAAGTTTTCTCGCAATCTGGTCGAGCGTCTGTTAGCCTATGCATTATGTCGACGCTTGGAAGGGTATGACGAAATTGTGATCGATGAACTGATGCAGAAGATCGCGAAAGACGATTATCGCATGCAGACGTTGATCACCGAGGTCGTCACCAGTTACCCTTTCACGTATCGTCGGATTGAGTGACAGCCGGACCACACACCACCCTCTTTGCATGACGGATTTGCAACCCGTCGTACAATTTAAGTTTTCCTCTGCAACCCACCCAAAGGCTTTCCCATGAGCAATTATAAAGCAATCGATCGTCGTACCTGTCTGAAAGGCCTCGGAGCCGCCCTGGCTCTGCCTCTGCTGGATGTCATGGGTTGGGCCGAAGCCAGCGAGAAAAAAGCGTTCAAGCCACCGGTTCGTCTGGGATTCATGTATATGCCACATGGCGTAATTATGGATCAGTTCTGGCCCAAGGATCCCCAGACGTTTCTGAAATCGCCTCCCCCTGCCCTGGAATCGCTGCGACCTGTGATCGACCAGTGTCTGCTGATGAAGGGCATCGCCGGCGTTTCCAACGGTCCCTATCGCGGGGCTCCCCACGCACTCGAACTTTCAACCTGGCTGACCGCAGCATTGCCCGATCCGGACAAACGGGACGAAATCAGCATCTCGATCTCCGCCGATCAGATCGCCGCGAATTCCCTGGGTGCGTTTACCGCCCTGCCCTCACTGGAACTGGCGACAATGCCCCAAACCTGGAAGGAAAACCAGGCGGGGCTGAACGAAGCCTACTATTCGCACTGCAGCTTCCGCTCGCCGACCCAGGCGGTCCCAGCCGAGACCAATCCCCGCAACGTACTGAATCGACTGTTCAATAAGAAAGAACAGGGGGACGGACTGTCAGCCAACGGGATGAGTAGTTTAGATCGCAGCATGCTGGATCTGGTGATCGGCGGCGCCCGCGATCTGCGTCGTACGCTGTCTTCGACCGACCAGAAGAAACTGGATCAATATCTCGACAGCGTACGTTCGGTAGAACGCCGGATCGCCGCCATCGAAATGCGCCAGAAAGAAGCGGCCCTCGAGAAAGCGGGAATCCGCCCCAGCCGCAGTCACAAAACTGATTCGCCTCCTATCGAGATCAAGATTCCCGAAGGAGACAAACGCAGCGAATACATGCAGGTGATGTGCGATCTCAACGTGCTCGCCTTCCAGACCGACACGACCCGCGTCTGCACCTACATCGGTTCCACCCCGAATGGCGTCTCGTATCCCGAACTCGGTTTCAGAGACCAGCACCATTCGCAGACCCACCACAACGGCGAGAAGAAGAAGGTCGATAAAGTCGCCGCGATCACGAAATTCAACATCGATCAGTTTGCCTACATGGTCAATAAGATGCACAGCCTGAAAGAAGGGGACGGCACCCTGCTCGAGAACTGCATCATGATGTGGGGCTCAGGCCTCGAAGACGGCGACCGCCACACCCGGGCCAACCTGCCTTTCATTCTCGCTGGTAGTGGCGGCGGTGCGATCAACACGGGACGCTTCCTGCCTGATGTCAAAGGCAATCAGGGCGACCTGCTGACGACGTTACTGACTTGTGCCGGCATCCCGCTCGACCGCCCCGTCGGCATCGCCACCAAACAGATCTCCGAGATCCCCGCCAGCTCCTGACATCAGTAAACACTAACGAGACATCAAGAATCGATCTACTTAAACCAGGGGATCGCCGCTGATGATGCCCCCTTGTTTTAATAGTCAGTTCAACCAGTCACCAGCTTCGTTTGGAACTCCCCTTCGTTGACCGTGGGACGTTCGGGGCGGCCGTTGTATTCGTAAGTGAGTTTCATCCGATCCAGGCCCAACAGGTGCAGTATCGTGGCGTGCAGATCGTGAACGTGCATCCGATCTTCGATCGCCCGCAGACCCAGTTCATCGGTGGCCCCGATGGTTTGTCCCCCTTTGACCCCGCCACCGGCCATCCACATGGTGAATCCCGTCGGGTTATGATCGCGTCCGTCTCCCTTTTCCGACATGGGGGTCCGGCCGAATTCGCCTCCCCACACCACGAGTGTCTCATCCAGCAGGCCCCGTTGTTTCAAATCCTGGATCAGTCCAGCTACAGGCAGATCCATCGCCTTGCAGTGCTGGGTGTGATTCTTCTCAATCCCCGAATGCGCATCCCACTTGCTGCCGGCCCCATGATACAACTGCACGAAACGGACGCCCCGCTCCACCAGGCGGCGTGACATCAGGCAGAGCCGACCAAAGGACGACGTTTCCTGCTGATCCATCCCGTACAACTTGCGGGTGGCTGCGGTCTCCTGGCCCAAGTCGACTGCCTCGGGCGCTTCGGCCTGCATCCGAAAGGCGAGCTCGTAGCTGGCGATGCGTGCATCAAGCTCTGTCTGCCGGGCGTGCTGCCGGGCATATCCCTGATTCAACGATTTCAAATACGACAGTTTCTCGCGTTGTCGGGCGTCTGTCACACCTTCCGGATTATTCAGATTCGGAATCGGCTGCTTGCCTTCCTGTAAGCGAATTCCCTGGTACACCGCGGGCATGAATCCGGTCCCCCAGTTCCGCGGACCATTTACCACGGAAGAACGATTATCCTGCATGACCACGAACGAGGGGAGGTTTCTGTTTTCCGAACCGAGCCCGTACGTCACCCAGCTTCCCAGCGAAGGGCGACCGCCGATCAGCGAGCACGTATTCATCTGACAGACACTGGAGGAATGGTTCAGGCCATCGGCCCAGCAGGAGCGAATCACGGCAATGTCATCGACGCAGTTCGCAATTTCGGGCAGCCAGTCTGAGACCCAGGTCCCCGCTTCGCCATGCTGTTTCCATTTTCGTTTCGAGATCAGCAAGGGAGACCGGGATTCCCCGGCGGCGGTCAGAATCTCACCGAAGCTGTCCGGCAGAGTCTGTCCTGCCAGCTTGTTCAACAGCGGCTTGGGATCAAACAGATCGATATGGCTCGGTCCCCCTTCCATGAACAGGAAGATGATATTCTTCGCCGTCGGCTTGTGATGAGGAACAGACGCTGATCCCCCCGCAGCAGAGGAACTCTCTGCCTGTGCCAGCAGACTGGCCAACGCAACGGAACCAAAGCCGAGTCCGCTGCGTTCCAGAAACTCGCGTCGGGTGCGGGGTGTTTCAATATGTGGTGTAGAGAACATGGAGCGCCTCAATCAACGTATAAAAATTCATTGGAGTTCAACAGAATGTGACACAGATCAGCGAACGCCGCACGACGGGGATCACTGGCTGCTGTCGGCCGGTCATCCCGCGTGATGTCATACTGATGGGACGAACTGTCCTCAAACATGCCCGGCACGGGATCGAACCTCCAGTACCCCAGCGTCTTCTCAGTTATCGATTCCTGCGTATACAGCAGCGATGGTACATCCAGCGCCGCCGATGACAGGCGGACCTCGTCAATCAGCCCGTCAAACAGGCTATTCTTATTCTGGACCATGCGGCCGATGGCCAGCGCCAGACGATTGTCGTGCACTTCCACAGTCTGGTGCTGTTTCGTAATCTTCCCCAACTGCTCATCGTCGTTCGAAAGGTCCTTCAGGAAGAAGTCAATCGAGCCGGCCCGTTCGCCCGTCACATGAAAACTGACCGCGGCATAGTAGGGCGTATTGAATTCAATATGCTGATCCGAAAAGACAATCTCGTCGCCGATCTTTCCATTCCGCTTTTTACCATAGGTCCGAAAGACCAGCGTTTGTGGCTTCCGGCGCGAACCGCGGCCCGTCACACCAAACAGCCAGCCCGGCTCAGACACCTTGCCGCTCCACTTCGAAACGATCGTCCGCACCGCCCCGGAGTCATAGACCGACTTAATCTGGAAGTAGGCTTCAATGGTAAAATCATTCGGCGTCAGCCGCCGGTTATCGGCAACGTAGAACGAAGAAGGCTGATCGGCGTGAAACACCACCGACTGCCCGTTGCGATAAGGCATCGTCGCGGTTTCGAATTGTTGCAGATCGACGGTCGGTTTCTGTTCCGACAGCAGTTTCGATTCACGATCGAGAAACTCCCGGGCCTGTGACAGTTCACCGGAGGTCACCGGTCTCCCGAAGGCGATTTGCCAAGCGCGCCTCAGAGCCAACTCTTCCTGGTCGGCTGAGGGAACAGCGGCCGCTTCCTGGAAAGCCCGTTGCGCAAGCTGATCAGCATAACGCAGCATTTGCTGACTGTTGAACAGCTGTAGTGACTGCACGGGAGACGTTGTTGTATCGCGGGCCGACACACTGGTGAAGAACCGGGGCAGGTCGAACACCTGCAACAACGGATCACGGCTGTTGCGCATCATCCGTAAATAGATGGACCGGCGGGGGACGCTGGGAGTCACACCGGGACCGCCGGCCTTGAGATCCAGTTGGCTGGTCACAGCCAGGATCGAATCGCGAATCTGTTCCGCATCCAGGCGGCGTGTCTCTGCACTCCAGTAAAATTTGTTGGCAGGATCGAGGGCGAACATCGAGGCTTCCCGTGGATGCTGCGTCGACTGTCGATAGGTGGCTGAAGTGACGATCAGACGATGCAGACTCTTGAACCGCCAGTCCCCGTCCAGAAACTGCTGCGTCAGCCAGTCCAGCAATTCGGGATGCGAAGGCGGCCCCCCCAGTCGACCTAAATCGCTGCTGTGCGGCGCCAGCCCTTTGCCAAAATGGTATTGCCAGATTCGATTGACGATGACCCGCGTCGACAGCGGATTACTGTCCTGCGTGAGCCAGCGGGCCAACGCAGTCCTGCGACTGGTGGTCCCCGGCTGTGGCGAACCATAATATCCGTCCGCCGGTGTCTCCAGAATCGTCAGGAAACCGGGCTCGCATTCCGTACGTTTCTTGGGAATCCTGGTCTGAGGTGCCTTCCCCCCGACATCCCGGACCTGCTGTGCCAGTGGCAGCGGTTCCGGCTTCAGTTGATCGAACTTCGCCAGCTTACGTCTCAATGCCAGAATCTTTTCTTTCGTTTCGCCCTTGAACTGTTTGTCGAGATTCCGGTAGTTGTGCTCTACCTGTCGCCAGGCCAGCTCGACCAGCTGCTGTTCCCGCGGAGATCGTTTCTCTTCCGGTTTGTGAATCATCGCCTGGATATCAGGCGGAAAGGAGATGATGACGGCCCGGGCCTTTTTCCGATACGGTTCCTCCAGTTCCGCAAGCTCCTCGCGAATCGCTTTGGTCGCCTGCTCCCAGGCACTCATGTCACTGCGGTATTGTTCCAGTTGTTCCGGCGTACCCACTTCCTGGGCGGTCTCAATCAGAATCGGTTCGAAGAAGGCGCGTAACTGAAAATAGTCCTTCTGCAGGACGGGATCGAACTTGTGATCGTGACAACGGGCACATTGCATCCCTACTCCCAGGAAGACATCGCCGACCGTATCCGTCAATTCGTTCAACATGATATCCCACTGACCGGCGACATCACGGCTGTTCCACTCATAAATCCCGTGCGTCAGAAAGCCGGTGGCTATCTGGGCATCGACTTCACCGGGAAACAGTTCGTCCCCCGCCAGCTGTTCCTGCACGAACTGACTGTAAGGCTTATCCTCATTCAGCGACCGGATCACATAATCGCGATAGCGCCAGGCGTTCGAACGATAGCCATCGGCCCGGTAGCCGTCGGAATCTGCGTAGCGGACCACATCGAGCCAGTGCCGGGCCCAGCGTTCGCCGTAACGCGGACTGGCCAGCAGACGATCGACCAGCCGCTCATAGGCATCAGACCGCTGATCCTGCACAAACTCCTGCACTTCCTGTGGCGAGGGAGGCAGGCCGTGCAGATCGAAATAAACCCGCCGAATTAATGACTCCCGATCCGCTTCCGGTGCCGGCGTCAACCCCTGCTTTTTTTGACGAGCGAAGATAAACCGGTCGATTTCGTTTTTGCTCCATTCGCCGGTCGCGGCAGGGACCGTCACAGCCTGTAGAGGCTGAATCGCCCACCAGGCGCGGTCTTCTGCGGTAAACCGGGGGCCCTGCTCTTTGCGCAGTGGAACCGTATCGTCGGCCCCGGGCCAGGGCGCACCCAGCGCAACCCATTTTTCGAGGATCTTAATCTGCTTCTCGGAAAGTTTACCCGCGGGCGGCATTTCGTACGATTCATAGCGCACCGCCTCAATCAGCAGACTTTTCTCCGGCTTGCCGGGAACCACCGAAGTGCCCGACTCGCCTCCCAGCAGAATGTGGCCGCGTGTATCAAGTCGCAGGTCCCCCTTCTGTTCCTTGTCCCCATGACAGGACCAGCAATGTTCCGCCAGCAACGGGCGGACTTCGTTCTCGAAGAACTTCATCATTTCCGGCGAGATATCAGCGGCGTTCGCCGCAGACATCGTCAGCAGAGTCATGAAAAGCCAGCACACGGTTGTTGTGAATCGATGAAACATAATATTCCAAGGTGAAAGCATTATTTAACGGGCGGAAGTCCGACAATAACCACCGGGTCAATCCGGTCGGCGTCGTCCTGGGCATCCTGCAGGAACAGTCCGGTAATCGATCCGCCCGGCGGAATCTGCATGTCATCCAGATCAATCCCGACGGTAAACAACCGCGAGGGAACCTGATGCACCAGTTGCGAGCGTGCCACGATCGGCAGCGGCGTTCCATCGTCGGCGAAATCAGAACTCAACTGGGTCAAACGGCAGCCGGTCATGATCTGTGCCTGCTCGGAATGACCGTCGATGTCATATTTCCGCACCGTCATCGGCCGGGCAGTCGGGTGATCAGTCTGCGGGTACAAATGAAACACGTCCCCCTCCAGCGAGTGGGCGATCGACTGGGCATCGAAAATGATCAAGTCGGGTCCAGGTCCATTCACCACCGGTTGCTTGAAAACCAGGTTCATACCGGGGGTGCCGTTGCGTCCCAGTTGAAATTCGCCCTGGTGCACTTCTTTCTCTCCGCCCGGGTTGATGAAACCTGAAGCAAACAACAGATTCATCGGGCCGAAGCGGTTGAATTCCTCAGCGGGCGCCTCGGCGGGAACGACCCCGAACGCATGGGAGCCGGGCCGATAATGATTCACGACCGGCAGAATGAAATCGTCGGCCTGATAAATCCGCTGCACTCCCGCCCGCTGCACGGAGACAGACGCCAGCGACTTTGCCCGCCCCTGTTCGTCGGGAACCGCCTCATAAGCAATCAGGTGGTCGGGAATGGCGTCGATATAGTCTTGAGTCGACTGCTCACGGTCTCCGTCCATTACATTCAGGTCGGTACCCACATAAGCGGTCTCCCCTTTAAGCAGACGCTTTTTGCGGGGATCGCTCAGTGAAGAGACTTCCGCCTCACCATCCACGACGGCTACATTCGAGGCACCGTCTTCAGCAACTGTCACAGAAAAACGCGTCCCCAGGTCAACCACATTGCTGGTCGGCGTGCTGACCTTAAAACCTTCCGCCCCCTCGGGTGCATAGACCGAGCATTTGCCGAGGTTCACCACCAGTTCCTCTTCCTGCGCCACCTGGAACAGTGCGGGGGCCTGGAGAATCACTTCCGCTCCCGAGGCAAAGCGGATTTTGACCATACCGTCCTGCAGCATATAGTTCTCAGCAAACCGCAGGCGACTGCCCGTCAGCGTGGGAAAACGTGTTCCCCGGAAGACCGCCCGGTGGCCTGCAATCAATGTTGCTTTAGAAAACGGTTCCTGCGGCGATTGATTGTTCGCAGTTTGATTTGTTTCTTCCTGAACTACCGGGTCATTCTGTTGTACTACCTGCTGAAGTTCATTGCCCGTGGAGACAAAGAGGACAGCCGCCACGACCAGGCAGGCCACAGCACAAACTGTCAGCATCCACACGCCCCAGGGGACCGATTTCTTTTCTTGCGGGTGACTGATGTGATAGTCGGGAACACTTCTGCTGATTTCCACCAGCTCCATCAGGGAAGCATCGAGACACATCAGTTCCAGGTACTGTGTCTGACGTTCCGGCTGATCCAGCAGCAACGACTCCAGTTGTTCTGTTTCTGTCTGATCGAGCGGACCATCGGCGAGCCGGTGTAACAGCCGCTGAAATTCCGCGTCGTCCCGTTGATCTTTTTCAGGCATGTTCCACCTCCGACACACGTCGCTGCACACAGTCTCTCAACTGACCGCGGATGCGGCCCACCCGGTCATAGAGGGCGTTGATTTTCATTCCCATCTCCTCCGCCACGGACGCACATTTTCGCCGTTCCCAGTAAACCTGCTGCACCAGCCACAGATCCTTCTGACGCAGGGACTTCAAACATTTCTCCAGCGATGAGAGTTGCATATTGGGAGCACTGCTGCCCTGCATCCGCTCAAAGAGCTGGTTGAGCAACTGTTCGGAGAAATGGTGCCGATCACGGGAAGAGACGCGCAGGAAGTTTTTCACTTCATAAAAGGCGATGCCCATGGCCCAGGGCAGAAAATCGCATTCCGCGTCATATTGATCGAACTTGTCCCACAGGATCATGCTGCAGCGTTGGTAGACATCTTCCGCATCCGTATGATCCGTCAGCAGCGAGTAGATAAACGCATACAATTGACGACGATGGGCCGTCAGCAATGTTGTGAACTGCAGTTCCTGTTTTTTCTGTTCCATGAATTAAATCAACCATCATTCGAGGCAAGCCAACTCGCGATGTTTCAGTTCTACAAGTAATCGTACACTCATTCTTTTTTTCAGGTCGCCTTTTGAAAAGAATCTGTAGATTTCTGACAAAGACTACAGATCAGAAACGTTACTACAGCAGAAACAATTTCAGATATCCCCTTTAATAACAAACAGTTACAAACAATCGCCACTCACAATCAGAGCTCATCAGGGAAGTAGATAAAACTCCCCTCCGCGCAGCAGTATACCTGTCTGCAGAAAGTACAGACAGGCGTTACCGCTATCAACTATCAGACTGACTTATTGAATCCAGCGGGCCTCACTTACCCTGCTCTGACGATTCTGCTTTCGCATTGATTTTCACAAACAGGGGTGCCACCCGCTCACGCTGCGTTTGCAGAATCCGTTCTCTATCTTCCTGCAGCAGATAGCCTGCTTTCTCATAAGTCTCGCATTGGGCGGCCAGCTGTTCGAGGTACGCTTCCAGTGTGCCATAGCGTTCTTCGACCGACGCCCGGGGATCGCCCCGTTGTTCGCGTTCAGCCTTTGTCAGCGGAAAGGGAATATACGAACCCGACAGACTGTAAAGCTGGTTGGCGGCCGGACCGTTCTCGCTGCGTAAGCGCCAGCTGGCATAAGTGGCCACCGGCACCGCAACCTCGGGAGCCGACAGACATCCCAGCTCATTCCCATCCGGACCGGAACGGGGAACGAGCACCCTGTAATCGCCGCGCGGCAAGGGAGGTTGCAGATCCACGATACGTTCCTTCTGCCAGCGGGGACCGAAATCCAGGTAGGATGGTTGCTGAATGACTCCCGGATAGCGAATGCCGGGAATCTGTGGAAACCCGGTGGCGTTCTGAGTCCAGCTCACCAGCGTCCCTTCGCTGATCTTCGGATAGACGCTGGCCGGAGGTGCGGTTCCCTCTTTCGCCCAGTTGTCGAGCGAAAGCAGCAACGCACGCAGGAACGGTTTGTAATCCGCGGGATTGGGAGCCGTCTGACCATCCCCCTTCTCGGTTGTGAATCGGCTCGGACCATGCTGCGTTCCTCCGATGATATAGATCCGCACATTTTCAGGCAGCGCGACATCAGTAGTCCCCAGAGGATCGGTATGCGAGAGTGATCCGCTCCGGTTCCAGTACTCCGAAGAAGACTGCGTATGCATCACCAACGGTGCAGTGCCACTGGCCTCGGCCCGGGTCAGAATTCCCTCAGTCAGACCTGACAGCGGATCTTTCTGGGCAGCATAAGCAAAGGGGAAACGGTCCGGCGGATAATCATGATGATCGTGCTGTCCCGCATGCCGGGTGGGCTGGGCAAAGCGATGGTTAAACGATCCCATCCCGGATCCGGAGACGTGGGGAATGATCCCCTCAAAGACCCTCTGCCCCGCTTCGTCTTCATTGAAGCCCCAGTACATCATCTCGCGTAAAAAACGCCCGCTTTGTGAGACGCCGAAGGAGTGCGCCCGCTCGATCACAGGCTTACCTTCGACCAGCAACGGATTCCCCTCTCCCGTCCCCTGTTTCAAAGCCGAAACCAGATCGCGTACCGCGGTGAAACCGGTTCCCATCACGACGGGATCCTGCGCTTCGTAAATCAGTTCGTAGATCTGCAGCTTCTTCAGTCCGGCCGGATACTCGAGTTCCACTTTCGGCAGCTGTGCGGGCGAATCGCTGTCGACTTCTGTGACATGCAGTTTCCACTCCGAACGGGGAATCGGCACCCGCGGATGACTGGCCAGCAGCCGATGCGTCAACGTCGCCTCCTTGAGCCCCTGAGCCGTCGGACGATAGGAACCATGGTTCGCCCAGTTGACGACAGTCCGCGTGGTATCCTTGCCCGGCACGATTTCACAACGCACCTTACCAGTAATCGGCTGCTGGATCACCGGGGGAACAAGGCTCAGACGACTGCTTCCCGGCAACAGTTCGCCGTCCCAGCCGCTCGAAACATAAGTGAAGCCCTCTCGCATCAGAAAACCGTCACCCGCCTGTTTCTGCGTTTGAGGATCATTACCCCCCGAAGCGAAGTTTAACATCCGCAACGCAGTCAGATTGCCCCGGTTATTGACATCGTACAGCAGCGCCCCGTTGCCTTTGCTCAAATCCTTCGGTGCCAGGATGAGCAGATCCGCCGACAGTTCCACGCGGCCCGCTTTGTTGCGCGGTGCCAGCTTCAGATCGACAACGTTCTGATTCTGTGGCAGTTCGGGATCGAGTTCATAATACACGCGGCCCTTAATCCGTTCGTACTCTCCGACTGACCCAAATTTCTGACCGTCGGCAAACGGTTCGCGAGTTAAAATTTCAAAGCGCGTGAGCTCCGCAGCCAGCGATCCCACAAGCAGACAGGAGACAAGTGTAATAGTGAGGACTTGCAGTAAACGATTCATGAACTTCCCAGTTGTGAAACACGCTGAAGACTCTGTAGGCAAAAACAAACTACCGTGTGAGGTATCACTACTGAACCACGCACGGCTGCTTAAAAGTATATCGTGTGCACAGTCCCCCAGTCCACCGGAGGTAAGTTCTGTAGAGGCTGCCGACGTACCTTCGCTCCCCTCTCGTTCATGATTTTTCAGCATGCGCTCAATCTCCTTCCCGATATCCAGTGCAGTTCTGTCTCCAGAACTGAATAGATTGCCCTTGATCGGCACTTCCCGAATCCTATTCTTGTGTAATTGTGCTTCGCGCGCGAGGCGGACGATGCGTGCACCGGAACACGACGCACAGGTGACTCAGAAGCACCTGAATCGGCGTCGATTTTTCCAGTTTTTCACCAGCACAAAATGAACCGGTTCCCAATGTCTCGTTCCTTTTCAAATCATTTCGGAGCACATTCAGAGCATTTCACAGCAGACTCACCCCCACCTCACTGAACTTCCAGAAGACCTCGGCTCATACTTTCCGCTTGACGCCCCCGCGCCCTTCAACAAAATTGTTTGACTGGCTGAACCACAAACCACTCCCCCGATCACTTTGTGAAACAGGAACTGACAAATCATACAGATCGGCACCAACCGGGAAAGCTGAGTTTCCAGCTCCTCCCCTTATACTGGTTAGTTCCGGGATACTGCATGAAGACTCTATGAATAATATGCTGCATCACCAGCGGATGATTTGCTCAACACAAGGTCCTTAGGTACGTTATAATTAGCGCAATTGTTATCGGAATTCAGGAGGACCGCAGATCCTCTTCGCAGTTGGAATATCAAAGGTTTTCACGATGAGACACTCACTTTACTGCATGCTGGCAGTCTGTCTGATGACGCTGTATTCCCCCCTGGCCTGGAGCTTCCCGGCAGAATCGGATCCGGGAGCAGCCGTCGACACTCTTCAACAGATCGTGGCACATCGCGGCGCCAGCAGTGACCGACCCGAGAACACCCTGTCCGCCTTACAGCGGGCCATCGAGTTGAAAGCGACAGCCGTCGAGATTGATGTGCGGACCAGCAAAGATGGCACGCTCTTTCTGCTCCACGATGCCAAACTCGACCGCACCACCGACGGCACCGGAGTCGCCACCGAATTGACCATGCCTCAACTAAAACAGCTCGACGCCGGTTCTGCATTCAACAAAGAATACGCAAACGAACGAATCCCCACTCTGGGAGAAGCCCTGCAGCTCTGTCGGGGAAAAATCAACGTACTGCTGGACCTCAAGGAACAGGGCACCGCTTATGCCGAAGCGGTCGCGAAAACGGTGCGCGAACAGGGCGATCCGCGGCAGACCATCGTTGGCGTCAGAAGCCTGGAACAGGCACAGCTGTTTCGCAAACTGCTACCCCAGGCGAAGCAACTGGGCTTCATTCCTGATCCCGCATCCATCGACGACTTCGCCCAGGCAGGCGTGGAATATATCCGCCTCTGGCCCCGCTGGCTCGACGATGAGTCACTCGTCCCCGCCATCAAACGTCAGGGAGTCAAACTGCACCTCAACGGCTCCACAGGCAACCCGGATGAAATCATCCCCCTGCTCAAACACAACCCCGCTTCGCTGCTGGTTGATGACGTCGCCACTCTGCAGGCCACGTTAAAGCAACTCAAAGCCAGCCAGAAAGTCTCCGCGACGCTGAATGATCTGATTGAGAAAACCGCAGGCTCGCCACTCGTCCCCGGAGTCAGCGGCGTGGATACGACCACATTTTTGAATCGCGATTACCGGATGATCGCGGTACCCAAGGAACTCCAGGGACAGCCTCGCTATCTGTTTGATGGCGGTAGCGGTCAGCGTGTCGAACTGCAGTTCAAAAAGCCAACCGTGGTCTTCGCGGCGTTTGAATACAACAACACCGGTGCCTGGTCATTTTCCCAGGGACGCTCTCCCCGCGACCATGGCTGGCGAAAACTCGATAACGCCGCCTATCGGGGCACGAGCAATGGCACCGTGAAAGACAAACCTCACTTCGCTTCGATCTATTACTGTGAATTCCAGGCCGGCCAGAAACTCTCGGGAATGCCCCCCTGGTGGTTATGCCTGGCGATCATGGACGCGAACGCCGCCCGTCAGGTTTCCGGTTTTCAGGCAGGCACCTCCGAGCCAATCACCGTGCCTTCCACTTACTCTTACGAGGCCGAAGCCACCCGCGCCCGTCCGCTGCACGTACCCGAATTCCAGAACAAGCGTCAATGGGCCCAGTGGCAGGAGACGCAACGCCAGGCCTTCCAGAAACAGCTCGTCTATCCCTATCCGGGAAAGCTGGCAATCAAACCAGTGGGGGCAGCCTTAAATCGAGGCACGTTCCGTCAACAGGAATTCGCAGTCGACCATGACGGCCAGCGGATCTTTCGCTTCTTCCGTCTCGCTCCTCCGTCTCAGCCGGAAAAAAAGCTGCCGACCATCGTCTGTTTCATGGGGCATGGTAAAGTCAGCCAGATCCTCTCCGAGCCGAACAGCTATCAGCATGCCTGTGCCGCGCAGTTTGCCGAACTGGGATACCTCGTCTATGCGATGGAGAACGTCGGTATGGAACCGGGCAGCGACCGGCACCATGAACTGGATCACCTGTTACGCCTGGATGGTTATAGCTGGTACGGCCTGCTGTTTGCCCACCAGCAGATCCTGCTGCAGCACGTGTTTGCGGACCCGCAGGTGAATCCGGCCAAAGTCGGTGCGACCGGCGTCTCGACAGGGGGACTGCTCGCGCTCTCCGCCGCCGCCTTCGAACCGCGAATCGCAGCCACTTCCGTCCAGGGAATCTTCGGCAGCATGCGCGTCTCCTTCATCCGTGACCGTCAGCGCCACTGTCACTGCGGCGCCATTCCCGGCCTGCTCCCCGCGTTCGACCTCCCCGAGATGGCCCTGCTGGTCGCCCCCCGTCCGCTGCATATCTCCAACGCGGTCTCCGACGGCTTCAGCCCCGCCGAAGCGAAACGCTGTATCAAGCTGATCACTCCCCTGTATCAACAGGTCGGAGGCAAAACCCCCGAATTCAGCGCGCCCCCCGGACATCACGAATTCGCATTTCAGGAAGCATTACAGTTTTTCACAAACACCATCGGCAAGCCGGAGTAGAGGAAATACATATCAGAAGGCCAGCAAATCCGAGTCTGCATTCAGTGAAGCAAAGAAGTCATCGGTCTCAGCATTCCAGTGCGGCAGCTTCCGCTCACCGGGTGCCAGCGTCGATTCCATAATCTCCTCCTCGGCATGTTCATTCCCCAGCAGGTGCCCCAGTTCGTGATGAATGACCGTCCAGAGATCGATCAGTCCTGCCGGTTCACTGCCCGGCGATGCAATCAATGACAGGGAACTGTCTGCCTGAAATTCGCTGTGATCCCGGGGCGTGGTATCAATGAACCAGCCATGGTCCGCCGCATTGATGTCGAGATAAATCATGTCTCCGACGACCTGCCCCAACGCCGTCCCTGCCAGATCGACGACTTCAATCTGCACCGCTTCCAGTTTCTGTTGTTCGGCGGACGACAGACGCGGACTCAACTCCTCAATGGCACTCTCCAGCATCACATCTGCCTTGGACTGAGTCAATGCGGCTGCTTTCGTAACGGTAACGGGCTGACTCACGGCCTGCAGCTGCTGATTCCAGGTGTGAGGATAATTGTCCGGATAATGAACCCGAGTTGGTCTTTCTTTCTGCAGTTTGTTCTTTCCATAATTACCTGCAAACAGAACCAGATCGCGGAAATTGACTCGACCATCCTGATTCAGATCCGCCAGCCAGGCATAATCGGAGTCAGACTCATTCGGCACAGCCCCATACACGCTGGCAAACCGCAGCAGGTCCTGAAAACTGATTTGACCATCGTCATTCAGGTCGTAGGGATTGGCCCAGATCTCCGTTTGGGCATTTTCGATGTTCAGGGGTTCGACGACTTGCCCGGTCCCCAGCCCCACCAGCGAGCTCGTAATTTCGAACGAGAGAGTCTCCGAACTGAGGCTGTGCCCCGCCAGATCCAGAGCCACTTCATCCTCCGCCAGCGCCTCAAATTTGATGCAGGCAAACAGCAGTTGTTTGTCGACACCCAGATCACTCGTCTCAGTGACCGCCGCCAGTTGACTGATGACTCCATTCACATCGTCAATCGTGCCGGACTGGTTCTGAGTGAATGCCGGGCCAAACTGAATTTCAGTCGCGGAAGTCGCAGCGGTCTGATATTCGAGCTCAAGGCCAACCAGGGCCACTCCCGCGCTGCCCAGATTTTCGGTCTGCACCCAGATCTCCACCCAGTACTCGGTCCACTCACCGATCCAGGATTCATTCGCAGGCAGGGCAGACACTTCCCCGTTGGCATCGACTTCGGTTGGCGTCTCTACGACTCGCAACGCGAGAGTTTCCTCCGTCGACTCTTCGATCGCGTTAATCGTGAAAACAAAGGAACGCTGGAACGTGCCGTTGTCTTCGGGCGTCGACAGGTCATGATCCAGGCCCCCATCTTCAACCTGCACGGTGATCTCAGCAGTGCCGGTCCTGCCTGTCAGCGGCGAGACGCGCAATCGCGGCCTGCCCCCCTCATCCAGTACGGTCAGCCCCGAATCAGGAATCACATCCGGATTATCAGATGAAGCCGACCAGATCACAGGCCCTTCGGTGACAGGTTTTAGTCCGGAAAGATCGATCGACTGTTCCGGGGCATGCTCTGAAACGACCACATCTTCGATCAGATCAAAGGTCGTGCCCGTTAAGCCATCGATCTGCGAACCGACCCAGATCGTGTCTTCTTCTTCGTAGGCCACCAGGAAACTCTGATTCACATCATCCCGCACGAGTTTAATGAAAAAACTGTCTCCCAATTCTGATGCCACACTATTGCTTGACGTCAGGTAACCAGTCACACCTGTGGTGCCGTTACCAAAGGTCACTCCTCCACCTTCATCGATGGAGCCATTGTCCCAGTCTTGACTGGTAACCAGGTAGTTTCCGTTGGGTAGCGCCGTCACTCCGGAAACCCCCGCCCGGTATTTTCCCACCTGGTCATCCTCATGCGCTCCCACCAGGCTGTTGGCAGAGTTGATCTCACCGCTAATGCCCGTCGTACCATCGCCAAACGTCACCGCACCGGCATCCACAATCGAACCGTTGTCCCAGTACGTACTCACAACCACATAATTCCCATTGGCAAGTGCCGTTACGGTGGAACCCGATGAATACTGGTAACCTAACTGATCCTCGGTCGTGGAACCGACCAGGCTATTGGTGGATGAGACCTGTCCACTGCTGCCGGTGGTCCCATTACCGAAGGTCACGGCTCCCGCATTAATGATCGCGCCATTATTCCAGCCCGAACTACTGACCACATAGTTTCCGTTCGTCAGAGCCACGACACCATCAGAGCCTATATGATCGCCTCGTTTGGTCCCCACTAAACTGTTGGCCGCTGAGACGACCCCCTGAACACCAGCGGTTCCACTCCCCCAGGTGACTGCTCCCAGATCATAATTTTCGGCATTCGCCCATTGCGAACTGACGACCACATAATTCCCGTTCGCGAGCACGGTCACACCATCCAGGCCGACGTAAGATAGATCCCTCGTACCAACCAGACTGTTATCCGCTGAAAGAATGCCTGTAATTCCAGTCGTTCCATTCCCAAAAGTGACGGCCCCTTTTTTGCGTGACCAGTAATTGCTGACGGCGACATAATTACCATTGGGAAGTGCAACAACGCCTCCCCGGCCCACGTTATCCGCATTGCTGGAGCCGACCAGACTGTTGTTGGACGAAATCGCCCCGGTAATTCCGGTAGTGCCGTTTCCAAACGTAACAGCACCAACTGCCAATTCAAAATCGTCACTCCAGGCAGGACTGCTTACCACATAGTTCCCGTTCGTGAGCGCCGTCACCCCGGCATATCCCACCAGGTCATCTTTCGTCGTACCAACGAGACTGTTTTCGGCAGTGATCACACCACTGATGCCCGTTGTTCCATCAGCAAACGTCGCCGCTCCCGCATCCGCAATCGAACCATTGTTCCAGCTCGGACTGCTGACGACATAGTTCCCGTTGGCCAGGGGCGTCACACCGTTCGTATTGAGTCCATTTCGACCCAGACGGTCATTTTTCGTCACGCCGACGAGACTGTTCGTCGCGGAAATGACTCCGGAAATACCGGTCGTACCACTGCCAAACGTCACGGCCCCCGCATCAACCACCGTACCATTGTCCCAGGTCGGACTGGTCACTACATAATTTCCATTCGTAAGTTCTGTCACACTGGAAGTGAGGTAATACAGGGCGCCCACTTTATCGCCGGCTGTCGTTCCCACCAGACTATTGGCTGAGGAAATCACTCCACTCACTCCCGTGGTTCCATCACCGAATGTCACCGCCCCCGCATCAGTCACTGTTCCGTTATCCCAGGTCGGGCTGGCGAGCACATAGTTGCCGTTGGCGAGCAGCGTGATATTCACGTCGCCGTAGATGAAGTCTCCCACGAGATCATCTTCCGAAGTACCGACCAGGCTGTTGGCACTTGAAACGATGCCCGTGGTCCCCGTTGTCCCATTCCCCCATGTCAGTGCGCCGGCGTCTTCAACGGAGCCGTTGTCCCAGAATGGGCTCCCCACGAGGTAATTACCGTTCGCCAACAGTTTAATGCCCGTATCATTGCCGTAGTGGTACCCAAGTTGGTCGTGAGCACTGGCGCCGATCAGACTGTTCGCCGCTGAAATGACACCGGTTACCCCCGTGGTCGCATCACCAAAGGTAACGGCTCCGACGGAAGCAATCGATCCGTTGTTCCAAAAGGGATTGGTGACCACATAATTTCCATTCTCCAAAACAATGACGCGGCATCCACCATTGCCGTCATAAGCGACGCTTCCCACCAGACTGTTGGCCGCCGAGACCACTCCACTCACTCCGGTGATTCCGTTACCAAAGGTGACGGCCCCCGCGAGTCCCCCTGTCTCTCCATTCTGCCAGTTCTGACTGCTGACGACAAAGTTCCCGTTGGGCAAAGCGGTCACGCCGCCACTTCCAATTCGATCATAGCTGGAAGCTCCTGTGAGCGTGCTGATCAAGTCTCCCGTCTGACCGTCAAAAAAATAGACGGCTCCTCTCCAGCCATCATAATTCGGATCTGTGACAACAATATTGCCCGTACTCAGCGTGACCACGGAGTCACCAAAGTCGGAATTATCACTGGGATTCGGATTGGTCAATTCCGAAAAGGCAGCGGTGAGCAGCCTGCGGTCTTCCAGAGTTTCAATCTGACAGTTCGCCGGCTGAAAGCGTTGCTGCTGTGCCCGGACAGCAGACCGTCGTCGTGGTCTGGCAAACAGGCTCTGGTGCAGCCGTCGTGTCAAACGGGTCAAAGTTTCGAATCGCCTCTGGTTGTCTTTCATGGTCTCTTCCTCTTCCGCGTGGAAACACTTAAGCCAATTGCCAGTAAACAGTTACGCCCAGAGAGGCTCACCTGTTTTTCGCTGCCTCTTGTTCACTTACGGGCTGAGAGGGGCCCTGTACCAGACTTGGCGTTGCCTGACGCCCATCTGTGCAATGAGAAATGAAAGATTTTTTGTTTCTGCTCCTTTGCCAGGATGCAGCGAAATTCTGTCTCGGAAATTGAGGAGTCAGTATTCGATTCACTGATTCAGCAGCAGATGCTTAAGCCAATCTGCTGCATGCCGAGGCGGAAGTTGCGCGCAGAGGAAGCTGGAACACAGATGACATTCCAGCGACGTGCGAGAACAGATCGCGAGGCATAGCTGAGAGACTGTCAGAATCCGTTAATCGACGGACTCTGTTTTCGGACTGAGGATCGCGCCGATGAGTAGGGTCAGTTCATGCAATCGTAAGGGACTTGCAGCATCAGTCCCGACAACATCTACCAGAGCAACTCAGTTTCCCTTGACACCCGTCTTTGCTTTCACGGGCGTTCCTTTAACCGGGATGGAAATGATCAAGCCTGCGAAGCGATCTTTGGTGTTCTTTTTTCCAAACCCGAGATGGCAGGTCAGACAGCCATGATTCATTAATGAAATGGCACCGGCCCGCTGGTAGACGCCATTCTCGATTCGCTCATAAGCCCCTTTCCCGGCTGCGATCTCCCGGGCCGCCTGTTT
Organism: Gimesia benthica; assembly: GCF_009720525.1. Taxonomy (NCBI): domain Bacteria; kingdom Pseudomonadati; phylum Planctomycetota; class Planctomycetia; order Planctomycetales; family Planctomycetaceae; genus Gimesia; species Gimesia benthica. The sequence goes on from NZ_CP043930.1 coordinate 1,348,308, forward strand.
TTCGAATTCCGTTTCCGGCTCATGATCGACACTCATGGCGTTGGCATTCACGGCAATCCACCGGGCTTTGATATTTTCATCTGCTTCCAGGTCGGCAAACATCCGCTCCATCACACGAGCCGGCACCGGCGCTGTCGCACTGTTGAAATAACTTCGGTGCATCGCGTCCAGCGTAGCCGAGTAAAAGCGGTGAGCCAGTCGGGCGCGCTCACGCGCTTCAGGCAGCGACAGTTGAGGAGCTGCTTCCTCTGCTTCGGCCTGCTTCCCTTCCTTCGGAGAGGCAGTCTGTTGCGCTTTCTCCTCCGCGGGAGGCTGGGCCAACGTAACCACGGCCAGGGGACAGGCACTCAACATCACAATAACCAGACAGTTTCGTATCGCTCTCATCGTTCTCTGCCTCCTGGTAAGTCACTGCACATGAAGTGCGTCTCAGCGAAAATCTCAAACTACGTCGAACATTCGGAATCACTTGTCATGAGTGGGTATAAAAAAAGACCCGCCCAATAAGTTAAGCGCCAGTCATTGGGCGGGCCCGTTACTCCGGGACTATGCGAAAAACCGAAGCAACTAACCGTGAAGGCTGACGAGAATCTAAATTAACCTTGTTTACAAATCAAGTTTGGTGCCCTTAATCCGCAGGGATTCACGGGGATTGTTCTCAACTACGTTTCATCGCCTTCGACATCCCTCGACAATCTCATTTCTCTTTCTCCGGTACCTTGAGGGGCATCGAGATGACCAGCCCGGCCACCCGCGCCTCGTTACTTTTTCGCATAGGTAGATGACATTTCAGGCACTGTGAAGCCAGCCGAATACTTCCCGTAAACTGATACTCTTTGTCAGTTATCTGTTCAAATTCGGACTTCCCCGCCGAGAGCACTTTGACCGCCTGTTTCTCAAACTCCGTCCGCGGTTCATTGTCGACATTCATCGCCCGGGCGTTCACAGCCAGCCAGCGCACCTTGATGCCCTGGCTCCGCTCCAGTTCCTTAAACACATCTTCCAGCGAATGTGAGGGGATCACCCGGCTCTCCTCTTCCTCGAAGAAGTCCCGATGGATTACCTGCAATGCACCATGTACGGTTTCATGTAAAATGCGTGCCCGGACCCGGGCCTCAACGGCGGTTGTCGGATAATGCAGCTGTCTGGGAGGATCCACTTCCTGCTGAGATTCTTCCGCAGACACCTCTTCCAGCAGCAGGAACAGACTGGAAAGAACCATCGCCAGACAGACCCCCTGCAGCCATAACGCCGAACTTCGCCACACTCTTCTGCCTGCTTGCATCATTCAATCCCATCTTAATACATGGAGCACGTCATCATCATCGGGGAATTCAGAGCCGACCTAAGTCACCTGTTTCAACTGTCTGCGGGAAGGCGCCACATCTGCCAGGGTCACGCTGTTGAGATACTCCCGTTGCAGCCGTTCCGCTTCCGCCAGCACGCCCTTCAATTTACAGAAGGGCTGGATCACACAGACCCCCTCGGTCCCTACACACTCCAGCAGATGCAGATTCCCTTCAAAGCGTTCGATGACTTCCCCCAGTCGAATCTCGTCCAAAGGCACCGCCAGTTCGATCCCGCCTCCCAGTCCCCTTACGCTACGAATGTAACCAAAGCGGGATAACTGGTTGACGACCTTCGCCACATGATTGGCTGAAATGTCAAACAGGGCCGCGACCTCTGCTACAGTCGCTCGATCATCGCGTGAAGCGAGATACATCAGCGTCCGCAACGCATAATCGGTCTGGATGGTAAGCTGCATGATTCAACCTCTGACTTAAACATGTATAAGTGATGCATCTTTTGCCAAATATAGACCCCGGGGTCCCCTTTGTCAATCAAAACCAGCAGCGTGAAGAATTTCGTGTTCACCTCACAAAAAACCGATTTGGCTGTTCTGGCCCACGATTTGCTTCTCTCATGTAATTGAGATTTGTTGTTTTCGATCCACGAATGTCCCTGATGAAGGAGGGCTGAACATGCTGATGAAATCAAATCATGAAACCCGTTCCCGCCAGAAAATCAGGCGACACACACAGGGTTCGTTTGAGAGGCTGAGTGCTTCACGGATTACACCTTACGTGGAAACTCGCGCGACGCGAATGTCACGCAACGTAGAAGAAACAGACACGTATCGGGCAGAGTCTTTCATGGTCATCAGGCTGATCCTGATCCTGGTACTGTTGGGAATCACACCCTTAGTCCTGTTCCTGCTGTCCTTACAGCTGTACCCGGATTTGCTGCATATTGAGATCACACCTTAAGCCGTGATCTGCTTTGGGAAGGGGCTGTCAACGCTACGAGGAGCGCTCGTCAATCGCGGTTGACAGCCCTTACCATTTCAGGCTGGTTTTAAATTCAACGGAAATACAACCAGGGCGTTCAGGAAGGGACCCGCGCCCGTTCCGGTTGGAAAACAATCTCTTTAATCCGCATGCGGCTGGCGTTCCCGCTCACCACATCGCCTGTTTTACAACCTAAAATAGCAGTTCCAATCGGCGTCAGAATCGACAGCCTTCCACTGGCGATATTAGCCTGGTCTGGATAGACGAGCACATAGGTCTCATCTTCATTGATATCCAGATCGACCAGGGTGACCTTGGAATTCATTGTCACCACATCGGGGCTGATCTCTTCAGGATCAACAATCACCGCAACTTCCAGTTCACTCCGTAAACCGGTCAGGTACGGCTTGTTTCCAATTGCCTGGGTGTACTCGCTGTTTAACAGTCGCGAGAGTTTATAATAATCGTTCCTGGTGATTACGATCTGTTTCTGTTTAAAATTCATCTTCCTTTTCCTGACTTCAAATCTATCAGTCGATACTCGTATTCCATCGGTAATTCGCGTCATCCAGTCGCGTGGACTGTAGATCTCTTAGAGCAAGTTTCAGGCCAGTACCTTACAGCGGTGATCGGTTCCGTGCAGGGGGCGCCAATTCGACATCGATTGATCTATAGACTGCCGGTTTTTCTGGAATTGGCACTTAAGAAAACGGGACCATGGGGTGTGAACGGAGACTGACAGGTGTCACCTCGTGTTGACAGTCTCCAAGCGAGAGACTCACGCCGCTCGAAAATTTTACGAGCGAAAATCAGCTGCAGAAATATTGTGCTTGTTCAGCAGTTTATGCAGCCCCTGACGCGACAGGCCAGCCTGCTGCGCTGCCTGGGAGATATTCCCCTCATGCTTTTCCAGTAAAGCGGTCAGGTACTGATACTCGGCGTTTTCAATGGCCTCATCCCGTGATCCCTCGGCCACGCCACTGGAATCGTGCTGGAGATCCGCCGGCGGGTTAAGTAGTGATTCAGGAAGCTCGGTCTTTTCAATCGTCTCCCCACGCGTCAACGCGACGGCACGTTCGATCACATTCTTCAACTCCCGGATATTTCCCGGCCAGGAGTATTCCCGCAGAGACTCCAGGGTCTCCGGGGCGAACTGCAACGCGCGACCACTTTTCTTCAGGGTCAGTTTCAGAAAATGTTCGGCCAGTAAGACAACGTCATCTTCCCGATCACGCAGGGGAGGCAGTTCAATATGAATCACTCCCAGCCGATAATACAGATCGCCGCGAAAGCGACCGGCACTCACTTCCGCTTCCAGGTTCCGATTGGTCGCACAGACGAATCGCGTATCGATCTGCACAGCCTGACTTTTTCCCACAGGCGTAAAACGGGATTCCTGAATCGCCCGTAACAGCTTGGACTGCGACGCAGCCGGCAATTCACCGATTTCATCAAAGAACGCCGTCCCCTTGTCGGCCAGTTTGAGCAGCCCTTCCTGGTCGTTCACCGCGCCGGTAAAGGCCCCTTTCACATGACCAAACAGCACCGATTCGAACAGGGATTCCGGAATCGCCGTGCAATCAATGACCTGAAAGTTTTCCTTACTGCGCAGACTGTGCTCGTGAATGGTCTGCGCGATTACCTCTTTTCCGGTCCCGCTCTCGCCGGTTATCAATACGTTGACATCAGTCTCGGCGATGCGATCGACGATATCCAGAATTTCCATGAGCGGAGCGCTTGCCCCGACGATATTCGGAAACCGTTTCGCTAATTCACTCTGTTCGCGGGCAGTGATGCTCTCGCTCCGCTGGAAAACACGACTCGGAATGGCCAGCGCCCTTCTGACGCTCGCCAGCAGATCTTCATATTTCACAGGCTTCAACAGGTAGTCGGTGATTCCCAGGCGGATACTTTCAATCGCAGACGGCATGGAAGGCACGCCGGTCACAACGATCAGTGGAATGTGCGGCCAGTTACTCCGACCCTGGTGCAGCAGTTCCAGCTTGAGATTGCCCGGCATATTCAGGTCAGACAGAATGAGATCGAAGGGCTCTGCTTCCAGTTTTTCAATCGCGGCCCCCGCATTGGAAACACAGACGCAGTCAAATCCGGCTTTGCGCAGCAACTGCCCGGTCGTTTTCAGATACAGCGGTTCGTCGTCTGCAATCAGGATTCGCGGGGTCTGCTTTTCACTCATGAATGTCTTCTCTTCGTCTGTTGCACTTCAGGATCAGATCAATGGAACTCAGACAGCAACGCTTTACGTTAACGATTCCCGGGCAGATCTGCTACCGGGAAGTTCGCCGTAAAGACAGCCCCCTCTCCCGGTTGACTGGCCACTTCGATAGTGCCTCCCATCGCCTCGATCAGACTTCGTGACACCGACAACCCCAGGCCCATCCCCTGCTTTGAATCTCCAACTTTAGTCGTAAAGAAAGGATCGAAGATCTGCGGCAGATCGCTCGGCTGAATTCCCTCCCCCTGATCGATCACCGCCACACTGACAGTAGCATCACCGGCCCCCACTTCTAAACGAACAGCACTTCCTTCCGGGGATGCCTGGATCGCATTCTGCATCAGGTTCAACAGAATCTGCTTGACTTCCCCTTCAGGCAAGGTCACCTGGATCTCTTCCCGATCCGATTCGCAGTTTATCGCGACACCGGCTTTCGCAGCCGCGGGTTGCGAGAGACAGACAACGTCCTCAATCGCACGCGACAGTGAAAAGGTTGTCGCATCATGTGAACTGGGGCGATACAGCTGATACATCTGATGGGTAATCGAACTGATCCGTTCAATTTCACTGTCGATCAGTTCCAGCAGTTCGTAATGTTCGTTATCGGGAGCGATATCTGCTTTGAACAGCGCGAACGCGTTGCGGATCCCCGCCAGGGGATTGTTGACTTCGTGCGCCACGCCAGCAGCCAGCTGCCCCAGCGCGGCCAGCTTTTCCATTTTCCGACGATGAATTTCCAGCTGCGTAATCCGAGCGGTCCGCTCCTGCACAAGCTGCTCCAGATGCGCTGCATGCAGCCGTAACTGCTCTTTTAACTCGTGTCGTTCCGTGATATCGCGAATGCTGGTACGGAAACCGAGGTGCGTTCCCGAATCGTTATAGATCGGCTGCCAGGAAACAGCCGTCCAGAGACTGCGCCCGTCGCGATGCGCCGTACGGAATTCGATATCATTTCCGATATCTCCCTGTTGCGCCGCGGTCAGAATCTCTGTGATGCGTGAACGGTCTTCTTCCGCGACCAGCGGTAGCGGGTAGTCCGGCATCACCAGACATTCCTCGGGCGTGTAGCCGGTCATCCGTTCGACGGTCGCATTGACCCACAGCAGACGCCCATCCGGGGCATGCCAGCTTTCCCAGTCATAGGTGTAGTTGGCAATCGCTCGAAAACAATCTGCACTGAATTCGCCGGACATGAAGCCTCGCCGCCTGTTCTGATGGATGTCTATCTCGGGTGAAGTACAAAATCCCCGCAAGGGAATGTTCTTCAAAGCTGAATCCATTTTAACCGGCGGCGGGCAATTGAATAGAGACGATTCGATCAGATTCTACGTCAGTGCCTGCAACAGGATCGCGAGCAGAATCACCAGGAAGAGGATCACCTGCCCTAATACATCCTCCCGATCCGCCTGTGCAGGCAACCGTGGAGGTGTGAATGGAACCAGCCGAGGAGTCTGTTTGTTTAATAAATTGCGCATTGCGGTGCCCTTTCGTAATGGAAACCATGAGGCACCTCGAGGTGTTTGCCGGATTAGAGGAAGCAAACAGCATGCCAGTTGGTCTACGGTGAGTTCTGTTCCTGATGCACTCATCACTTAGGACTGATGCGATCTGCAAGAGGAACCGAGAAGTGTCAGCCGTATGCGACGCTGTCACCTGCAGTTCACATCCGGTCTCCCTTGAAACGCATCTCCGGCAAGTCGGTATTCCTGTTCGCCGGGTTTGGCATGCGCTTTGCCTTTCTTCTCCTGCGGCAGATCAGTTGTTAAGGAGGATCACCATGGTGTGCCGTCTGGATGAGCGAGAGACAGGCTTGTACTGGGGCCTGATTCTAACCTGCGGCGCACCATGGTCTGTTTTACCTTCCGGCTGCAACCATCAACGTGGGGTGACACTGTCAACGTCAGTTGACAGTCCGCTCCTCACTCAAGCGAACGGGAATGACATGTCAAACAATGGATTGGCGACGGATTCCATCACACTGACGAAATCAAGACTGGAGGAACTGCTGAAAGACACACAATTTCTGCAGCTCACCTGCCAACAGGATCGGGAACGGATCTCGATCACGGGACACCTCAAAACGTATTACTCGTTGCAGCTTTTATTAACGGCAATCAGTCTGCAGCACTCCGGAACGGATGCTGCCGCGATTGCTCTGCATGTCACTGTTGGTGCAGCACAGACGCAATTCGAGACACACTTTTCTAAACGGGAACATCATCATGATCAGCAACTCTCGTCAGGTCACTGTTAATGCTGCTTTTCTCAAAGAGATCAAAGAAGATAATCTCAGGCTCTACAATCTCATGGAAAATCTGCGTACTTTCTGGCTGGTTCCTGATCCATTGGCACTCAAACCGGAATGGTTCAGCGTGCTCATCAACGAACTGAGAGACCAGCTGGCGATGCATTTCGCTTTGGAAGCCACTTTCGGCTATTTCGATCATGCAGACCAGGTTGACGCCATCACCGCTGCTGAGTCACAGCGGCTGAGAGATCAGCATGAAGATTTATACCTGGAAATCGCATCGATCGCCGAGCAGGTTGAAGAGGCGTTATACCCGGAATGGAATCAAACCACTTACGCGGCACAGATCGAACGTTTTGATCAGTTCTATCAGAAGTTACAGCAACACGAATCGGCAGAATTCGATCTGATTATGTCAGCTTCCTACGAAAATTTTAAGCGGATGTATCATTCAGGCGTTTCCAGTAAAGCATACTCGGCGCGCTGGTGACAGAACTCCTGATCCACTGCAGCACCGAGAATCACTTCAATCGTTGAAACCGTTGTTCTCTTTCCCAAAGGATTTTCCCATGAGAAACTATGATTTTGAATGTGTCGCCACACAGATCAACTGTGGTCCCGGAACCAGAGAGTACATCGAACGCGAATGGGACAAGGCCGTCAATCGCGTCGAGAACTGGATCAAAACGGTCCGCATCTGCATTACAGATATCAACGGTCCCAAAGGAGGCATCAATCAGCGGTGCCGCATTGTCATGCAGACCCGACTCGGCGCGCCGATTGTCGTGCAGGAAACCCGCGAACGACTCTCATCGGCCATCAATGTTGCCATCAGGCGTTCCGTGCATACTTTAAAACGGAAAATTTCTAAAAAACGTGATCAGAAAAAACAACCCGTGCACATTGAGACACAACAGGACGAAGAAGGATTGAGTTAAATCAAAGTTATCCGTCTCACTGATTGAAATCCGGAAAGTGAATGGGCTATGATAGAACATTCACTTCTCTGGATTTTTTAATTGTTATATCGTTAGAGGGCCAGTGGAGATTGAGCTCAAATCATGTCTGATAAGTATGAAATTTTCGAGGTAGAAGTCATTGTGCCGAATCTGATTGTGATTCCTCAGGGATCGGCCCTGCAGTTCCTGTATAACAACATCCAGATTGAATCCAATAAGATCCTGACCCTGCTGAACGCGCCCGAAATCTCCAATGTGATCATCGATCTCAATCGGGTGGAGTATCTGGATTCGATCATCATCAGCTGTCTCACCCGTCTTCTGCAACAGGCCAAACAGTCCGGCGGTGAGGCTGTCTTCTGCAACGCCTGCGAGAACATGCAGTACATTCTTCAGAGTATCAAACTGGGAACGCTCTGGCCGCTGTTCGACACCCGCGAAGAAGCCCTCCTGAGCCTCAGCTCGAATTAAGCTTCCTCTATCAGCCCGACGGACCATGATGGTACCGGTACCAGACACGGGAACTCTTAGAGTACCCGGGCTAATTCCTTCCCCACCGCGAACGTTCCCTGCATGCTTTCGCCGCGAGTGGTCATACAAACCAACTGAACAGGCGGTTTTCATCCAAAACGAAATCGTGAGAAAGTCGTTCTGCCCCGACCGGTCTGGAAGTTGAACAGACGCGAAAGAAGAAAATATAATACAGGATGGCGACTGTAGTAGGCCGGCGCCACAACCATCGGCCCGGGCCACGACCGTCCTGTTACACTTTCAGGAAAACACCCACTGCGGGGGCAGCTCACACAGTGAAGCTGAAACGGGGAGTTGCGGGCATGAGAGAAACATTGAGGCGTGTTGTTGCTGCTTTTTGTCTGTATGCTGGCATCGCACTCTGTCTGACACCCGATCGTCACCTGCTGGAAGTCGAACCTGTTAACTGGCAACAGAAGGTCGGTGCGGAACAGCAGCATTCCGAGAACGTTAAGGGAATCATGGAACCCTACGTCGGCCATGAAATGCTGAAGGATGTCGACCTCGCCAGCGAAACGCGTGGGACCATTGCAGAATACATAGCCCAGGAAACGGAAGGCAGACTCATCACTGTCTCCGGTGCGGACTGGGAAGGACTCTGGAACGACATCGCAGCCACGGTTACCGATCAAGCGCCCTCCGAGGACTGGGCCGCGACGCGAGGCCTCGATTACCGTGCCGATGCTGTTTACCTCCCCACGACGGCTCCCCTGCTTCAGCAACTGACCCGGCAGTGGCCGGAAGATTCACTGCTGGCATATGTTCGCATCACTCCGGAAAAATCAGGAATCCCCCCGCGCTACCTGAGTGTCTACCAGGCAAGCCCCATGGACCTGCGCGAAGGCGCTCCAACGCATCTCGTGTACCCTTATCGTACATTCGGAGCAATGCTGCTGCTCGCGGGATTTCTGTTCTACATCCTGCTGCCCCACGCACCACCACACGAATCGGGTGTATTCTACCTGGCGCAAGCGGTCGGCTGGTTACCTGATCTACTGGCAGCTTTGGGATCTGGTTGCTTCTTCGCAATGCCCTTCCTCATCACCGCGGATGCCACAGGGGGCCCATTCGATCCCGGCTGGTGGCCCCTGACAGTGGTGATGTGGTTCATCGGAGCGATCTTTGCATCGATCTTCATCATCACAACATGGTACCAGACTCGACACTTAACCTGGGATGATTCCGGAATCAGCATTACGACCTGGGGCTTTTCCCGGCGAGATATGCGTCGGGATGAACTTGAATTAATCGACGTCTACGTACAACAGATGCCCCGCTGGCTGCGTGTGCTGGCCTGGATCGTTTCTATTTTTAACTGGCGCGCCACATCGTCAGCCATTCTACTGGAACAGACTGATCCCGGATTCAGCATCCTGCTCACCAATGGGACCAGATTCAGTTTCACCGGTGACGGGATGTGGGGCGGGAGCTCTTTTCTCGCCTGGAGTGACAGCCAGGGTGTGCCGGTAAATCCGGGGGTGCGTCCACTACTGGAGTCTCACGCCGATTACTCCCCTTCCAGGGCGGGACGTGTCGTCTCAATCATCTTCGCTGTCCTTATTCTGATCGGCGCCGGGTGGCCACTAACAAAATTCGCTATGGCCTCCCTGCCTCAACCCCAGCCTGAGTTCCGAGCCGGATCATTCAGTGAGCAGTCTGACTTGGCACCGCCGTCTCCTGCACCTCAGCAACCCGCTGCCGGCCAGCAACCAGTTGAGCAGCCAATGACTGAGAAACTGCCTGAAATTCCAGTGACACCGGAGATGCTCGCCCGTGAGCGAGAGATCATGAAAGAGATTGGAGCTATCAGAAACGAACTGAAAGTATTGCAGAAAGAAATCGGCACCATATCCAATCCCAATGCAGTGGCCATTGAAAAAACTCAACAGACAATGAAACGTCTTGCAGAATTACAAAAAGAATTTGAAGCGGTTCGTTCTGGAAAGACTCCCGTCGAACAGTCCCCCGAGCCGAAGTCGCCCCAGGAGAATTAAACGTAAGCAGAGTGATGCGAATGCTTTCAACAGGTCAGGTTCATCCCTCTGTTACTGACGGCGGAAGAAATGTTTCAACGCCCGAAACGGAGCTGCCAGATTATCGTAAAACGAAACGCGCTCATTGTTGCGCTGGAACAGCATCAGCGAGATATCATCCGCAGCATTAATCCGCTCCTGGTCCGGATCCAGCCGCTGAAGCAGTTCCGGAATCAGACGCTCAGGCTGACTGCAGTCGAGTTGTGAGAGCAGTCGCAGCAGGCCCGCTTCGCCCAGCAGACTCCCGTCGGACTGTTTGAACTCCAGTAATCCGTCTGTGAAACAGAGCATCAGATCTTCACGCCCCAGTTTGCAGGACTGATTCGAATAACTTTGTTCAACCGTGATCCCCAGAGGGAAGTTTCGCTCGACTTCGGAAGCCCCCTGTTCGCTGCCAAACGGGATCCACTTTTTGTTCTGTACCTGATAGATCAGGGGGCTCGGATGACCGGCGTTGCAGATCGTGAGTGTCCGGGTGGGAGCGAAGAAAGTCCCAATCACAGCGGTCGCGAAAGCGCCCGTTCGAGATTCGGATTCGAAATCATCATTGATGGCTTCAACCAGGGAAGCCTGATTGATCCGGTTGATGTGGCGGCGCATCAGATTCCGCAGCACATTGGCCCGGGCTGCGACCACTTCTCCATGACCGCTCACATCGGCGAGCAGCAGACGGGTGATCCTTCCGGAAGAACAGGAGGAAACATAATACACGTCCCCACCTGATCGGGACGCAGCATGCGGCTGACTGTAGACCCAGAGATCCAGCCCCGTGGTCGTCAGTTTACGATCCACGCTCTGATTTCCGCCCCAGACTTCCATACACTGCATCCGCCCCGCTTGGGCAATCGCCATCACAGTCGACCTTTTCTGCTGAGAGAGACGTCTTTTCGGTGAATACACACTTCGCTATATATTTATAGAACCGGACGACAGTCTGACCACTGTTCAAATCAGACATCAGTAGAACTTAGACAGTCAGCTTCAGGATTGCGGAGGTTCCTGCATGTCTTCTGCCAGAGCCTCTTTAATTCCGGGTGAAGCGAGCAAATCGGCTTTCGGACGATAGATACGCGTCAGCACATACGCCACGGCGCCAATCGCGAATGTAATCGCAGTTCCCAGCAGCTGCCAGGGATTGAAACTGACCATAATCCCCGCAGCGATCAGGGTACAGAGAATAAACACCAGGGGAATCAGATTCGAATAATGCGCGAGCGGCTTTGTACGGACACCGGACAGAAACAGGCAGCATACCGAACCGGCGGCAGAGATCGACAGGGTCAGTCCCAGATAGGACAGCAGCCCCTGCAGACTGGAGATTAACACGAGCAGTACTGCCAGAGCGACCTGTAAGAGGATCGCCCGGCCAGGGCTGCCGCCCTGCATCCGGATAAAGCCGGGTAACAGGCCATCATCCGCCATCTTGGCGTAAACCCGGGGTGCGGTCATGATCATGCTGAAGACCGAGGTCAATAAGCAGGTGACGATGGTCCAGCGCACGAAACTCGCGAACGCCGTTCCCCCGATGAATTCCGCCGCAATGGTCGCCACATCCGCCTGAGCTTTAATCGCCTCGGGCGGCGGTGCATACACGAAAACTGCGTTCAACAACAGATAGAGCACCATCACAATCCCGGTGCCGGCGACCATCGCCCGAGGAATCGTAAGGTTCGCGGCTTCGACTTCATCCGCCACATAGACCGCGGCATTGAAACCCGAATAACTCAAAGAAATCCAGACCAGAGATCCCGCAAACGCGCTGACCAGCGCCCAGCCGGTCAAGTCGACAGTCGGCGCTGAGACGCCCGGCATCGTCTCACTGGAGAACTGAGCTGCAGCAAACAACAGAATGGCAGACAGCAGCACCAGTTTGAGCACCACCACCGAATTCTGTACCAACGCCCCCAGTCGTGGATTCCTGCCATGAAACAGACCAGCCAGTAAAATCGAACAGACCGCCAGCGTCCCCGCCGGCATCCATCCCGGACGCGTGCCTTCCGGCAGGACATACGCTTCCAGCGCGGTCGCAGCAAACGCGATCGCACCGGAAAAGCCTGCAATCAACGACACCCAGCCCGCGATGAACCCCAGTAATGGATGCGCGGCTCGTGACAGAAACAGATATTCGCCCCCCGATTCTGGCATGGCTTTAATCAGCTGCCCATAACTGAAGGCGCCCGTGATCGCAATCAATCCCCCCGCTACCCAGGCGAGAACTACCAGTCCGGGTGACCCCAGATCCATGAGCGAGAAACCGGAGGTCGTAAAGACCCCGGCTCCAATCATATTCGCAATGACCAGAAAGGTCAGTGTCCAGAAACCGTATCTCTTCGTCATCGACTCGCAGGGCTCCCCGGGAAATAAATCAGGGTTTCAGCAGAAGCAGTACTTCCTGTCACTTCTGGTTTGTCATGCGAAATTCTACACGCCTCGGGAACAGATAATAACTGACGAATCGAAAATAGATCGAAAAACCAGCCAGATAAAGAATGTCCACTGAAGACAAAGCAGGCCGTCACGTCTGTGCCTCAGATCAGCAGTTCAATCCCATTCCCGTAAACGTTACTGAATTCAACTTCCCCGTTGTGAATGCGAACTCCCCGCGCCACGTCTTCCGCCAGCAGGTTGGCGCCGTCGAAGTCAGCATAGTCGAGTAAGGGCAGCAACTGCGCTGCAGCCGAAATGCCGACCGTCGATTCAATCATACAGCCGACCATCGTTTTCATTCCCAGTGCGCGGGCCTGCTGCAACATCCAACTCGCAGGCGTCAATCCACCGCACTTACACAGTTTGACATTGATCCCGTGAAACAGACCTTCACAGCGGGCCACATCCTCTTCGGTCCGGCAACTCTCATCGGCAATCACGGGCAACGCACTCTGTTGAAAGACTTCGCGTTGCGCCGCAGGTGACGCATCAGCCGGCAACGGCTGTTCGATGAATTCCACTCCCAGTTCCCGCAGAGCATGCGAATTCGTTATTGTCTGCTCCACGGTCCACGCACAGTTCGCGTCGACCCGAATCGTCGCTTCAGTCACCGCTCGCAGTGCGTGCACAATCTCCAGATCGTGGGGCGTGCCCAGCTTGATCTTGTAGACAGGCCAGGCGGGCTGATCGTGGTATTTACGAATCATTTCCTCAATTGAATCGATGCCCAGAGTATAACTTGACCGGGTCTCAGCAGTTGTGTTTAGCCCCAGGATCTCAGTCGTGCGGATTCCCTGCGTCTTGCCGTACAGATCGTAGGCCGCTCCATCGATGGCGGAAAACGCAAACCGGTCTGCAGGAATGACAGCCTGGCAGACTTCATACAGCTCTCGCGGATGCATCAACGGTAGCTCTGTGATCGCATCGCGGACCAGGCTGAGCGCCGCTTCCAGCGATTCGTACGTGTGACCATAATAAGTGTTGCAGGTGACTTCGCCAAATCCGCTCACACCATCCTGCGTCAGAATCACTATCAGACACTGCTGATGGTGCAGCGTGCCGCGGGCGATCGTGAAGGGATCTTTCAAAGGCAGGCTGACTCGCCGCCATTCCAGTTTCACGCGAACAGCCTCCCTCTCAGATTCAATACCGCATCAACCAGGAGATCCGCTCCATCGCGGTAGACATCGCAGACCGGTAAGCCCAGTCGCTGCTGCACCTGCTGTTTCTCTATGTCCGCCTCTGCCTCAGTAAGATTGCGACCGTTCATGGCAACGCCGATCACTTCCGCGGGAGACCTCTCCGAAGCGAGCTGCTCGTAAAGTTCCCGATAGCGTTCCAGTGACTTGAGCGGCACATGCGGCATTGCTTTCACATGGGGCCGGGCCGCTTCGTAACAGAGAATCAACCCCTGCGGCGCACAGCCATGCAACAGACCCAATGTTACCGCCGAAAAGGCCGGATGTACGATACTCCCCTGCCCTTCGATGAGTAGAATCTCATGCTGTTCATGCTGCAGTACCATCTCTTCCACAGACCCGTTGACAAAGTCAGAAACGACACAGTCGACAGGAACGCCGTTCCCCTTGATCATGATCCCCGTCTGTCCCGTCGCCAGGAACTTCGCATCCCGTTGACGCTGCTGCAGCCCCCGTTCGAGTTCGAGCATCGTCACCATTTTGCCCACGCTGCAATCCTGACCGACAGCGTGAATTCGCAAACAGCCGCTGCGAAACTCCGCACAGCGTGCCGTCTGGCGATGCTGGTTCCGGCGGACGTCAATCAGCCGACTGCCACTCCGCTGCGCCGCCTGGCAGAAATCTTCGTTCTCAACCAGAAACTCATGCAGGCCGGAAACGATATCCAGTCCGCCATCCACTCCCGCCGCGATCACCCGGCTCAGCGATTCCGGCATCTGACCACCGGGAGGAGAAATACCGATAAACAGTGCATCGGGAGAATCCACCTCCGACAGCGAACCGACGACTGGAGTGCTGCCCCCAACCCCATACAGGTCTTGTGTGGTTTTCCCCTGGTGTGCCGGATCGATCACAGCCAGACAGTGTTCACCCCGGTAGCGGAGCAGGCTGATGGCGGTCTTTGAGTTCGACAGTGGTGCATCATCGCCAACCGCGATCGCAATCCGGCGGTACTCATTGATGATGTCCAGTCCAGGCACCGGCGTTTTTTCCACGGCAGGTACAACGGTATTCATAGCGTGATCCCCAAAAGAGGTAAGTTAATAGTGAAGCGTGCAGGACTTTAATGCCTGAAACGTGGTAGCACTCAGGGAGCAGACGGCTTTCGCAGCGCCCGTCCGGCGAGGGCACCGGTCGGCGTACCTCCATACACGGCGGCTACTCCATTCACGAAGACGTAGCGCATGCCTTCCGCGTACTGATGCGGATTTTCAAACGTCGCCGTATCGATGATCGTCTGCGGATCGAAGACGACGATATCCGCCGCCTGTCCCGGTTTGAGAATTCCACGATCGGTCAATCCCAGGATCTCAGCCGGCAACCCCGTGGCACTGCGAATCGCCTGCTTCAATGGCAGCACCTGTTCGCGAATTGCATAATGGCCAATCTTGCGGGGAAAGGCGCCATAATTTCGCGGATGCGGACGCGTGGCATCAGGGATCATCACCCCGCCATCCGAGGCGGTCGCCACCCACGGATGCTGCATCGCCATCCGGACTTCTTCTTCATTCATGGCGAAGTTCACAATCTGGGCTCCCCCGTTGCGGATGATCTCTTCCGTAATCTGCAGCGGCGTTTTCTCTTCCTGTTTCGCAATCTCCCGCAAGTGCCGGCCCACCCACTCCGGTCGCGGGCCATACTGGGCAATCACGATCTGCTTGCCATCTTCTTTAATGCTCAGACTCTGAGCGACCGCAGCCCGGATCTTCTCACCGACATCTGTTGTATCCAGCCGCTTGACCAGTTCCTCTCTCCCGCCGGACATCGACCAGGGGGGAAAGACCGTTGCAGCCAGCGAGGTACTTGCAGCGATATACGGATATTGATCCGCGGTCACCCTCTGACCTGTTTTACGGGCCTGTTTGATCATATCGATCGCCAGTCGCAGGTTACCCCAGTTCGGCGTCCCCTTCACTTTCATATGGGAAACGTGCACCGGAACTTCTGCCTCACGGCCAATGCGAATCGCTTCCTGGTAGGAACCGAGCAAGCCGTCTTCCTCACCGCGAATGTGGCTGGCATAGATGCCTCCCGCTTTACCGATCACGCGGGCGAGGGCAATCAGTTCTTCCGTATCCGCGTATGTACTGGGAGTGTAAATCAGCCCGGTCGACATGCCCCAGGCCCCTTCCTGCATCGCACGGGCAGCCCGCTGCTGCATCTCCTGCAGTTCCGCTTTGGTCGCTTTGCGATTGACCTTGCCGATCACCTGCGCACGCAGGTCTCCTTGCGGTAACAGATGTGCTACATTGGTTCCCGCCCCCGCCAGATCGACTTTGTCATAGAATTCCTTGACTTCGATGGGCCCCATCCCGCAGTTACCGGTCACCGATGTCGTACAACCCTGCATCAGGTAGTTCACCGCGCCCCGAGCCTTGGGATTGATGATACCCCGATCGCTGTGAGTATGCAGGTCGATGAATCCCGGACAGACAATCAGGCCGCTCGCATCGATGCGGGTCTCACTCGCGGGCCCTTTACCAGGCCCGACGGAAACGATTTTCCCGTCCCGCACCGCCACGTGTCCCCGCTTGATCACCTGACCGGTTCCGTCGTGCAGCGTGCCGTTTTCGATGACGTAGTCCACCCGCTCTGCAGCAAAGCTGAATGACGGTAACAACAGCGCCAGCAGTAACAGGCCACGCAGAATGATCTCAGGTCTCAAAATCACGGGATTACCTCTGCAGTCATTTCGAACAGTGTGTGCGCTTCAGCAAACGTTGATTCATGCTCACCACTTTACTGCCGGACACTTGTCAAACAATCCGAGAATGCGCAAACTGATATCGAATTTGCGCATACCCGTTTTTTGCCTGTTTGAGCTCTATCCATGCCTCGCCGCCCCCGATCACCGGCCCTGAAGATTCCCGATAACAGACAGATCGCACTGTTGATCGACCCGGATGACACCTGGGGTCGCAGCGTGATTCAGGGTATCGCATCGGTGGTGCGGAATGTCTTACCCTGGAGTCTGTGGATTGCGCCCCGCGATCGACAATGGCGGTTACGCGTTCCCCGCAACTGGCAGGGAGACGGTATCATCGCCGCGATTCGTGACGAAAAAACAGCCGAGCATGTCCGCGGACTCCAACTCCCCACGGTCAATGTTTCCTACTGGGAACAGGATGACCCGGACTGGTACCGCGTCCGCACCGATGACGCCCGCCGTGCGGAAATGGCTTTCTCACATTTCAGCGAACGGGGCTTCCGCCATTTCGCCTATTACGGCCCCCCCAGTCAGCGATATTCCCCCTCACGGGGCGAACGTTTTCTGGAGGTGGTTCAGGCTGCAGGACTGGACTGTGATATGTTCCACAGCAAATCTTTCTCTCGGGATAAAACCTCCATCCAGGAACGCACACTGCACTGGTTACAACAGACCCCCCGACCACTGGCGGTCATGGCGGCAGACCCGCATGCTGGTGTGTTATTAACTGAAGTCTGTAATGCAGTCGGCTTCCGTGTGCCGGAAGAAATCGCGATCCTGGTCGCGGATACGGATGAATTACTCTGTAATATCTCCGCACCACCACTCTCCAGTATTGTCCTCGCCAGTGAGCAGATCGGCATCAACAGCGTTCGCATCCTCGAAGCGCTGCTGACGGGTAAGCGGGTCAAATCAAAGTCGCTGGCCCTGCCCCCGCTGCACGTCATCGAACGACAGTCTACCGAAATGCTGGCCATCGACGATCCACTGTTTGTCGATGCCCTCCGCTTCATCCGCGAACACGCACATACCGGAATTCAGGTCAGCGACGTCCTGCAGGCGGTTCCGCTTTCGCGTCGTTCCCTGGAGCAGCGTTTTCGCCAGTTGTTGAACTGCAGTCCCGCAGACGAAATCCGCCGGATAAAAATGGAGCGGGTGAAACAGTTGCTGATCTCGACCGACAAAACGGTCGCCCAGATTGCAGGTTCTTCAGGCTTCTGCAGCCCGGGACAACTCTGTTTCGTTTTCAAAAAGCAGATCGGCACAACTCCACTCGAATTTCGCAGAAGCCAGCGATCAGAGAACTGACACGCTTCAAGGGTAGGTTTGCACCAGTTTGAAATTCTTGTCTTCACGAATTTCGTAGAGCAGTTCTCCACTGGCCGCGTATTGCCGACAACTGACACAATGCCCGTGGACGCATTCCATCTCTTCGACCAGGTTTCCGTCTCGGTCACGTCGAATACATGTGCCGTGGAGTTTACCTGTTGAATCATAACAGGCTTGAAACACTTCACCCGACTCGGGGTTCACCGCCGTCGTCATCGAATGGCTTTCGAACGCGGGAGGCAAAGTCAACGTAATCACCGCCAGTAGCACAATACACAGGAAGTCGCACCGCATATCATTTCCTTCATAAAGCCGGCCCCTGCCATGGTCTATCGCGCTACTCCCACAACAGGCTCTATTTCTGGTACCACCTGTTACGTCATCAGGCTTAAGCAGGGTGAGAAAAGGACCCTCTGAGATTCTTAGAAAAACTTCGAATCTCAGAGGGCAGGCACCCAACGCCTTAACGAAACATCGAGACGGTGTGCGGCAAGAGCGATGCTCCTGCCGTTATAAGAACGGGTTTAATAACGGAGTTTCCACCTGCAATCAGGAGCACAGAGACATTGCTTTGCGCAAACTCTATCTTTTCTGCTTGCATCAGTATTAACACATGAGTACAAAGGCTTATTAGAAATGAGTTTAAAGGTACAACATCCAAGTAACTGATAACGTTCTCCATCAGACCTGCCGTCACTGATTTCGGACAAGCCGAGTCACAACAGCTGCTGCTCATTGAATTAGGTTTCACGAGCAGGCTGATTTGTGACAAAAAAATCGTTCTTTATCAAAAATTATTCCGAAACTGTTTTCTTCAACAGATTTACATTCTCGCCATGAATCTGGAATCCATCTCGACCACTCTCATTTATCATGCCTCACAGGGAGATCCAGATTCCCGTAACAGGTTGATGAAGCTCTCGGAATGGGTTCTGTTCCGCATTGCCAGCCGCGTTCTGGATAACAGACAGGATGTAGAAGATGCGGTTCAGGAGACGCTGACCGTCGTCGTCAAGGTGATGGCCGAGCAGGACCTCCGGTTGGAACACGGTCGGCACAGCTTTATCCGGTTGCTGAAATCCTGTCTGCGGAATGTTTCTGCGAATCAGATTCGCAAAAAACAGGTCACCCCCATTGGTGGCTCGGATAACCTCAACCAGATTCACAACCTGATCGATGACAACATCGAAACCGTTGAGGAAAAACGGGATATCGCCGAGGGCCTGATTCAGCTTGCCGGGCTGTCCGATAATGAAAAACAGGTGCTGAACCTGTATTTTCTCTCCGGTAAACTCCCGCGGGAAATCGCCGAGGAGACAGGCCTGACGTCAGCGAATGTCCGCCAGATCCAGTCCCGGGCTCTCCGTAAAATTCGTGACTTTCTGGGGGAATCCTGAAAATCACGTATTTCCCGGCAATTTGATGTCACATTTTCGCGGTACTTAACACAGTTACTTTAGGAAGACATTGTTGACTGTTGTTAAAACTTTACTGAGGACCCGGACTGGTGGTTAACTCCAATCCCTCCGAATGCCCCAATCTGGCGACACTTACTGACTATAACCTGGGCAAACTCGAATTCAGTGAGATTGATTCCCTTTCTCGGCATTTCAGCAGGTGCAGTGCCTGCCGCGCGCAACTCGAACGGCTGGATGAGGAAACCGATGACCTGATCAACAGCCTCAAAGTGCCTCCGCTGTCCATTGGTCACATTTCGCTGGAACACGAAATCGGCACGGGGGGCATGGGACGCGTTTTTAAAGGCTACGATACCCGCCTGATCCGCCCGGTCGCCGTCAAAATTATCAACTCGGAAAAGCAGAAAAACTGGAAGAACCTCTCAGAGCGATTTGAGCGAGAGGTCAAACTGCTCGCGCGTGTCGAATCCCCTTATGTGGTCAAGGCCCTGTTTGCAGGAGAGGAAAACGGCTTCACCTATTTCGTTCAGGAATACGTGGATGGGCAGAACCTCACGCAACGGATGCAGCAGCTCGGGGCCACGATTCCCTCGCGGGCCTGTGCCAGTCTGATCTTTCAGGTCGCCTCGGGACTGACTGCCGTTCATCAGCTGGGCATTGTCCATCGCGACATTCACCCCGGAAACATCCTGGTGAATACCAAGGGCTATGTCCAGATCGCAGATTTCGGCCTGGCATTTCAACCCGATGGGAATCTGCCTGACGACGGCCTGACTTCTCTGAGGCAGGGCTTTGGACAAATCCATTACGTTGCCCCCGAACAATGGAATTCCGCCCGTAATGCCACCGACAAATCGGACATCTACTCCCTGGGCTGTGTCTGGTTTTTTCTGCTCACCGGCCATCCCCTGAACCGGGATCCCAAAACTCTGGAAATTATCAATCAACCCAGCCAGTTTCAGCAGGTCAATCGGGTCGATCGGAAACTGCTGAAGTCGATGCTGGAACGTGATCCGCAACTCAGGCCCTCCGCCCGCGAAGTCACCGCTGCCCTGCATCACCGCCTGGGGAACGTGGAGTCCCTGGAATACATTCTGCATCAACGGTCTCTGAAGCGGTTGAGAGGCTGGAAATGGTATGGTACCGTTTTCTCACTGGCCGTGCTGATCCTGTTGTGTTCTCTACTCCTGCTGCCAGCACCGGCCACACAGGAGGCTGCCCCCGATCAGACCGACAACCAGGCGCCCGCAGCACCTGTTGCGCCTGAACCGCATCAGACTGAATTCGTGCTCCGCTTTGACGGCGTCGATGACTTTATCGAAACCCCCTTCATCTATGACAGCGGCGAACCGATTACTTTCGAAGCCTGGCTGACTCCGGACTGCGAAGAACGCCCGCGTAATATGGAAATCGTTTCCAATGCAGAAACCGCAGGCTTCCTCGTGCGACTGAGAGACGGAACCATGCCTGAGTTCCTGTTTCACGACGGCATTTATTACGCCCCGCATAAGTATTCGCATCAGATCGGTTGTGGCAAAAAAGTCCACCTGGCTGCCGTATATGACGGCATCAGTATCGGCATGTATGTGAATGGCAAGAAACAGGGATTGAACTACCCGGTCCGTCGCCGACATCGTCATTCACCCATTCCCATCCATCTCTGTGCCAACCCAGACCCCGCGCTGATTGGCCGTCCTGTGGCTGAGAAAAAAGCCTGCTTCGCCGGACTGTTGCATCAGTGCCGGTTCTCCCAGGGGGCCATCTACCTGGACGATTTCTCCCCGGAAAAAGAACTGACGTCCAACGACTCAACACTTCTGCTGTATCACATGAAATCCAATACCGGGAATGTCGTTCCCGATCTGAGTGGCAATGGTCGCGATGGTAAGATCGTGGGCGCCACCTGGGAAGAATTTGATCCAACGAAAAGTCCCGAGAAAAACAACGAATTCAAATGGCCGGTCGAAAAGCCCGACCCCGTGCTGGTCAATGATTCGCCCGAGCGAATCGGCGAACTGCAACAGGCCTGGGCCGATCATCTCCAGTTGCCGCCGCAAGTGAATATTCCTTTGGGCAACGGCGCGTCGATCGATCTTGAACTGATTCCTCCCGGCGAATTCATGATGGGCACGCTGGATGAAACGCTGAAAAACACCGCAGCTTCAACCCAACAGCAGGAACTCAAATACAAAGTCCTGACAGCAGATTTACCTCAACGCCTGGCACGCATCACCGTCCCCTTCTATATCAGCCGCACCGAAATCACCCGGAAGCAGTTCCGACAGTTTGTCGATCATGCCCGCTACCGGACCGACGCCGAACGCGACGGACGGGGAGGCACCGACTTCAAAGCAGCCGGGTCTGATCCGCAAATCACCTGGGCCAGTGATCTCAAGGGTGCTCTGAGTGACGATCATCCGGTCGCCAACCTCAGCTGGTACGATGCACGCAACTTCTGCAGTTGGCTGACCCGACAGAATCCCACCTTCAACTTTGATCTCCCGGCTGAGTCACAATGGGAATACGCCTGTCGTGCGGGCACCACCACACCCTGGTTCCCGGCTGATACGGAACAGCTTGCCCTTTATGCCTGGACCGGCACGACACAGCCCCAGCCCTGTGGTCAACTGCAACCGAATGCCTTCGGTCTGTACGACATGCACGGCAATGTCGCCGAGTGGTGCCGCGACTATTTCTCAAACGAAGAAAGCTTCTCGAACCCGGTCAATAATCCCTCGGGCCCCCACACCGGAACCCACCGCATGCTGCGGGGCGGATCGGCAATTCAGTCAGCCGAATCCTGTCGCGCTGCTTACCGCGAAGGCCGCCTGCCGATCACCCGCGACGCGTTAACCGGTTTCCGGATCTGCGCTACTCCCAACCTGTCTACGCAGGGACTGGAACGTCTCGACCGGTTCTCCCTGCACTTCAACGGCGTTGATGACTCGGTCGAAGCCGTCTATGACTATCGCCGTCCCAC
This sequence comes from Gimesia benthica, assembly GCF_009720525.1. Lineage (NCBI taxonomy): Bacteria > Pseudomonadati > Planctomycetota > Planctomycetia > Planctomycetales > Planctomycetaceae > Gimesia > Gimesia benthica. The sequence goes on from NZ_CP043930.1 coordinate 1,370,663, forward strand.
TGATCCCCTGACGATCGAATGCTGGGCTGATATCTCTGCAGAAAGTATGAATGACCAGTTCTCATCGGCCGTCATCTTTGACCTGCATTCGCATCTCCGCGCCATGTATTGCGTACTCAGAAATCATCGCGTGCACGTCTACTACCACGAAGGTGCCTGGACCTGGCACGCTTTCTCAGCGGAGATTTCTCCCGGCCAGCACCATATCGCCGGTGTCTTTGATGGCACTTCACTCAACGTCTTTGTGGACGGACAGGTGCCGGAAAAAGTGCGGAAAGAGCAGTCCCCCCAGGAAGCGCGCTATCTCCGTTCGCTGCTGCGCATCGGTACCGGCTCTGTAATTGAAGATGCACAGCACCGCGGATTCCAGGGCAATATCTCCCAGTTGCGTATCAGTGAAGAAACGATTTACGACTCCGCCTTTGAACCGCCACCACTGCTCACCCAGCATGCATCGACCGTCACCCTGTACCGCTTTGAACAGGGCAGCGGCAACCTGCTCCATGATTTGAGTGGCATGCACAATCACGGCAGAATCATGGGGGCCGACTGGTCAACCGCGCCTGAAGTGGACCCGCAGCTGACCGGTCGTGGCATCCAGTTCGATGGCTCCGGCTGGCTCGAATCGAAGCTTCCCGATCAGTTTGACGGCGCATTGACCATCGAAGCCTGGCTCTCTCCGGAACCCAGCAGGAAACTGACACATCAGAGTGTATTTCAATGGGGATCCCTCAGTCTGAAATACCATGTGAATCAGGGAGAATACTGGACCTGGTCGCTGCTGGATCCGCGGTCCCAGGAAATTCCGGTCTCGTCGACCTCCAGTCGCGATGTCGCCACCAGTCGCCCCGTGCATGTGGCCTGTCAGTGGGACGGTTCAAACTGGCGACTCTTCATCAATGGTCTCCCCAGCAATACACAGAAAATGAGGAGCATCAAATATCCACGGGTCAGGAACATCGTGAAAGACTGTTTGTTGAAACCACTGTGGATCGGCGGCACGCCAGCTGGAGAAACCGGTACTTCCCGTGGCTTCGAAGGCCGCCTGCATGCTCTGCGCGTTTCCAAGATGGAACGCTACAGCAACCCCTTCACACCAGCCGACCAGTTACCCCTCGACGATCAGACACTTCTGCTGTATCGCTTCGATCAGGAAACGGGAGAGACCATCCCCGATGCCAGCCCGCACCACGCGGATGGCAAATTGAATGGCGCCACTCGGATCAGGAATTAACCAGACCCCGCAGGCACGCTGTGCCTGGAAGCGTTTCAATAATTTCTCATCACCAGCCGGTGGCATTGATGAAATGCACTGACACTCTCTGCACCGACTCAAGCCTGCTTTCATTTCCAGTCCTGAAACACGCCTGTTTCAATATTTAAGATTATTTAATTTTTCTGTCTAAATTTGATTAACTATTGCGCACTTCTCAATGTACACTGGCCATGTGTTACAACGCGATCATTTACAGTATTCACTGCTTGAACAGATCTGAGTGACTCAGACTGTGTTTGAAGACTTATGACAATCGAATGGTTTTGCATACGGGACGCGGAAGAACAGGGCCCCTACACGTTTCGGGAACTGGTCGACATGATCCGCGAGGAAAAACTCACTCCGGACACCCAGGTCCGTCCGCATTATCTGGACGACTGGCAGCGGGCAGACTCTGTAGTGGGTCTGTACTACATGGCTCGCAAAGATCCGGAACCCGATCCGGTCGCCACTGAAACAGACTCTGAAGTCTCCGCTGACCTTGCCGACGCCGAGGACCTGGATACGTTTCTGGCGGGTCCGGATAAAACCGAAGCGGAAGCCGATCCCCAGGCGGACCAGCCTGGCTGGTTGCGACGGCTGCTCACGTTAAGAAACAGTAAGATTCCCCCGGTCCCCGTCAATACGGACTACGCAGGCAGTCGGTCCACAGCTGAGACAGCGACCGTTGACAGCGACGCCGAAACAGATCAGATCGATTCGACGGATTCCCCCCTCGACGAAACCGACGAAGAAGCAAACACCGGTGCCTACTCGGACGAAACCTGGTCGACGACGGTCCGGGCTGCGGTCGAACGAGTCGATGCCCGTGCGCCAAAGCAGGAGGAAGAAGAGGCGCCCCGACAGATCGTCCCCGCGGTCTCCCTCTCATTCCTTTCCAGCCCCAGATTCAAGCTGGCCCTGTTTGTCGTCGCAGTCATCCTCTGTATGAGTGCGGGGACCGTCGGCATGGTCAGCTGGCTCGGTAAGGGACAATTCTACTTCCCCTTTGTCGGCCCGGTCCCCCCCCTGCTGTTTGCAGCTTATACTGCAGGCGGGTTACTGACGATCGCCGTACTTTCGCCGTTGCTGCTGATTATCTCGACGTCCTTCCTCAGGTGGGCTTTCAAAGTCGGCACCGCTCTGGCCGCGTCCGGCATCGTCGCGTATTACCTGCTCAACTGGAACAAGCAGCAGAGCCTGGTTTTCCCCTCTCAAAAAGATGCGGAAGCCAAACTCATCTTTCCCCTGATCGGAGAGTGCTCTGCCTTCTCTTACTGGATGTATTTTGCGGACGCCGTCATTATTGTCGCCGTCCTGACTTATATCGCTGCCTGGCTACTGGAGTCGCGTGCTGATGAACTATAAACGAATGCAATCGAAGTCGGTCGTCCCCACGACTGCCGGATATACGATCGTTGAACTGCTGGTCGCCACCGCGGTCATCAGTCTGCTCATCGGACTGACCCTGCCGGCAATCCAGACAGCCCGGAACTCGGCCCGGCAGGCACAATGCCTTAACCGCATGCGAAACCTGGGTATCGCCCTGCTGCAGAATACCGATACCGCCCAGCGGTTCCCCGCCTGTGGCTACTTCGGAGATGGCACCCCCGCCACCTTCGGTCAGTATCGCAGCTGGATTGTTGATATCCTGCCCTATCTGGACCAGGGAAACATCTATAACCAGTGGGACTTCGATCTGTCCTGCAAAGATCCAGTCAACATTCCCCTGGCGGGACAACATATCGCCGTCCTGACCTGCCCCTCCGATCACAGTGTGATCCCGGGGAAAGGAAATCTCTCCTACGTCCTGAACGGCGGAATAGGATTCACCGCCCAGATGGGAGGCGTGCATAACTGTCCCGTTGATGCCCGTGGCAGACGGCTCGACCTGAACGGTAACGGCATCATCTGCCATTCTTCGACCAAAGATGACGGAGCCCCCTCCGACCGCGACCTGTTCTTTTACATGGGTCTGTTTTACAACGAAACCTGGAAAGGAGAGGTCCGCGCCGATCGTCATTACACCATGGCGGGCATCACCGACGGTGCTTCGAATACGCTGATGATCTCCGAAAATATTCGGACCGGCTACGATCCCAAAGCCTGGACGGCCAACTGGTCGTCCCCCAGTCCCTTCCTGACCAGCTTCTACATCGGCGACCCCTGTGTCAATGGTCGCTGCACTGAAGGCAATGTGGATTACAACCTCGCGAACTCCGGTTCCGCCGCCATCAATGCCGGGCTTGAACAGCCTGAAGGCAGAGCCCCCTTTCCCAACTCGCTGCACACCGGCGGCGTGAATGCGGGCTACTGCGACGGACATTTTTCTTTCTTGTCTGAAAAAATTGACGGCAAAGTCTATGCGGCTCTGGCCAGCCCCCAGGGACAGTCCTTAGCGGGTACTCTGCTCGAGCAGTAACAACCAGAGGATGCTTCCCGTCATGATCAGCTTCGCAACCACCCGGCAGCCAAGATGAAAAAAGGTGAGTGAGTGACTTTATTATTAAAACCACAGAGCACCCGGCCAGCAAAAGCCCCGGCCCCGTATCGCTTGAACCGCCGTCGGTTTCTGCCTGTTCTATTACTGATCCTGACCAGCGTTTCCCCCCAGGCTCATGCTGCAACACCAGAGGAACGGTATGAAAAAATCGATACCAGCGGCGATGGCCACTTAACCCGGGAGGAATTCACAGCCGGGATGCCCCAACTGAAACCGGAACAGGCCGCGCAGGCTTTCACCGTCAGTGACTTCGATCATAATGAGCTACTCTCGCTGGAAGAATTCCAGACCGTGACCGGCGTCACGCCACCGGGCGAACGGGCCGCGGTCCCCGATCCCGTGGCTCCGTTCGTGGCCGAAGCAAAACGCAAATGGGCCGCGATTCAGCAAGCCGCCGATGCCGACGGGGATGGACAACTCTCCGAGAAAGAATGGCCAACCGGGGAACTCAAACAACAGCTCCCGCCCCTGGCCGCGCTTAATTTCTCGATCTGGGACAAAGACCAGAACGGACAGGTCACCTCCAGTGAAGCGGACCTGCTGCTCGACATTGCCTACGGTATGAAGCACACCGACGGCTCCCAGCTGCGAGCCGAGAACGGCTGGGTCATCTACCGTTCTTACCTGACCCGTACCGACAAAAACAACGACAGCCGGATCTCCAAAGAAGAATATATCCCCTCAATTCGCTGGCCGGAAGAAAAAGTGCTGGCGCTCTTCAAGGAACTGGATGCCGATCAGAGTGAGTTCCTTTCGATTCCCGAACTGACAAAATCAACTACATCCTACATCGATGAAGTCGCCTTCTTCCTCAGAAGTGACACCGACCTGGATGGTTTTTTAAGCCGGGAAGAACTCTTGAAAATCGGCTTGAACAGCGCTTCCGCGGCGCGGTTGAATCATGCGTTCCCCGCCTTCGATGTCGACGGTGACGGCAAGTTCTCGATGAGTGAATTCCGACTGGCCCCCATCGGCTGCTTTTATGTCACCCTGCGAATGTATACTCAGAAAGATCTGGACCACGACGCCCGGCTTTCCTGGGAGGAGTTCTACACGGAACCTGCGCCCCAGCTCATCGGCCTGGTCTGGGAACTCTTCCAGCGTTTCGACCGGAACCAGAGTGGCATGCTGGAACTGAATGAATATGAGTTTGCGATCGATACCTCAAAGATTAAACCCGAATTCGCATTCTCCGCGTATGATAAAAACGGTGATGACCAGCTGACCTGGGAAGAACACCTGCCGCTGGTGGCCGGTCTGAAACCCGAACTGGCGAAGCGGAATTTCCATGTCGTCGATTTTGACGGCAACGGTACTCTTTCACTCGCAGAGTATCAGGCTCTCCCCAGCCTGTTTCCCGGGCGGGATCGTGGCAGCGTTCCCGATCCATTCGCGGAGCTTGCCCAGGGTGCTCACCTGACCTGGCAGTCGATTCAATCCAAGGCTGACGTGAATAGTGATGGCCGATTGTCTCCCGCTGAATGGCCGCGTGCCGCATTGAAAGAACAGCTCCCGCCACTGGCAGAAATCAAATTTCAGAATTGGGATACAAATCGAAATGGCACCGTCTCTCCCGAAGAAGCCGCACTGATGATCGACGTGGCCTACGGCATCAGGCACGTGGATGGCTTCCCACTCCGCGCTGCCAACGGTCTGGTGCTCTATCGTTTTTACATTGAACGGACCGATAAAAACGGCGACCATCGTCTCTCCAAAGCAGAGTACCTGCCCTCCGTCAGACTGCCCGCGGAAAAGGTCCTGCAGAACTTTCAGAACATGGATGCCAACCACGATGAACTCCTGACATACCAGGAACTCTCGACGGCTTCCTCGACGAACATTGATGAATTCAACCTGTTTCTCGCCCGGGATAAAGATCTGGACGGGTTCCTGAGTCGGGACGAACTGGGCACTCATAATTCCAACAACTCCACCAAAGACCGGCTGCCGCAGGGAATGGCGGCATTCGATGACGACAAAGACAACAAGCTCTCGCTGCGGGAGTTCCGTCTGGCTCCGATTGGCGCGAGCTACATCACCCTGCGGGTTTTTGATCGTAAAGATCAGAACAATGATGCGCAACTCTCCTGGGACGAGTTCTATGCGGAACCGTCGCCCCAACTGATTGGTATCGCCTGGGAACTGTTCCGACGCTACGACCGCGATCAGAGTGGAATCCTGAACCTGGATGAGTTCGAGTTTCAGGTCGACTATTCCAAAATGACCCCCCAGGCCGCCTTCACCCTGAATGACCTGGACCAGGACAGCCACCTTTCAGAAACCGAGTATCTCGCCAAAATTGCGAAAGCCACCCGGCCGGCTGCCCGCCGGGATTTCCACCTGGTTGACTTTAACCACGACGGCAAGCTCTCCCAAGACGAATACCGTGCCCTGCCCGATCTGCTGCCCGTAGAAGAAAGAGGCCCCGTTCCGGATCCCGTCGCCGACCTGGCTGCCGCTGTCCGGAAAACCTGGCAAAAGATCTTCAAAGCCGCTGATTCCAGCGCCGACGGTCAGCTCACCTATTGGGAATGGCCCGACTCGGAACTCGAACAGCAACTGCCGCCCCTTTCCCGGGTGGAATTCAAACACTGGGATGCCAACCAGGATGGCAGGGTCTCCCGTAAAGAAGCGGATCGTCTGATTCAAATTGCCTACGGCATGCAACACACGTCTGCTGCTCCACTCCGCACCCCCAATGGTTGTGTGATGTACCACTCCTATATCACCTCCTCAGACAAAGACGGCGATCAACGTCTGTCGGTCAACGAGTATATTCGCTCCATCCGTAAACCGGTGCAGGAAGTGTTCACGATGTTCCGGGAACTGGATACAGACCAGGACCAGCAGTTGACTTACCGGGAGCTGGCAAAATCCCCCCTGGCCAACATTGATGAACTGAAATTCTTCCAGCGTCACGATACGAATCTGGACGGACTGCTGGATGCAAAAGAACTCGCGAAGGTTAATTCCAACGGCGCGACCCCGGGACGGATCCCCCAGGGAATGGCAGCCTTTGACAGCGACGGCGACGGACACTTCTCGCTGGCAGAGTTCCGCTTCTCACCGATGGGCTGCTGCTACGTCACCATGCGCGTCTATGGTCGGGAGGATGCCGATCACGACGGACAGCTTTCCTGGGAAGAATTCTACGACGAACCATCGCCCCTGCTGATCGGCCTGGCCTGGGAACAGTTCCAACGGTTCGATCGCAATCAGAGTGGCTTCCTGGATCTGGACGAAATTGAATTCCGTTACGATCCGACACAGATTCCTGCAGACAAATATTTCACGGTCATCGACGCCGACCAGAACAAAACGATCAGCTTCGAAGAAATTTTCTCGGAAGACAAGCCGGATGCCAGTAACGTTGTGAAATCACGCGATTATGAAATCCGCTTCACGCAGGCCAAACGGCACTTTGCCCAGAGCGATCTGAATCGGGATCAAGAGCTCAGCAGAGAGGAATACGCTCAATTTCACCAGGCCGAGCATCTGGCGGCCCAACAACTTCGCGACGCCAAAGGGTTCGCCAGACCGGACCGCATCGAATGGCTGTTACCGGCCGTGATCTCTGTGAACGCGGTCCTGGTTCTGGGGATATTACTCTTCCTCGTCCGACGCAAATTCAGCAGACGCTAAAGCGATGCAGTTCCGCCAGTCTTTTGAGACAGAGTACATCAATCAGGGCCCAAAAGAAAAAACCTCCCATCACAGATCAGTCTGTATGAGAGGTTCGAGAATTGAATCAGCTGGCTGCTTACTTGGATTCTAATTTGAAATCCAGGGTATTATTCTCATCCTTGACGTCAGCGGTCAGCGTTGTTTTGGTATTGTACTTTTCGGGAATCGGATCTTTTTCGGTTTTCTTTTTCTTGACGACACGACGTTGCGTCACATCTCCATCCTCGGGGGGAGGAGTATCAATATTCACCGTATCATCCAGCGAGGCATTAGCCAGATCCGCTTCGCCGCTGCCTGCCGAGTCCTGTCCGTCAGTTGCCTTGCCTGTCGAAATTCGCACTTTGTGAGGGCCGACAATCGCGCCTTTGGCATCACCCACATAGACCAGTTCATAATAGCCTTTCGCATCGGTTTTGCCCGAAGAGGGATTCCCTTTCTCGGGTGAAAAGATAACGATGGCATTTTCCAGCGGCTGACCATCCATTGTGACGACTCCCGAAACCGGAGCCAGGTCAACATCGATTCCTGATCCAGAGCACCCGTAGGCACAGGCAGCCACAGCAAACAGACTAAGGCATGTCGTGATTCGTACGTTGCAGATCATGTGATCCCCCCTTTGGTATCCATCCATCTCATCGCGAGACTCAGAACATTTCGTAAAACAGAAATCCCGGTTTCACCAACCTTGATGAAACCGGGAAGCAAATTGAGCCTGGAGTCGACTTAGTATTCTCCAAGCACGTTCTTATCGTTGATACCAGCCAGGTATACCAGGGTGTTCCCATCGGTATTCTCGCTGATAAATTTGATCCGTCCGTCACCGAACAGAAAATGACAGCCGCCGGTGTGCGAACTGCCCAGCGACCATTCATACTTGGTTCCAGTCGACTGGTTGATTCCGTTGATCAGGTAGATCGTGGACGGAGTCGGAGTCGCAGTCGCCCCCTGCCAGGTGCGGACCAGAGCCGTATGGTAAGGCCAGTTGGCGTAATTGTGCCCATTAAAGGTGTTGGAAGCACCGATCCACAAACCACCGGCCGGAACCCCTTCTGTGGTTCGCTCTCCCACCATAATGACGTTACTGGTACCATCGGTGAAATCGCGAATGCGGTTAACGTTATGGTTGTTGAATGCACCTGCGTAGCAGCGGCCCTGCCCATTTGCCGGGTTGATATCACACGGCGAGTAAATCCCCGGATAATTTGACTTACCCCAGCTACCGATATTAGTGTTCAAGCCTTCCATCGGGTCAGTCGGACAGTTAAATACCGGGATGACGGTTTTGACAAGCGCTAATTGAGGAGGCGTACCCGTGTAGTTGGCACGCCAGGGAGCATTCATATTGATCTGGTTGTAGATCGTAGCCTGATCCATGAATGGCAACAGCATGACCGTCCAGGCGAGATAGCTGTCGGTGGTCACATCATCGGCAGCAGTCCGGCGCGTTTCCACATGCATCTGTGGGAAACAACGATGGGTTTCATGATAGTTGTGGAGCGCCAGTCCGATCTGCTTCAGATTGTTTTTGCAGGTACTTCGTCGGGCTGCTTCACGGGCCTGTTGCACTGCCGGTAATAGCAGGGCAATCAGAATAGCGATGATGGCAATCACCACCAGAAGTTCGATCAGGGTAAAACCCCGTTTGACTGTTACACGTCTCATAGTAACCTCCGCATGAAAAAAGATAAGAGAAGGGAGAACATCTCATCTCGTACTCTTATCGTCTCCCGGAATTAATAGACCGGAAGCGGGAGGTTCCACAGCAAAGCAAGCGTTTTGAGACAGTGTATAAAGCGTTCAGATTCGCAAAGCAGAACCTGAGATTGTATGATGCTGGGTTTTGTAAGCGCTTAATAAAAGTACAAGATCTATATTGTTGAAAACAACAACTGCCAGAGAAGGCAAACTTTTCACAGATAACCAGAGAGGCGAAAGCCTGATAGAATTTATAAGGTATATCACTTTGAAGAAGTGATGAAGCGAATTTGAAACATACCTCAATTGAGTAAATTTAAGCTCGGCACTGTTTAAATGTCAATAACATATCTGCTTAAGATTTTGGAATTGATCAGAATTTTTTGACCCATAAAAAACTGATTCTTGTATCCAGATTCTCTCTAGAATTAACCCTGTTTACAAAGCGTGCCTTTAGTAAACAACACTCCCAAAATTCCTGTCACCAGATTGGAATCTGAGGCATTCGAAATCATGCGTCCGGGCGACAATTATTGTCTGGATGAAGTCTCGTCTTCCAGTCGAATCAACACTTCATTACGGCGGAAGGGACCCGGAGTCCACGGTGGATCATAGCCCGCGTATTCCACTTCGTTCCGGCAGACGAGTCCTTCACCGCTGGCCCAGTCACGCAATTTCGCTTCGGCGTTTTTAACAGTCTCCTGATTCAGACGACCGCTGAATCGGATCACCGCAAAACGGCCCCCTTTACGTTCCTGAATCTGCACCGCCTCACTCACGGGCTGCGGAACTGTCTGGCTGTCATATTTCTGTGGAAGGACAAACGCCATCTGTCCGGCCACCTGATCGTGCTCAGGTTCCATAAATACGGGTGTGGTCATCGCGACTTTCTGCGCCCCCTGATTTGCACCATCGATATAACGAAACAGACGCATGAAGCTGCCATCTTTTCCCTGTGCATCAAACTCACTGCTGGTCATCGCCAGTTTCAGATCAGGATATTCTCTAACTTCGAAGTTACCTTCCGATTTGACAACATCATAGGCAGCTGACTCGTAAGCAGAACGCGACGTGATTCTCCACCCAAATACGAATAAAACCACCACCACAAGAGCTATTATTAGATAAAGCATTTTTCTTCGATTCATTTCCACCCCACTCCCGGTCTACAAACAGACTGATTAGGAATAAATTCAGCTATATAAGTCTATTTATCTATTTTTAGCCCTGAATTCCGTTTTGACCACTGCCCAATCCTGCCCGAAAAAGATTCAGTGAACAAATCAGCCCCCGATCGAAGTCTAAAATACAGGTTTGAGCGAAAATTTTTTGATTTTTGAGATGGTCGAATCCTGGGACGCAACTATGAAGTAGCAATAGCGATAAAAATGCGCTAAGATCCCCCTCCACTTCTGCGCTGGCCTGCTCACAGCCATAATTTCCATTCTAATCTCATGTTGACTACCCGCCACTTTCTATTTTTCTTAACAGGTTTATGCTGTTTCACAATCAGCTTGCGCGCAGAGCCCGCGCAGTTTGAGTCAGAAGGTCCTGCTGCGGAACCCGGTCTCGCTTTTCTGCTCCCCACCGATCAGTTTCTACGACAGGAATTAGACGAACCAGACGACAGCGATCCCCTGCTTCCTCCGCCTCTCGAAGATTCGTTCTCGCCGGTTGAGCCGACAACGAGCCCCGAGACAGAACCATTGCCGGACCTGAAAACTTTGCTACGCCCCCGCTTCGATATCTCCGCAGAGTGGGAACCGGAGGCAGATGGCGTGGAAATGATCTCCTCTGACCTCAATCTGAAACTCCCCCTCTACCCGGTTTTCGGCCCGCCGCCCCCATTCCTGACCGCCGGCTATTCCTTTACCCGCATCAACGCACCGGTCCAACTCGATCTGCCCCGTGACCTGCATCAGTTTTCGCTGGGTATGTCCTGGATGCGTCCACTGAATGAACGCTGGCTCGTCCGCACGATGTTGAGCGGCGTCTTCGCAACCGACTTTTACAATACAGGCAGCATGGCCTGGCAGTTCCGCGGCGGTATGTTTGCCATCTATCGCCCTAACGAAGAGTGGGATCTCGCCTTCGGTGCCCTGGCGACCGGCCAGGAAGACATTCCCGTCCTGCCGGTGATTGGTGCCACCTGGCGTCCCTCATCCTCTGTCAAAGTTAACCTGATGCTTCCCAATCCGCGCATCTCGTATCTGATCTCCGAATCCGAAACGCGGCAGCAGTGGGCCTATGTCGGCGGGGGGATGTCCGGCGGAAACTGGGCCTACAATCTCCGCGATGGTTCACCCGAACGACTGAATTATCGTGAATGGCGGCTGGTCGTGGGCTGGGAATCAATGCCTCCCCCTACGCCCGGACGATTTCAATCCCCGGGGGCCAGTTATCTGATCGAGGCGGGTTATGTCTTCGGTCGTAAGTTCGAACGGGAACACCAGGCAGCCGACATCAAGATCGATAATACGCTGCTTCTGCACTCAGGCATCCGATTTTAAACGGTTCTCCAATAATTTTCAGGTTCTCCGATTCCAGTCTGGAGATTGCACACAACAAAATATAAAATAAGTTAAGAAACTCGCCCCCTGAGACCAGCCTCATCTGCACTGTGGAGACCTCCCATGCAATGGCCTACCCTCGTCGTGTCCTGCTGCGTCAGTTTGTGTGTATCTCTCCCGCTTCATGCGGAAACGCCCCCCGTCCCCATTGACTACACAAAGCAGATCAAACCCCTGCTCCAGGCGCACTGCTTCGCCTGTCATGGTGTGTTGAAACAGGAATCAGCCTTACGCCTTGATGCGGGGAAATTCATTCTCAAGGGAGGCGAAATCGGTAAGGCCGTTGTCCCGGGGAATTCCGCGGAGAGCCTGCTCTTTCAGGTGATCGGCGAAGATCCGGATTTCGCCATGCCGCCCGAAGGACAGGGACGCAAACTGACTCCTGATGATGTCGCCTTGATCCGCACCTGGATCGATCAGGGAGCACATTTTCCTGCCAACGATTCTCCCGAACCAGCGCCCACAGAACACTGGGCCTTTCAACCAGTCAAACGTCCTGCGATACCACAGACCAATTCTCCCTCGCAAAATCCCATCGACGCTTTTCTACTGGCCCGTCAATTGGAAGGTGGACTGACTCCACAACCCCAGGCGGACAAAACGACCCGGCTCCGTCGACTCTACCTGGATCTGATCGGGCTGCCTCCCCGACCGACGGAACTGTCTGCCTTTCTGAACGACACTCGCCCCGATGCCTGGCAGCGCGTGATTGACGATCTGCTCAGCCGCCCGCAATACGGCGAACGCTGGGGACGTCACTGGATGGACGTCTGGCGTTACAGCGACTGGTACGGCAGACGGGGCGCGAAAGACATGACCAACAGCTATTCCCTGACCTGGCGCTGGCGCGACTGGATCATTCGCTCCCTCAATGAAGATAAAGCCTACGACGTGATGGTCCGTCAGATGCTGGCAGCAGATGAACTCGCCCCCAACGATCGGGAGAATCTCGTTGCCACCGGATTCATCGTCCGCAATTTTTATCGCTGGAACTACCACACCTGGCTCAAAGACAACGTCGAACATACGGCTAAAGCGTTTCTGGGACTGACCATGAACTGCTGCGAATGCCACGATCATAAATACGACCCGATCAGCCAGGAAGAATACTTCGCTTTTCGGTCCCTGTTTGAACCGATCGACCTCAGGCACGATCGAGTCCCTGGCGAAGCAGATCCGGGTCCCTTTCCCGATTATAAACTGAGTGTGCGTAATGGACCGGTTCGCACCGGCATGGTCCGCATTTATGATCGACACCCCGATGCCCTCGCCCGGTTTTATACCGGTGGCCTGGAACAGAACATCGTCAAAGACAAGCCCCCATCGAAGCCGGTACGATTCAGTTTCTGGGCGGAGATAAAATTCAGATCCAACCGGTTAAGCTGCCGGCAACCGCCTGGTACCCCGGACTCAAACCGTTTGTGATTGAGGAAGAAACACTGACAAGAACGGCGGCTGTAGAGCAGGCACAGCAGAAATGGGACACGGAGTCCCCCAGCCTCGAACAACAGCTTAAAGAACATGAGCAGATACAGACCAGACTGCTGACAGAATACAGAGCCTGGCAGAAGTCTCAACAAACGGCGGACAGCCCGTTCAGCCAACAGACACTGCAATTGACCGGTGGAGAGGGTCGCCGCGCGCTCGCCCGGGAACTGACGGACTGGAACGAACTACCCGAGCAACTGGAAATTTACTTTCAGCTGCGACTCCACGCCGACAAGATGGTGAATTTTCAACTCTCGAACGATCTGGCCGCCGGGAGGACTAATCTATACGTCGCCTTCGAGGCGGGGAACATTCTGACTTATGCCCCCGGCAGCACGAGTGTCACCACCATCGGTTCATTCCCGACTGAGGCAAAACCACTCGATCTGCAAGTGGACCTCAAGCTGCAGCCTGCAAAAGACATCGCCCTGCTGACAGTCACCCGCAGTCAGGATCAATCGAGCATCATCAAAGAGACGCCGATTGCCCTTAATGGCTGGAATCCGGCCCACAGTGTCAACCGCGGGTTCTTTCTCGATGCCCACGCCGGCAGCCGTGCGGAATTCGATCATATCGTCTTCCTCGAGCCGGGAGGCCGGGAACTCAACCGTTTTGATTTTGAATTCCCGGATTTCTCCGACGGCGCAGATGTCACGAGCGCGACCGACTGGATCCTCACGCGGTTCAGTACGGGAAATGCGACTTCGAAAATCACGCTCCAGAAACCGCTGTCCCCCGAGGAACAACAGTGGCAGCAGAAAATCAGCGCAGCCCGCCAGCAGCAGTCGCTGGTTCAGCTGAAGCGGGACCTGCTGCTGGCCGAATTAGAGGCGGCCCGAGCCGAGCTCGCGCAGTACCAGGCGCGCGTCGACGCTGCCCGCGCCCGTCACATTGATGAGTCACCGGAGGCCGACTCCCTGGCGCGTACTGCCTGTCAGGCGGAATGGAAGGCGAAACGAAGTGCGTCTCAGCAGCAGGTCGCAGCTGCTGAATTGAAACTGCACACCGCTCAGATGCTCCCCGAGACAGAGAAAACACGCAGCAAACAGATTCAGGATGCGCAACAACAGCTCACGCAGGCCCGGACCGCGCTGGCAGCTGCGGAAAAACCGCGGGACGCACAGTCGATAGATTTCGCTCCCTTGAGCCGGATCTTCCCCCAACAGAGTTCCGGCAGGAGAGCCGCCCTCGCGCAGTGGATCACGAGCCCCGACAATCCGCTCACAGCGCGGGTCGCCGTCAATCACATCTGGATGAGGCACTTCGGACAGCCACTGGTCGATTCGGTCTATAACTTTGGACGCAGTGGCGCCCAACCCACGCATCCACAGCTCATTGACTGGCTCGCCGCGGAACTCATGGCGCATGACTGGAAAATGAAACACATTCATCGCCTGATTCTCAGCAGCGACGCTTACCAGCGAAGTTCGAAGGGAGTCGCAGCCGGACACCCAAATCTGGCCACGGACCGCGACAATCGACTGCTCTGGAAATTCCCCCTGCGTAGAATGGAAGCGGAAGTCGTCCGTGACAGTCTGTTTTATCTCGCGGATGACCTGGACACGACGATGTTCGGACAGGAGATCGAACAGGACCAGGGACTCACCACGAACCGCCGCAGTCTTTACTATTCCTATCACGGCGAAGCGAAAATGGAATTCCTGGCTTTGTTTGACGGTCCCAGTTCCACCGACTGTTACCGCAGACAGACCACGGTCCGGCCCCAGCAGGCACTCGCGTTAACCAACAGCCAACTGGCACTCAAACAGGGCCGTCGAATTGCGGCGCGTCTCTGGACCGAGCAGGCACAACTCACCGGGAAAAGCCCGTCGGAACAGGAACTCGATTTCATCAGGAATACATTTGAGTTGATTCTCGCCCGCGCCCCCAACCAGCGCGAGCAGGCCGCCGCACTCCGCTTCCTGGAACAGCAACAAACCCTGTTCCAGAAAGTTGCTCAAGCGACCAGTCAGAAACCAGCAGCACAGAAGAAGCCCTTTGAACAACCCGCTACCGATCCAGCAGCCCGCGCCCGGGAAAGCCTGGTGCAGGCGCTGTTCAACCATAATGATTTTGTAACCATCCGATAAAACCGCGTCTGCAAACCCTACAGGCAGGACGAAACCATGCAATCAGACCTGACGACCATGCAGCCCCCCTGCGGCCAGATCCAGCGCAGAACGTTCCTTTCCGACCTCGGTTATGGAGCGACAGGCATGGCTTTAAGTATGCTGCTGAACCGTGAAGGCTCCGGGCAGGCCGCCAGCACAAGTTCAGGAGCCGTCACCCAGGGTCCGCATTTCACACCACGGGCCAAGTCGGTGATCTGGATCTTTCTCTCCGGTGGTTACAGCCAGATGGAGACCTTCGACCCGAAACCGGAGTTGAATAAATACGGCGGCAAGACCTACGCCGACACCGTCTATCCTGACCCGTTTCAGGATCCGCGCTATCAGGAGCGGGCTCGCTCTGTGGTGAAAGTCAAACGGGAACATGACAAAATCATGCCCATGCAGGTCGGCTTTCGCAAACAGGGGGAGTCCGGAATTGAGATCACCGACTGGTGGCCTCACCTGGCAACCTGTGTCGATGACATCTCGTTTGTCCGTTCAATGTATACCACCGATAATGACCACGCCGCCGAGTTCCAGATTCATCACGGGCGTCACAAGCTGGATCAGAAACAACCGGTCGTCGGGTCCTGGCTGAGTTATGGTCTGGGCAGCCTGAATCAGAATCTGCCGGAATATGTTTTCCTGGGTTCGTACACCGATACCCGCGTCAAAGAAAACTTCAGCCCCGACTACCTGGGTCCCAAATACATGGGCGTGGAATTTTCGCTCGACCCGAACAATCCGCTCCCCTTTGGATCGCGTCCCCAGACGGTGCTCGAAAAAGAACAGGCCAATCAGTACGCGTTGATCAATGAACTCAATCGCATTTCATCAGTCGAGTACCCGCATGACGAGAAACTCCGGGCCCGGATCAATTCCTACGAACTCGCGTTTCGCATGCAGCGCTCCGTTCCCGAGGCGCTCAATCTCGACACAGAGACAAAAGAAACACAGCGTCTGTACGGCATCGATGAGAACGAAACCTCGATCTACGGCAAACGCCTGCTGGCCGCGCGTCGGCTGGCGGAACGGGGCGTCCGGTTCACCCAGGTCTATTTGAGCGGCTATGGCGAATGGGACTCGCATCAGAAACTCAAAGAGAATCACACCCGGTCCTGCAAACGCGTCGATAAACCGGTCGCAGGGCTACTCAAAGACCTCAAACGCCGCGGAATGCTGGATGATACCGTTGTCGTCTTCTGCACAGAGTTCGGCCGGACCCCTGCGGTGGAAACCCGGGGAAGTACAAAAATGCCCAGCGGCCGCGATCATCATCCTCATGGTTTCACCATCTGGTTTGCCGGTGCGGGCGTCAAGCGGGGCTATGTGCATGGAGCAACCGATGAACTCGGCTTCCACGCCGTCGAATCGCCGCACTATGTCACCGACATTCATGCCACCCTGTATCACCTGCTCGGTCTCGACCCCACGCGGCTCGACATCCCCGGCCGAAAACGTCTGGAAATCGATCGCGGGAAGCCAATCCTGGATATCCTCAGTTGATCAGTAACCACCGGGTCCAGATGGATGATTGCCCCCTGACAAACAGGGTTCCAGTAAAGTTTCTGCAGATCTCACCGGAGAAATGCTAAAACGAAAGCAGTTCGGTCTCGTCTTCGAGCGAACCAAAGAACTGATCGGTCTCTGCATGCGACTCAGCTAATTTTCGCACACCCGGATCCAATGTCTCTGCCATCAGCCCCTCGTCGGTATGCTCTGCCCCCAGCAGGTGGCCCAGTTCGTGACGAATCACCGTCCAGAGATCAATCAGACCTGCAGCTTCACTGCCCGGTAATGCGATTAATGATAACTGACTGTCGTAGGTATACTCGCTGTGATCCAGGGGTGTCGTATCAACAAACCAGCCATAACCGGCGGCATTCACGTCGATATAAATCGTATCACCAACCAACCGTCCCAGCGTACTCCCCTCCAGATCGACCACATCCACTTTGACATCCGCCAGTTTCTGTTGTTCTGCATTTGAAACGGTCGGGCTGACTTCCAGAACAGCGGTCTGCAACATCGTATCCGCCTGCGACTGAGTCAATGCAGTAGCCTCTGGAGTGTTCTGGGGGGCGAGCGCAACCTCTAAATTCTGATTCCAGGCATCCGGATAATTAGTCGGGTAGATAATATTTGTCTGTGAAAGCTTTGTCTTGTTGTAATTCGAGGCCAGAAAGATCAGGTCCTTGAAATCCACCCGCTGATTCTGATTGATGTCACTGAACCAGGCGTAATCCGAACTGGATTCTGCGGGCACGCTGTTATACACACTCGCAAACAGCAGCAGATCTCGAAAACTGATTCGGTCATCATCATTCAGATCGTAGGGATTCGCCCAGATAGAGGCACCTGGGGAATCGATGATCGGCGTCTGACTGATGCGCCCACTTCCCAGTGTGATCTGTGGTGACTGTATCTGCAGTCCCAAATCATACGGTCCGATACTTTGCCCCTCCAGATCCAACAGCACCTGATCAGCGGCCAGTGAATCGAAGCGGATCCGGGCAAATAACAACTGCCCGTCGATACCCAGTTCGTTCGTATCTGCTGTTGCTGAGAGACTGATGACCTGACCGGTCAGATCATCAATCGTTCCGGTCTGGCTTTGAGAAAACGCAGTACCGTATTCAATGTCCGTCGCGGTGGTAAAATCGGTCTGATAATTCAGATCAAGCGTGACCGTCGCAATCCCCAGGCTGGCAACATCAATGGTATTCACCCAGAATTCCACCCAGTAGGTTTGCCACTCACTGATCCCATCCTGGTGATTGGGGAGTGTCTCGACTTCCCCCTGAACACCGACCGAGGTCGGCGATTCAACCACCCGCATCGAGAGCGTTTCAAATTCCTGTATGACAACATCAAAGGTCCGCGTGATCATGGCATTGTCACCCGTCGTCGCCAGATTCCCGTCCAGGCCCCCATCTTCGACGGTGACAGTGATCGTCGCCGTTCCAGTCTGGTCGGTGATCGGAGTGAAGACCAGGCTGCCGGTGGCATCGTCAGAGGTGTAATTCACCACGGGATCTGCAATCAGCCCCGGCAGACTGCTCTGCGCTGTCACACGTATTGGCTGTGTCTCGCCCCCTCCCGCAGAAATGCCGCTCAAGTTCACCGTTTGCTCGGATGCGTTTTTGAGTAATAACAGATCAGAGAGAGAATCCAGCTCCGGATCGTCATTCAGAGAGTTGACCGTCACATCGAACGTGAGGTAAATCGTGCGGTTATCGCCGGTCGTCTCTGTGGAATAATCGGTGCCTCCATCAGAAATGATGAGTGTGATCGTAGCGACTCCACTCTGATTCGCGATCGGCGTGAATACGAGGCCCGCGGTCGTATCAGCCGCGGCAAAGTTCACCTGGGGGTCCGGGATCAGCGAAGGTTGACTGCTCTGCGCGATCACAGTTAACGGCTGAGAGTTCCCTCCCGCGGTCGTGATCTGTGACAGATCGATGGTCTGTTCCAGCGCATCCTCATCAAGCACCAGATCGAGTAATTCGGGAAGCTGCACAAACAGTTCACCAAAATTGTCGATCATGATCGGTCCCTCAGTTGCGTGGGCAGTGATACTGTTGACTTCGGTATCCAGGTCTAGAGTCCCTGCACCGCCGATGCCGGTTGCGGCCTGTAATATCAGCGTATCGCTTTCAACCAGAGGGCCTTCACCGGTGAGATTATCGCGAATGGCCCCCGCTGTTGAAGTCAGTTGCACGTTTCCGGAGGTTTGCAGGTTCGCGACGAGCAGATTATTGACCGACTGCACGTCAATCAGGCCTGTTCCACTGCTCTCGATCCGCGTCCCCTCGACCAAAGTGATACTCCCGGCCGAATCAATGTCGATACCGGAGGCTCCTGTATTCGAAATAGTAGCAGAGTTCTGCAGCAGAAAATCTCCCCCGGTATTTTCCAGTTGCAGTAAACCTCCCGCGACAGTCACCGATTCGTAGACCGTCATGTTGTCAGTCGAAGTAATACGGGTCGTTCCGTTCGTCGTTACGCCGTCGATCCCACCAGAGAAACCAAGAAACAGCATACCGGTATTCTCCAGAGAGAGTCCTCCGCCGGCATTCGCCTGCAGGCCCACGATACTCGATTCCAGCGCATCCCCTGTGCCAATCCCGCCAGAGGCAATCAGCGTCACCAGGTATCCATTCAGGTTTTCCGCAGCACCGTTGGCATCGATAATCGAACCGCCACTTGCTGTCAGTTGAATTTGATTTGGTGTGGTGATCGCCCCCAGATATAGATTCGCCTCCGCAAACAGCTCAACACTATCAACACCTGCACTGAGACTGGCTCCGACAGCAAAAGTCAGATCGCCGGCGGAATCGACAATCACGCCTCCCGTTGTGGTAAAGGCGCCATTAAAACTGACGATTCCCGAGAGCGTCAGATCGCCGGCTCCCAGATCCAGATTGCCGACATTGACCGCATCATCACTGCCCGGAGTCACAAACAGGTCAGCACTGAAGCTGCTGTCCAGACCATTCAGATTGACGGTATCCACACCGGTACCGCCTGAAGCCTGGGTCTGAATCGCCAGCGCGTTTATGGGATTGAGGAACGTGACCGATTCCCCCAAAGTGGAATCGATTAATGAATAACTGTCGCCTGCCACACCGTCATCAGATAACGTAATCGTCTCATCCGCACCAGTAAAGCTGAAGTTTCGGTTTTGTGTTTCAATCATATCCAGAATCGGCTCCAGACCGGTATAGGTGATTGTCTGCGTGGCGCTGCCGTTATAGAGAATGCTGCCGGAACTCTCATCGACGAAGCGATGCTCAACCGTCGCTGCAAATCCGCCCAGAATTTCCAGCGCATCGCCGCTGGTCTCTCCCCCGGATCCGCCGTCAAACAGAATTCCCTCAGCTGGAACAAACAGACCGCCATCCGGGTTTTGAATACTCAGGAGGTCATCTCCTTCTCCTCCCGCAAAGACCAGTTGTGTCAAAGAGGTAAAACTGACAACAGAGCCGCCGTTGAATTGAAAAGTACCACTGTCAGGTCCCGTCGCCAGGATCGACAGCTCATCGTCGCCCTCGGTTCCCTCAACCCAGAGCACCCCTGCAAATTAACCTCTTCGATCTCGGAATAGTTAATCGTTTGCAGTCCGCCTGTAAACGAAATGGTCCCACTGTCGGTGCCACTGGGAGTCACTTCGGGAACGGCTCCCGGTGATGAGTAATAATAGAGCGAATCAACAGGGGAAGTTGGTGCAGCCGGACTCTCTCCGTTGACAGTAATCTCCGTCGCAGAACTGGCAGAGAGATGGAACGTATCTGCGAACACACTCCCAGTCAGTTGAGCGCCATTCACCGCTGAGAGCTGACCGAACAGTGCCAGTTCGCCCCCCTGAAAGTCCGTGGTAATGACACTTAAATTTAACGCGATCGACGAGTTCCCAGCCACGAGCTGTGCGCCGGACTCAATGAGAATATCATCTGCAGTATTAAATGTGATTGTCCCGCTATCTACTTCGATTTTTACACCAGACCTGACGGTCAGGTCCTCGGCCAGGCTGCCCGGATCGCCGTCCACGCTTGCCAGCAATATTCCTATCCCGGCAGAGAGCGATTCGTGGATATCGATCCCCCCCTCACTCTCGATATCGATAATGCTGGTGTGAGAACGAATCCCTTTCCAGGCGCTCTGAACAGCTGCGGAACCGAGAATCAGATCCCCCGTATTCCTGACTCTGACGACTCCTTTGGCCACCGCGACTAACTGATCGACGTCGGTTGTCATATTGAGGATCGATCCCTGTTCGGCAGTCAGTTCCAGCAGACCTGCGGTGATCGTATTCACCGTAGAATTCTGCAGGCTCAGATGACCATTGCCCGCGATCAAGTTCACATCGCCAGTGGTCGTCAGCTGGCCAGTTGACCATGAGGTTGAGGATTCAAGATGAATATTCCCTGAACCCGCATCGATACTGCTGTCAGAGGTGGTGAAACTCAAAATACTGGAAACGACTTCAACATCCCCATTCAGAATAATGGCGCCAGTGATTCGCGTCGAATCAGCCAGACTGAGCAGATTTCCCTGGTCCAGATCCAGACCAGCCCCGAGGTAAACCGTTTCTGCCCCGACCCCCTGCCCCAGGTTCAGATCGGCGTTGAAATTCTCTCCCAGAGAATCGATCGAAATCTCGGAAGTGACTCCGCTGTTCCAGTTGCCGCTGTTGACCGTGAGACTCAAGGAAGGATTCAGGAAGGTCCCCAGCTGACCGACATCTGACTCATAGGTCAGTTCGTCGACTCCCGCTTCACTCACGGTGCTGACACCGCTGAAACTTAGCGAGAGTCGATCTACACTCACGGTCGAATCCACCGGTTGTTCCAGTCCGGCGTATTGGATCGCGGGTCGGGTGGCTGCATTAAAGAACACACGTCCCTGACTCTCATCCAGAAAATGATGCGTTTCCACGACCGCAACGCCGCCTGAAATTTCCAGGCGGTCGCCACTGGTCTCTCCTCCACCACCGCCGTCAAAGTAGATTCCATCCTCAGGTGCAAAAATGCCACCCGCGGGATTGTTGATGATCAGCTGATCGTCCCCTTCAAATCCGTAGAACTCCAGGTATGAGATACTGAAAAAGTTGACGACAGGACCAGCGTTCAACTGATAGGAACCAGAGTTATTATCGCTGGCAGTAATAGTCAGCACATCTTCGCCTGAAGTCCCCTTAATCATCAGATGCGCGGGGTCAGGCACACTGAATCCCGCTTCCAGGTTTTCGATGCCTGTGACATAGATACTCTGATATCCGCCTGCATAATCCAACCGCGCATTCTCGCTGTCGTAATCAAGATATGCACCGTCGATCGGTTCATTATAAAAGAGTGTGTCACCGGGGGTAGCCGGCGATAATCCATTGACGGTAATTTCGGACTCGAGACTGGGAGTGATGTAAAAAGCATCCGAATTGACGCCGCCATAAACGGAGGTGCCGTCTGCGGAATGAGTCTGCCCCCACAGTTCGACGGCAATATTCGCATTGTCCGCGACCATGTTCTTGGCTTCCAGTCCCACGCCCCCGGTCAGCGCGATCAACTGGGCTCCTTCTTCCACCAGAATATCATCGTCTGCAACGAGGCTCACACCAAACGGACTGTCCTCCGATTTCACAATCACGCCAGCCCGAATGGTAATATCACCACCGGCGTAGAGACTGAGTGAGGTCCCCGTCTGAATCGATTCCCGGACATCCAGTGAACCCGTCGTATTGACATAAATGGTACTGTTCCTGGCGTAAATCCCGGTCAGGTCACCAGCGTCTCCGATCACAAGATCCCCCGTGTTTTGAACCTGCACAAAGCCTACCGCGGCAACCTCGAGATAACCCACCTGAGTCTCCATTGAATTCGTTGAAGATCCACTCAGGATCACAGCCCGTGCAGCCGTAATGTTATTACTGGAGCCATTGTTATCGATAATGGAAGCGCTGGCATCGATCCAGACATCTCCTGTAGTTATGATCTCACCCAGGTTGAGACCAGTCGACTCAAAGTAAATATCTCCATCTCCGGTATTCAACGACGTTGTGCTATCCGTAAAAATCGAAGCGGCTTCGACATGCACGTTTCCGGTGGTCGTGACATTCTCACCAAAAGTGGCTCGATTGACGTGCAGCTCCAGATCACCACTACCCAGGTCGAGTGAGTTCCCGAATTCAACCCAGTCATCGCCGCGCGTTTCGGTAATGATCAGGTCGGCAGTCGCATCCTGTCCCACGGAATTTATGTTGACATAATCCAGCCCGGCACCGCTGTTCAGAATCAGGGTTATGGAGGGAATCTGTAAGACCCTCAATTCCGGACCGGAACCGGAAATCACTTGAAATCCACCGCTCGCGTCCGCGTTAAAATCAATCGTCTGTGTGTCATTGTCATAATTCAGATCAAGGTGGGCCGTCGCCACATCCCAGATCATCCGATCCTGGTGCGAATAGAATAGAAAATCCAGGTCGAATTCATTCAAACGCACCCAGCCTGACTGGGATCCTTCCATCCAGGAGGAAAGGGAGTCTGCAGACCCGCTCAGGATAATCGTATCATCACCCGAGCCATCGTCACCGTCGTAGTCAATTCTGAGCCCTGCTGCAGCCAGGGATGTATCCAGGGTGACCTGTTCGTTTCCTGCTCCACCCGTCAGATAAATGGTGCTGCCCGTCAGCATGGATAACGACACGGCAATCGTCTGCGCATCGATCTGTTCTCCGCCAACTGGCGCTGTAATCAGGTCGTCGACCACACTCACGATCAGCTGCCCCCCACTGATCGTCATCGACAGGTCCGAATCGGAAACCGTCTGATGGTCGATCAGCAAATCGCCGTTCACGATCTGGGTGATAAAGTCAATCACGGGAGGAAAACCAAACACATAGGCGCTGCCGGTATCGGTTGCACCGTGGTCGTGCAGCGGAGCACCGCTGACAATTGTCTCTCCATCAATGGCGATCGTGGAACCATAGCCACTGCCGGTTTCAGTATCGGCAGCAATCAGTGACTCCTCATCAGCCGTACTCCAGCCCAGCGAACCTTCAAACAGGTATGCCGCCCCGGTACTCCCATTGCTCAGAGGATCTCCCACAACCAGGCTCATACCCGCGATGGAGACAGCCGCTCCGAAACCACCTGAGTCCGTCGAATTGGGATATTCGCTGGCTCGCAGTTTCTCGACGATATTCCAGCTTTGTGAACCGTCCAGAATCGACACCGACCCGCCATACGTATCGCCGGCTGCACCAACGGCGGCGTAGCGATCATCGATATCAACGGCGCTGCCCAGATCGGAACCTGTAGTCCCTGACAGTTTCTTGATTTCTCCCCAGGTATCATCCGCAATACCGGCGCCATTTGAACTTCGTTCGAACAGATAAGCGGCCCCCTTGCCTTGATCCTGCACCGCACCAGCGATAATGGTTGTTTCATCCTGACTGATCGCCACGGCTGACCCCAACCAGGCATCAGCAGAAGCATCACCGGCTTTCAATTGATCGATTGAGACCGTCGCCCAATCGTCGTCTGTCGTAAAGACATAGACGGCGCCTGACGACGCAGCGGCCCCATACGAATCCAGTTGTGCCCCCACTACAACAGTATTGCCTTTGAGGTCCACAGCCAATCCAAAGTCTTCCGCCGCATCGTTCGCCAATGCTACAGGACGCGAGAGGGTCGCCAGAGCATCCCAGGTATCATCACTCAGATTTGAGGCAGTTCCCTGTTCATTACGTCTGAAAAGATAGGCCGATCCAAACGTATCTCCCTCGTCTGCTCCGATCGCTCCGATCAACAGTGTATCACCATCAATGGCGACAGACGTTCCGAACAGATCCTGATCTGTATTATCTGCACGAGGTGAAACGAGTGTCGAATGATAGTCCCAGCTGTCATCGGTCTGATCATCAGGCGTGCCTGAGTCATTGCGGGTATATAGTGTGACGGCTCCCGCATTATCAATTCCCGCCGGATCTGCATTGGGGATGCCTACGACCAGCCAGTCCCCGGAAACAGCAACCGCAGATCCAGACTGATCCGTATCTAAGGGGGCGAGCGCTGCATCTGGCAGAAGTTCCCCCTGAAACACGCTGGTCAAGAGAGTTCGGTCTTCCAGTAGCTCAATACAATTGATCTGCCGGGCAGAAGAATCAGTCACTGTCTGACGTATGTTCCGGCGATGACGACGGCGAACTGACGGGCGATTAGATGAACGCGCTGAAATCGCCTGCAGCCAGTGGGTCAGAAACATCTCATTCACTCCGCTCTGCAATGTATAGAGGACAGCCCCGTAGATTCCCTGATGGGATTTTCCCTGTATTATTGATGTGCCAGGTCGTGAACCTGATGGGCCCTGTCTCCCCATGCAGACTGAATGTCTGACATTGGATTCACTTAACTAACATACATGATTTACAAGTCATAAAACAATGACAAAAACAGACGAACGGACGATTAAAGCAGATCAGTTTCCATCCAGCAGTGTTTTACTGCATAATCAAGATTTTTGACGTTAGATAAATCAGCATAGCCTCTTCCAAAATAAAAATAGCCCCCGGAAACCTGAGTTTCCGGGGGCCTGTCGGGACTGTTTGTAACTGGACTATTCTATTAGTCCAGCAGCGGGTTGTCTCCGCCGGCGATACCGCTGAAGAAGTCGTCGATTTCGTCTGCACTCGGCAGACGACGTTCGGAGACGTCCAGCGACTCGCTCATCAGGGTACCGTCTGAGTCCAGGTCTTCCAGACCCAGCGTGTGACCCAGCTCGTGCATTACGACTGTCAGCAGATCCATCTGACCGAAGGCGTCGCTGCCGGAACCGGCCAGCAGGCTGCCATCCAGCAGTGTGAACTCGCTGCTGTCCAGCGGCGTTCCATCGACGAACCAGCCGTAACCGGCGGCGTTGACGTCGATCAGAACCGTTGTACCTGAAGCACCACCGAGCATTGCATCCGGCAGGTCGGTCAGTACGAAGTTCACCGAACCCAGCAGTTCCAGCTGAGCATCGCTCAACCCTGCTGTTTCCCAGTAGCTCAGGGCCGCATCCACGACCGAGTCCAGGTCGGACTGGGTGATCGATGGAGCCGCAGTGCTGCTCACACCGGCGGCCGCCATCAGTGCTCCGACCCGCTGGATGCGGATCGCATCGGCATTGATCGCCCCATTGGCCGGGCCGTTGTCACTCAGGGTCACGGTGATCGAACCACCGGGTGCCACCACAACCGCGGCCGTCAGGATCTCCCAGTTGAAGCCATCGGCGGCGAAGTCATTCGGTGCAACCCGCTGGTTGACCACGACGGGTCCCACGCCGGCAACATTGTACTCGGCATTCGTGGCCCGTAACGGGTCATTCAGCCAGGTCGCAGAGACGGTGTAGGTTCCGGCGGTCAGGTTCGTGAAGTCCCAGGTCGCCGTTCCGCTCTGACCCAGGTTCAGTCTCTGGGCATCACTTTCGAAGTAACGGGCATCGTAGAACAGGGTGTTCCAACTGCCGGTGCTGCTGTAACCCACATCACCATTGTCGATCAGCACCACATCCGTCATTTCGGCGGTGATGTTGAACGTGAAGGGGTTCTCATCGCTGTCGTTCGTGGCGATTGAGACCGGACCAGCAACCACACCGGCGGCGCCGGTGCTGTTGAATGAGATCTCGAAGGTCGTCGACTGACCGGCGAACAGAGTCGTCGTGCCCAGCGGAGACGAGACGGTGTACTCGCCCGATCCTGGCAGAGTGATGGCTCCCAGGTTCAGCGTGTTGGTCCCCGTATTGGTAATCGTGAAGGTCTGCGACAGGGTTTCGCCGAAGAAGGCGGTGCCCAGATCGATGCTGCTCACGCCGCTGGTCAGGGCCGTGGCCCCGGCTGCGACGTCGATTTCCGGAGCCGTGAGCCCGGGTGGAATCAGTTCCAGCCGCATGGCGTCGGCAGCCAGGTTGCCGTTCGCACCGTCGTCCGAGATGGTGACCGTCAGCGTGTTGCCGGCAGCCACCTGGAAGTTACCCAGTTCCTGCCAGATCGAGCCGTCGGCACTGAAGCCCTGCGGGTAGAACCGCTGGTCCAGTGAGACCGTGATCGGTCCCCCTTCGATGCCCGCGATCGTGATCTGGGCATTGGACGCGTATCCGCTGTGGTTCAGCCAGTGCGAGGCCACCTGATAAGTGCCGGCGCCCAGATTCTCGAACGTCCAGGTCGCCGTGTTGGTGCCCGGCAGGTCGCCGCCCAGCAGCACGTCCTGGTCCCGCTGGAAGTATTGCGTGTCGTCACCCCAGGTCCGCACTTCACGATTCCAGGCAGCGCCACTGGTACTGTAACCAAAGTCACCGTTGTCGATGATCATCGAGTCCGCAGCCGAACCGCTGACCGTGAAGTTGAAGGGATTCTCAACCGCCAGATCGCCTCCGAAGCTGACCATTCCACTGAAGCTGCCGCCGATGCTGGCGTCCATCTGCAGGGTGAAGGTCGTCGAATCCCCGGGGGCCAGGTTCGTATCCCCGAAGCCGGAGACCAGGCTGAACCCGGTTGGAACATTGATCGGCCCCAGGGCCATGTTCCGTTCGCCGAAGTTCGTTACGGTGAAGGTCTTGACCACGGGAGCACCGATGATCGTATCTTCGAAGTCCACGGCACCGCTGTCTTCCACGGTTCCGCCATCCACTTCGACCTTGATCACCGGATCAACCACCCGGATGATCCGGATTTCATCGGCGTAGACAATACCGTTGGCATCGTCGCTCAGCACCACCGTCATGTGATTATCGTTGATCACAACAGGATCACCAATGTATTCCCACCAGGTGCCATCATCCAGGAAGTCGTTCGAACTGCCCTGATGACTGACCCGGTAAGTGGCGACCGGGGTCGCATCCGAGAAGATGGTGTACGGAGCGTTGGTTGCAGCAGCCCGTCCGTAAGGGCTCACGTCCGGATGGACGTACCAGTGGGCTACGACCTGATAGCGGCCAGGTTCCACGTCGAAGTCCCAGAATGCACGACTGGTACCGGTTCCGCCCACGTAAGGCACTCCCGTATACAGGAACTCCGGATCACCCACGACACCCGGAATGTGCTCATTCCAGGTCCCCGTGGCATCGAATGTTGCGTCGTTGATGCCTACGGTTGCCGGTCCGGCGGCACCCGTTACCGTGAAGTTGTAAGGATTTTCATCCGCGTCACCCGTGGTGAACGAGATTTGACCGAAGGTCGAACCGGTGGTCCCGCCGTCAAACTGGATGGTGAAGGTCACCGAACCGAAGCCGGGAATGTTCACAGGCACGGTATCTGTTCCGAACGGGGAAGCAGGATCGATGCTGAACCCGGGTGGGAACTCAATCAGACCGGTCACATCGACCGGATCCGCGGAGAGGTTCGTCACGGTAAAGGTTTTGGAGACCGGAATGCCGGGGATCGTCGTACCGAAGTCGACCACGCCCGTGTCATCGTCGACGACATTGCCGTCCACGGTGACTTCCAGGTCGGGAGTCGGCAGGTATTCAATCCGGACCGCATCGGCGATCACGCCGTTGGCCAGGTCGAAGGTATCCCGCGGGATACTGCTGGCATCGTTGGTCAGGGTCACCGTCAGGGTGCCGCCAACCACTTCGAAGGAGGTATTCAGGTCGAACCACGCAGCCCCGTTGTCAGCGAAGGTGGACGGAATCAGGGTCTGGTTCACATCAATATCAAAGGTACCGGCTCCACCGTCCAGTGAGTACGGCGCGTCGGTCACTCGGTTGTACAGGGCCGACCAGGTTGTGGAGACCCGGTAGAAACCGTCGGCCAGACCGGTGAAGGTCCAGGTTGCGGTGTCAGTCCCGGCCGGAGGCGGAATGAAACCCGGCTGGTTGGGAATTGCCCCCGCGATGTCCCCTTCGAAGCCGGCACTGCCCCGGTTCACGCCCGAGTCATACAGTTCGAAGCCGGCGGTGGCCGAGAAGTCGGCATCGCCGTTGTCGATGATCACGACGTTAGAGACCTGACCGTGCAGCAGCAGGTTGAAGGTCGCTTCATCCACGTCGTTGGTGTCGAACGAGAACAGCCCCGAGCGATCGCCGAAGGAGTCGGAATCCATGGTGATCTCGAAGCTGATCGTATCGCCGGCGGCCACACTCTGAGCGACCAGCGTCGTCGTGAATCCGGCAGGAATCACGATGTTGCTGATGTCCAGAGCAGCAGAACCGGTGTTGGTGATCTCGAAGGTCCGGGTCAGGTCGGTCAACAGTTCGGTGGTGCCGAAGTCGATGCCGCCCGGATGACCGTCGACCAGGATGCTCGGCGGTGCCGGGGCGTCGGTCACGTCGGTCAGCTGGACTTCCGGACCGGCGGAGACCCGCTCGATGCGAACCGCATCAGCAGTGATCAGGCCGTTGGCCAGGTTGGTCAGCATCACGGTCAGCGTCCGGCTGTTGACAGTGAACGTTCCCAGGTCTTCCCAGAGAGCACCGTCGGCCAGGAAGTCGTCGGGAGCGATCTGCTGATTCAGATCGAAGGTGCCCAGGTTGATCGCCGTGGTGGTAATGTCATTGCGGGATCCGTCGAACACGGTAAACGGTGCATCGCTGGCCATCTGCGGAATCACAAATGGATTCTCCGAAGCCGGCCAGGTAACCGAGACGCGGTATACGCCCGGGGTCAGACCGTAGAATTCCCAGAAGGCGGCGGCATCACCGTAGTGGACGGGATCCACCAGCTGCGACTGCACGGTGTGAATGTCGTCTGCATAGCCAACACCCGTGGTGATCGCTGCGGTGCCTGCCGGATGATAAGGCCAGTCCCCGCTCAGCGAGAAGCCCAGGTCGCCGTTGTCGACGATCGTGGCTGGATTGTCTTCGAACGGGGTCACTTCTTCGAAGTTGAGGTACTGGACGGTACCTACACCGTCGGCCGTCAGAGAGTAGCCGGTGTCGATCACGGCCTGTCCCTTGGCGTCGAAGTCCAGGATGTCAAAGCCACCCCGTCCGTCGGCTGAACGCAGGACCGGAGGTCCGTCGATCGGGAAGTTGCCGTCCTGGGAGAGTGGATCGATGAAGATGTAGTCGTCGAATTCACTGCCAACCACGTTTTCCATGAAGCTGGGGTTCGTGTCCGGCTGTTCGGGCTGCAGCTGACGCTGCTCGACCGTGTTCCCCCGAAGACGTCCTGCGGGGTGTTGATGATATCGACGTCGAAGACGATGCCTGCACTGGCGAAGCGGAAGTCGACTGTGTCGTTGCCGTGGATGTCGGTGATCACGTCGGCACTGCCGCCGGCCCCCGGTTCCATCAGGAACACATCGTTGCCGCCGTTACCACTGCCAACTAAGTAACCGCCGCCGTCCAGGTTGTCGCTACCCAGGCCGTCACCCAGGATGTTGTGATCGTTGTCGCCGGTGATATTGTCGTTGCCGTCACCACCGAAGACGTTTTCGATGCTGTTGTCGTCATCGCCACCACCGGTGCCGGCCACCAGGCCGCCGTTGATGTTTGTAGCGGTGCCGGCGAACAGGTCGACGGTCACGCCCGTGGTGTAGTCCCGGTAATCCAGACTGTCGTTACCGGCGTCGCCGTCCAGGGTACCGGTCAGGCCGGCCCCGTCGCTGAGATCGAAGCGATCGTCCTGGGTCCCCCCGATCAGGTTCTGGAAGTCGGTGAAGTCCAGACGCTCTTCCGGTGGAGTCGCAATCGCGTCACCGGGCAGCGTCGGCCGGCCGCTGGCCAGGTTGTTGCGTTCGGCGATAATGAAACCTTCATCGTTGGCCGTGATGCCCCAGTAGTTATTCAGGTTCGGGCCTTCCAGCGTGTCGCTGTTGGCTGAACCGACCAGATCGTTGATGTTGTCGAAGCCGGTTCCGCCACCGCCGGTGCCCAGGATGCTGCCGTTGAGCTCATAGCCCTGGAATCCGTCCAGGCTGCCCAGGCCGGCCAGCTGCACATGCACGGCGTTCGAGTAAGTGGTGTAGTCGATGGTGTCGATGTCCCCACCCCCGTTGATGAAGCCCCGCAGCACATAGTTGCTGTCGAAGAAGAATTCATCGTTGCCGGCCTGCCCGTTGAGTACGGTGTTGACGAGGCTTGGTGTGCTGTTCTGCAGGTTGAAGTCGTCATCACCGCCTGCACCGTTGATCGTGACGGTATCCAGATCTTCCTGCAGTCCCAGGTTGACGTTGATCGTGTCGTCGCCGTCGGTGCCGGTGATGTTCAGATCGTCGATGTTGGCATAAGTCACATCAGTGCCGGCAGAGCTGGAGATTCCGTCCACGGTCGTCGAGGTGACTTCGAACGTGTCACCGGTGACGTCGCCGCTATCGACGATATTCAGCGTGTCGTTTCCGCCTTCACCATCCACATCCAGGGCCGCGAAGATGTTGTCCACCGTGCTTCCGGCATCGAAGATCTGGAACAGATCGTCGCCCAGGCCCCCCAGCAGGCTGACGCTGGTGACACCCGCGGGTGTGCTGCGGATACGGATGGTATCGTTGGATACATCGTCAGCCGCAAACACGTCGTCGGCATCCAACTCGACATTGGTGAGCGTCGTGGCGGAGTCGAGGGCGATCAGATCGATCAGCTCAGCGCCGGTTCCCGAAATGACCTGCAGGTCGGTAAAGTCCTCAAACAACAGAGCGGTGAAACCGCCGTTACCGGTGATCTGGGAGACGCCGTCACCGGCTCCGCCGGCATCGTTGATGTTGATGCCGGTCGTGTCGGGTGTGGAAGAAGCGTCGACTCGCAAGCCACCACCAGTTCCCGAACCGGAAAGGCCGACCCCTTCGATGTTGGCAAAGGAGAGTCCCAGGTCGATGTCGGTGTCACCCACAGCAGCGGCACCAATGTTACCACTGCCCAGACCGTCGATCACATCCGAGAAGTAACCGGCGTTGTGATCGGTGATGAAGTTCACATTGATCGCGTCGGCGCCGTTCTTACCGTCGTAGTGAATCGTGATGTCGTTCACGTCGTAGTCAGTAGGAGGGAACTCACCTTCCAGGAACGTTTCCGCAGCCAGGTTCAGGTGTGCCCCGTTGGAACCGGGGATACCCATAGGAGCAGCAGTTGCGAAGAACGGCAGGCCACCCGCGGTTTCGTTGATGTTCAACGTATCGTCGTCGTCCGACCCCAGTACGGTGAAGGAGAGAATATCCGCATCAGCGCCGGTGAAGAAGTTGCTGCCATTGATGTCGATCAGCAGGTTTGTGCCGCCGGCATCCAGACCAACGTCGATCGTGTCGTCGGAAGCATCTTCGAACCCGGAGAACAACATGTCCAGCACCAGGTGATAGGCACCAGCCAGGGTATTCACATCCTCAATGCTGCTGTAGCTGACAGGCAGTTCGGTATCGGGAGCCAGGAAGTTAAACGTGCCTGAACCTGGTGCTCCTCCCAGAACCAGCGCGGGATCGGTCACACCACTGAGATCAATATTCAGCGTGTCCCCGGGAACCGCCGGTAGAGTCGGATCTCCGCCTACAACAGTAATCGTGGATGTGCTGCTGGGCAGGATGTTGAACGTGTCATCGTCATCACCGCCGGTCACCGTCGTTCCCCCGGGGGCGGAAATACCACCGACCAGATCAACGGTCCCCCCCACGGCATCCGGATCGCCGACACTTGGATCGACGAAGATTCCAATGGTTGTCGCGGCATTGATCTGGGAGGTTGCATCCATGGTGAAGTCATCACCGGCTGTGAGAACTACATCGGCCCCGCTTGACTCAACGGTTACACCAGCATTGATGGTCAGGTCGTCACCAGCGAGTGCTGAATCTCCGGCCGTCAGTGTAACAGTGCCCGAACCAGACACATTGCTGGCCACAGTCAGCGGGCTCGCAGCAGAGATCCGAATTAATCCAGTGGGAGCATTCACTCCAGACAAACCATCGACAGTCCCGATTTCGAGAGCTCCCGTGTTACTGATAAAGACATCTCCACCAGTGGTCAATGCCGACAGGCGTGAGACTGCCAGATCCAGATCCAGCAGAGCGTTCGCCGGATCCCCAATATCTCCGGCAGCACGCAATGCCAGTTCATTTCCGGAAATCAGAGTGAGTTCCCCAAAGGTATTGTCATAGATTTGACCATTCAGGGAGGTCAGTGTAATTGTCCCTCCAGGGCTGTGCAAACTGGCAATCCCCAGGTTGTTTTCAGAATAGACATCCAGCGTTCCCCCCTGAGCAGTCACCACACTACCCAGACTTTGTGTAAAGTTTCCTCCACCTGAATTATCGAAGTCAGCAGTCAGCGTTACCGCTGCAGCACTCGTGGTATCGAGAGAGGAAATCGGGGAGAAGAGCAAATGATTATCAGCCAGCAGGTCAACAGCACCGCCATTGGTACGGATAATCTGATTCACATTGATATTATCGCTTCCGTTTACAGTAATTGATGAAGCGGCACCAGTGGCTTCAACTTTCTGATTAATAAACAGTATGCCACCTATGGCCAGGTTGATATTACCACCGGCCGTGATCCCGGCCAGTCCGTCTACGGTCCCCACTGTGGCAGCAGAGGGTTCCTGCAGGTAGATATCACCGGCGGTCGTGTCGGCAGACATCGTATTGATCGCCAGGTCAATGTCCCCTGCCCCCGCAGAACCGATGCCGGTCGCGGCCCGCAGCGCTGCCGTGTTGGCGGTGATCAGGGATGCTTCGGATCCACTGTTATCGGTAATCGCACCGGCGGAAGTTGTGACCTGCACTTCACCGCTGGTATTCAGATTCGCCAGGGCGATGTTATTGACGGCATCAATATCGATCAGACCGGTACCGCTGCTGGTCACTGTTGATGTATCTGCCAGGGTCACTGCACCAGCTGAATCGATTTCAATTTCGAATGCGGCGGTATTGGAGATAATCGCCAGAGCATTCAGGTTGAAGTTGCCCCCTGTATTCTGAAGCAGCAGGTTTCCACCACTGGCCGTGATATTCTCGGTGACCGTCATGGTGTCGGTCGAGGTGATCGTGGAAGGTGCTCCGACAGTCACGCCGTTGATCCCGCCGGCAAAACCGATATTGAGGGTACCAGTATTATCCAGCTCCAGCCCCGCACCGATGTTGGCTTCCAAAGCTCCCAGATCGGTTTCCAGAGCATCGCCTACACCGGCTCCCGTGCCTGCGGTCAGGGTCGCGTTGTTCGCGGTAATGTTGTTACCTGCGTTCGCATCACTGATCGCACCAGCGGTCGCGGTGACGGTCACATCGCCGGAGGTCGTGATCTGTCCCAGTTGGATATTGTTGCTGGCAGTCAGATCGATATCACTGGCACCGGCATCAATCGAGCCAGCTGGAGCAAAGGTAATATTAGCGAATGTCGAATCAATATCCACGCTACCCGTAGTGGTAAACGCGCCATTCACGAAGACCTGACCGGCAGTCAGATCCAACACACCCGCTCCGATGTCCACCGTTCCGGTGTTGATGACATCATCATTACCCGCATTGACCGTCAGATTGGCTGTGAAAGTCGAATCCAGGGGGTCGATATTGATGGCATCAGAGCCACTGCCGCCGGCGACTTCGGTGTTGATCGTCAATGTGCCTGTCGGATGCGTGAAGACAACCGATTCGCCCAGAGTGGAAGCGATCTGTGATTCGCCATCGCCCACATCCCCGTCATCAGACAGCGTGATGGTTTCGGCGGCACCGGTGTAGCTGAAGATACGATCTGTTGCGGTGATCGTGTCTAAAATCGGTTCCAGGCCGGTGTAGGTAATCGTGGCGGTCCCTTCACCATCGTAGAATATCGAACCGTCATTGGCGTTATCGAAGCGGTGTTCGACTGTTGCAGCGGTACCACCCAGAATCAACAGTGTGTCGCCGAGCGTTTCGCCGCCGGTTCCGCCGTTAAAGTTGATTCCATTCACCGGATCAAACAGCCCACCAGCTGGATTATTGATGATCAGTGTGTCATCGCCGTTCAGACCGTTGAAGGTGAAATCTGTGTTGGCATTGAAATTGATGACCGGCCCGCCGTTGATCTGGTACGTTCCCGAGTTGGCAGTCAGAGCGTTAATCTCCAGCGTATCATCGCCGACGGTACCATCAACGACAATGCTGCCGCCGAAGGTCAGGCCTTCGATTTCATCAAAGGTCACATCCTGAAATCCACCGGTTGCGGAGATTGTCCCGCCATCCAGACCGGCTGGTGTGAAGGTGGAAGATTCGCCCGGAGGGGTCAGGTAAGTCAGTGTGTCCCCAGGTGAAGCGGGAGCGGTTGGATTACCGCCGACAATGTCAATCGTCGTCAGTACATTGGGATTAACAGTGATGTCATCGGAGTCAGTCCCGGTATAGATTGTCAGATCTTCCAGATCCTGAAAACTGAGTCCAACAGGGCCTGCACCGCCCACTGTCCCATTACCGGGTAAGGTGCTGACAATATTGATCGCATCGCCGGTGGTATCTCCAGAATCATCGATGATCAACTCATCCGCCCCCCCGTTACCGTCAAACGAGAAATCACTCAGAATATAGTCAACTATGCCACCATTGTTGAGGGGCCCACCATTACTATCGATGATTGCCTGATCCCCATCGCTATCACCATATACGACAATTCCGAATGGTGCAGCCATGAGTCCACCGTTCAGATTAGCAATGCCACCGACACCTGGATCTCCATTTCCATGATCGACACTGATCGTAATGCTTGAGTTAGGAGCCGAAACACTTGCATTCAAATTGATGGTAAAATTATCACCGGCAAAGAACGAGACTCCCGAACTAACTGATGATACAGATACACCGGCATCAACGATGATGTCCTCACCGGCAGCTACTGAATCGCCAGTCTGCAGCAACACAGCCCCCGAACCACTCACATTATTCGAAACCTGCAGTGAGTCCGAAGTGATAATCGTGACCCTGCCATCTGCGGGTGTTGTACTCGTCGCATCCACACCGGCCGGATAGATGCTCACCGTACCAATCGTCAGCGTACCGGTATTGATAATGTTGAATACGCCATTCTGGGCACGACCGGCCAACGTCGTCACGGCCGTTTCGATGCCTGCCACTTCAGTGCCGGCTTCCAGATAGGCATTGGCGGCGGTAATCAGGGGATCTTCTGCGGCGGTGATATCCAGAATCGCTCCAGCAGCGGAATCCACACTCACCGTTCCCCCTGCACTCTGCAGATCTGCAATTTTGGCATTGCCTGTTGCGCTCACGTCAATTAACCCGCCATGAGCATTCACTAAACTCCCATCATATTGCGTGAAGTCGCCGCCCCCCACACCATTAAAATCTGCAGCCAAAGTTACGGCAGCAGAGGATGTAGTGTTGACCAGAGAAGTCGCGTAAAGGTACAGAAAATTGTCCGCCAGCAAGTCAATCGAACCACCGTTTGTCTGAACCAGGCCTGAAATGAGTGTATTGATATCGCTATGCACAACAATCGATGATCCTGCACCGGTTGCTTCGATATCCTCATTGAGGAACAGTGTCCCACCAATATCCAGATTGATATTGCCACCTGCCGTAATCCCATCCAGCCCATTGACAGATCCTACTGTTGTCTGAAGCGTATCCAGATAAACGTCACCGGTTGTCGTATCGGCGGCAACCGTGTTGATCGCCAGATCGAGATCACCGGCACCGGCAACACCAATGCCGCTCGCGGCCCGCAGGGCGAGCTTATCCGCGGTGATCAATGCGGCTTCTGCTGCGGTATTATCATAAATCCCCCCGGCGTCGGAATCGACCATGACCGTCGCCCCCCGCAGATCTGCAATGTTGATGTTCGTGTAGGCTGTCACGTTCAGAGTTCCATCCTGCGCGTCGACCAAACTTCCCAGTACCTGCGTAATGGCACCAGAGCCGTTATTGTCGTAGTCCGCAGCCAGCGTGATCGTTGCAGTGGAGGTACCTGAGGTCGTCTGGACCACCGAAGCGCCATAGAGATAAATGTTATTGTCGGCCCGCAGGCTGATCGCCCCGCTCGTGGTCTGCACCGTACCGTATGCGGTAAAATGGGAAGCCGAATCGATTTCCACCGCATAGGTGGTGTTTGAAATCGTCGACCCGGAGGACTGGAGGAACTCCAATGATGTGGATTCCAACTGCAGGTTCCCGCCGGAAGCAGTGATATCTTCGTACACAACCATCCCTTCAGCCGTGATTTTCGAAGCCGCCCCGACCGTCACTCCGTTCAATCCACCGGCAGCCCCGATCTGCAGGGTGCCTGCATCATCAGCGTACAGGCTGCCTGTGATGTCTGCTTCGAGACTGGTGACCGCCAGGTTGAGTTCCGATCCCAGGCCGCCGGCATTTCCGGTGGCTTCCAGTGTCAGTAATCCTGCGGTTACCAGGCTGGTCCCCGTAATCGAACCATTGGTCGCATCCAGGGAAACATTACCCGAAGTCGTGACGGCCGCATTCAGATTGATACTGCCGGCATTGATGTCCAGGTTGCCTGTTCCACATTGGTTGCAGCGGTCTGGAAGTTGACCGCGTCATCGGTGCCGGCATTGACGATCAGGTTGGCGCTGAATCCGCCACCCACTCCCTGAATATTGACCGTATCCGCGCCAGATCCACCGCCGACTTCGGTATTGATAGTCAATGACGCTGTCGGGTTACTGAATGTCGTCGTCTCACCTAAAGTAGAAATGACGTTGGTCAGCCCGGCACCGGCGGAAGTGACGGTAATCGTTTCCGCACCGCCAACGTAGTTTAATGTGACATTCGTCGCGGTAATTGTTGAAGCAACCGGTTCAAGGCCGGTGTAGGTAATGAAGTCGGTCCCCGAACCGTTGAGACGCACACCACCATCGCTGGCACTGTCATAACGGTATTCGACATCGGTAGCGGAACCAGTCAGCCCCAAGCTGTCAAAGCCAGCGCCACCACCGCCGTTGTAGATCACGTTGATGCCGGATGCGGCCAGTGAGGTATCGACGTTAAGATAATTATCTCCTGAGCTGCCGTTGATGATAATTGAACGGCCGGCGGGAATCGTACTAGCGGGGAAAGAAATCGTATGCACGTCGACCAAGGTCGATCCCACGGGTGCCTGCAGAATGTTGTCCGGGTCCGTAATTGTGATTAGACCGGTTCCACTGTCATAAGAAATCGAGACGTTAGAGGTGAAAGCATTCAATATAAAGTCGCCGTCGACGGTAAAGCTGCCGTAGCTGTTGGGGGACAGGACTTTTTCGTAGACAAATGCGGCACCTTCAAAAGCATAGTTGTGAGCATGATTAGGCGCCCCTCCTACGATGGTGGAACCGCTGACCGAAACGGCTGTGCCAAAAGAACCACTGCCGGAATTATGCGATGCATAAACCCTCTCGGCATTCGAAGAGTTTGAAACATCAAAGATGTATACTGAGCCGGCATCTGGGTAAGAATAATCATTTTCGGGGGAGCCGACTACGACGATGTCTCCGCTGACAGCAACAGCAGAACCAAAATGATCCTGATAACCAATATCGTAAAAACCATTATTATTCGCAGTTAAGTTAATGTACGCGTTCCAATTGTTTGCAGCAGAGTAGACAGCGACAAAACCAGAATCCCCAACTCCATAAGCATTGAAGTAGGGAACTCCCACAACTGCGTAGTCAGTGTCAATGGCGACCGAATAGCCATACCGTGCTCCAGATTGTGTGCCTGTGACTGATTTAATTTCTGACCAGGTGTCATCAGCGACACCCGGGTTGGCACCTTCATTCCGCTCAAACCAGTACGCAGCCCCGTAACCTCCGTTATAAGTAGAGGCACCGGCGATAATCGTATTCCCGTCCGCGCTGATGTCGACCGCCCCCCCTAACCGGGCATCATACGATGGACTATTCGCTTTGATTTTCGTTTCATGAACAGTACCCGACCAGTCATCCAGTTCAGAATCGAAAACATAAACGGTACCAGTCTGATATCCTCCCTGGCCATCAAATTGTGCCCCCACGACAGCTGTATTGCCACTGATCGCCACAGAATTGCCAAAAAAATCCTGGTTGAATGAAGGCACTACAGTACGCGTGAGTGCGCGAACCATGTTCCAGGAATCATCAAGCAATGAAGGAGTACCGTTATCGTCCAACTGATAGACAAAAGCGGCACCGGGATAAGCAGTATGACCGGAAAAGGTTGCACCAACAATCAGCTTATCCCCGTCAATATCTACTGAGGCTCCGAACTGATCACCTATAGGATCCCCATTTCCAGGATTGAGGAGTGTCTGCTGGTATGCCCAGGTATCATCATTCAGATTATGGGGAGTGCCATTATCAAAGCGGCGATAGAGATAAACCGCACCTGAATCGACATAGTTACCTCCAGGGTTATTAGTTGAACCAGCATCGGCTCCTGGTGCGCCAACGACCATCCAGTTGCCATCGACGGCAACGGCAGATCCGTCAAAGTCCGCAGTATAAGGTGTTCCCGATCCGGGACCAGATAAAAGTTCGCCTCTGCTGAAGACCGTCAACAGTGTGCGGTCTTCCAGAACCTCCGTCGTGGAGATCTGATTGCTGCGAGCGGTTTGCCAGCGTTGGCGGAGGGCCCGGCGGTCACGGGAACGAAAGACAGGACGTTTACGGAGACGGGAGGTGACGTTAGCAAGCCAGTTGGTAAGCAGCATCCTGGTTACTCCTCAGAAGTAAATTTTTCAGCTTAACAGTGGGGCCGAAATCGATGATGTGACTCTCTGATTTCGACAGACCGGGCAGGCCGAATGGATGCTCTTACTCTTTATTTCACTTACTCAACGCAGGCCACTCTTTCAACTCATTACTCTTTTTACACTCATGTAATCCATTCAGCACAATCATTACATTTAGACCTATTTACCCAATTCAACTTTAAATTTCTACAAAAAAATTCTCTATTTTCACCTGTTTTTACAAAAATTGACATTCCACAAGTCCAATGCACAAAAGAACTAAGATATCTTATCCATCAACCATTAAGTGTACTTCAACGATACAAATCAGCGCACAGAAAACAACTAATCCACATCAACTACTGTTTAAATGGCAGGGTCACACCGCCCCTGCTCTCGACGCAGAAACCATTGACTCAGGGGCCTCCAGCTTTGTTGGGAAGTCAGCCTGGTGCCCGACAGAATTCATTGAAGGCGAACGACTTTTGAATGAGTCACTGTTCCGGGAACAGCTGCGTTTCTAAAATGAGAATTCAACGCAGGGCTCTACTGACTGTGATCAATAACTGCACACGCCCCACTGTTGAACCTGACGCGCTCGCCCGTGTCTTCCCGATAATGACGCTCACTTGAGAGACACGTACGAAATCAGTCCCCTTTCGCTGCCTCGCAGCGTTGCAAATAGATCCACCAGAGAAATGACGACCCTTTCCCCCACCGAAGCTCCGTCAGCCTCGGAAGCACCAGAGACAGAACATTCGCCTGAACCAAATCATTTAAGTAAAGGCCTGACTTTACTGCTGGCGACAACCGTGGGAATGGTGGTCGGCAACCTGTATTACATGCAGCCTCTGCTGGGACTGATTGCAATCGACCTGGGATTGTCGGAGAGTGCCGTCGGTAGTGCAGCGACACTCAGCCTGATTGGTCAGTCATGCGGTATGCTGCTGATTCTGCCCCTGGGGGATATCTTTAATCGAAGGCCCTTGATTCTGATCTCGGTACTGCTTTCCATCTGCGCTTTATTACTGGTGGCCTCAGCTGACAGTCTTGGCTGGCTCTCCTTCGCCTGCCTGGCCCTGGGTCTGTCCACGACCGGCACACATATGACGATTTCCCTCGCCGCCAGCCTGGCCACTCCCGCAGAACGCGGACGCGTCGTGGGCACTGTCGTAGGGGGCCTGCTGACAGGACTGTTGCTTTCGCGGACGATCAGTGGTGTTCTGGGGCGACTGATTGACTGGCAATCGATATATTACATCGCGGCCTGCATGTTAACCTGCCTGCTGGCCCTGCTCTGGTATGCGTTGCCCAGCACGAAACCTCAGATTCGCATGGGATACATTCCTTTGCTGACTTCGATGTGGAAGCTGTTCACATCAGAGAAAGTCCTCAGAGAATCGTGTGTGTTCGGGAGCTTGAGCTTTGCTGCATTCAGTGCATTCTGGATGACGCTCGTCTTTCACCTGGAGCGTCCGCCCTTGAATTATGGCAGCGACGTCGCGGGGATGCTGGGACTGCTGGCCATCGGTGGTGCACTCGCTGCGGGGGGCGTCGGACGTTTAAGCGACCGTTTCGGCGCGCGTCCCATCATCGGCTTGTTCCAGCTGTTTACGCTGTGCTCCTTTGGAATTCTCTACTTTCAGGGAGAAACACTGCTCGGACTGGGAATCGGCGTGGTGCTGATGGACCTGGGAATCCAGGCCGTGCATGTGGGTAATCAGTCGCGGGTTTACAGTCTCTCTCCCGAAGCCCGTAACCGCCTGGGGACGATTTATATCGTGATCTACTTCGCGGGCGGTGCACTCGGTGCAGCAGTTGGCGTCTGGAGCTGGACTGAATTCGGCTGGGCCGGCGTCTGCAGTTCCAGTGCCCTGTTTATGCTGGCGGCTACTCTCTACTGGCTGCTCACCATCCGCAGAAACCGGGTTTGACGATTCGCACGACGGTTCACTTGCCGATATTCGTAGGCTGTTGAAAATGAATCAGCGTCGCGCTGTGCCAGGTCTTCTGCTCTGTTTCCACATAGCCGGTCTCCCGGGCAATCGCGCGGATCTGGTTGAGCGAATTCTGGTTCAGGTCGGTATCGGTGGCAGCGGCGACCCAGAATGATCCCGGATCGGTTTTCCAACTGTTGAGTAGATTCTGAAAGAAAGCAATCACTCCTGACTGCGGATTCCAGATATATGGCAACGCGTAGCGGGGATGAGGTTCATCCACATAGAACCGACTCACCCGACAGGCCACGTATTCCAGAAATACCCGATCCTCTGTCAACGCAGGAACCAGATAACTTTCGGTCAATCCACTCTGGACCAGCAGGGGTTCGCCCGGTTTCGAGTTCTCAGCAATGAAGGCATTCAGCTCCCGCCATTCGTATTCGGTCGGGGATCCGAGCCGCCCCATATCCCAGGGCCCCAGAGGGGACATAAACCAGGCTGCGATGAGTACGACCACCGTTGCCCCCACGGAGGTCATCCAGTGACGCGTCTGAGTCAGCAGCAGTGCAATAAAACAGGCCCCCGCGGGTGCATAAGCAACGCGATAACGGGGATTGGCCAGGCTCGACATTTCTCCCGAGGAAAGTACCGCCAGGATCAGTAACGGAAGCAATGAGCAGGTCGCTGTGAACCAGAGTTCTGAGCTGGAAACGGGCTGCGCAGAACGACGCCTGAGTGTCACCAGGAGTACGAGACCACCGACCGGCAGGCCGATCCACCAGAACGGACCAATCAGGTTCCAGATCGAGGTATCACTGCCGCTGAAGTTCAGAATCGGCCCCCACAGCTTGAGCCTCAGCAGGGTCGGGATCAGAGGGAGACCGAGCAGAATCACCAGGCCGGCTGCGAGCAAGAGTCGACTGAGGGTGGTGCGATTGAGATCGCGTTGCCACCAGCAGCTGACTGCGACCGCGAGCCCCGAGAGAATGACCAGCAGTGCCGATGTGTAATGAGTCCAGAGTAAGGCGATGGAGGAAAGGCTCCAGAACAGTGCCGCTCCCAGCGAACGGGGCTGACGTTGCCAGCGGATCGTGGCCCAGATCACGGCTGCTCCCAGCATGAGCACGAGTCCGTAACAGCGGGCAATGCGGACTTCATCCATCGCTTCCGGATGCCAGGCGACCATTAACGCAGCCAGACCTCCTGTCAGCGGAGACCGCATTTCCTTCCCCGCCAGCCACGTAATCCAGATCGCGCCCAGGGCACACAGAGCCGAGGAAAGTCGAAACACCAGCTCCGATTTCCCCAGGACCTTGAGAAACCCGATCTGAATCCAACTGGACAGGGGCGGAATGGCGGCGTAGTCCAGACTGCGCATCAGCGAAGTGCCGGGCAGATCGGAATCGATAATCCAGTAGGAACAGTGCTCATCCAGAACCAGCGGTCCGCCTGACAACAGGGGATACATCAGCAGGCACCAGCTGATTAGAGAGAGAGCCAGTAACCCACGCCCGATCAGGGTCAGTCGTCGATTTTCAGCTGCTGGCAGCGTCGGTTCATTTTGCTCCATCTATTCAGGCCCGGAGTACAACAAACAGGTGGGAGCTCATCTCTGGAATGAGCACGATGCGACCGTGTTGTTCAACAGAAAATCAGCGAGGATCATAGTTGCTGATGACTGTTTCAAACTCTACTTTTTTAACAAGTGTCTGGCCCCCTGTCCACCCCTGACAGACAATGGTCTCGGATGTCAGACTCCCTGCGATTTGTACTGCCGCTGTCCGGACCTGTGATTATGTAAACAGTACCCCCAGCAGGTAGAAGGCTCCGCCTATCAGTCCAAGTACCAGTGCGGCAACCAGCAGAATGAAAGCCAGGTAAACCAGCGACAGACTCAGACTCAGGGTCATTTTAAGCAGACCTGCCGTGATCCGCGGTACGAACCAGCCGCTACCGGCGACCAGTAACAGTCCCCAGCCCGTGAATTCGTATTGCACACCTGCCACCAGGAACAGGAAGACGCAGATGAGCTTGAGAACCGTACCCGTCCAGGCGGGGACCCAGGTGAAGGCGCCGCTTCCATACTCGATGATGGTCTCGGCCCATTCGGAACCGAAGTCGCCTGCTTCGGCGAAGGCGTCATCAAAAATGCCTGGCCCACTCTGCGAGGGCC
This sequence comes from Gimesia benthica, assembly GCF_009720525.1. NCBI lineage: Bacteria > Pseudomonadati > Planctomycetota > Planctomycetia > Planctomycetales > Planctomycetaceae > Gimesia > Gimesia benthica. The sequence goes on from NZ_CP043930.1 coordinate 1,414,163, forward strand.
GATAGGTGATGCTGAGAGCCTCGTCTCGCTGCTTTTGTGCGTGGCGGTAATGTTCTGCCCCCAGCGAACTGTAGGCGTTGTCGTAGTATCCGGTTGCTCTTCCCAGCAGGTAATCGCCCAGTTTGTGGTCTGTGGAATCGTAAATCGCCATGTTGATTTCCCCTGAAGGTGTCTGTGACTGGTTGTGTTCCCCTCGTGATAAGCTTGGCGACAGGCTGCGGAAATGTGTGCAATCCGATTGGAAACCTTTTTCGAAATCGTATTATTTTCTCGTTCCGCCGCTGGTAGAAACGAAATCCGGGGCATTGCGTCCGCTTGAAGCCCCCTTATAATGGGTCTCATCAATCAGATAGTGAAATTCTGTGATCGAGGAACAGAATTCCCCCCATCCGATTCATTCGAGAGCAGCAGGCCACACCGATGACCGTACCGCCAGACGGAACCACAAACAGCTGGGATCAATCGATTTACGACCAGCTGCATGGTCTGGCTGAACGGGCTTTAAGCCGCGAAAGTGCAGGCCATTCCCTGCAACCCACGCTGCTCGTCAACGATGCGTACCTCAAACTGCAGGAACAGCAGAATCTCGATCCCGCAAATCGATCCCTGATGCTGGCCGCCGGCGCGACCATTATTCGTCGCCTGCTCGTCGATTACGCCCGGCAGCGAAAACGACTCAAACGGGGAGGAAATGACGGTCGAGGAATTCCGTTGCACATTTCTGTCGCCGATGACGCCAATCAGTTAGACATCCTGGAATTGAATGACGCCCTGGAGACGCTCGCCAGCGAGTTGCCCCGGGCAGCCAGGATTGTGGAACTGAAATTTTTTGGTGGTTTGACGGGCGAGGAGATCGCCGAACAACTGGATGTCTCATTGCGGACAGTCAACAACGACTGGAAGTATGCGAAAGCCTGGTTGTATCGCGAGCTCGGTCCCGGCACAGAAAGTGATTCTGCAGATGAGTAATTCACACGCGGAGAAAGTCCAACAGACGTTCCTGGCGGCTTTGGAAGTGGACGATGAACAACGAGACGCCTGGCTGGTTCAGAAATGTGGTTCTGACGAAGCACTGCTCGCCGAAGTCAGGTCGCTGTTGAATCACGCCGATCCCTCTGTTGATTTGCTGGAACAGAAGCTGGATGAGGTCGTAGCCGATATACCTCATCTGGATGAGGAAGCGGAACCGGTTGCGACTCAAGAAACAGACGAACCAGAGGAAGATATCGACTGCGATGACTTTCTTTCGAAACTGTCCGCAGTTGGCGTGCTCTCGCCGGACGAATTCGCGTCGGTCAGCGATTCGGTTTCCACAGGAACGCCTCCCCCCGATGCACGGCAACTGGCTTCGCAACTCGTCACCAACGGCAAGCTGACCTCGTACCAGGCGTCCGCTCTGCTTAAAGGTGAGCCTGAGCTGTTAATCGACAAATACCTGATCCTCGATCTGATCGATGTCGGCGGGATGGGCATGGTCTTCAAAGCCCTGCACCGCACGATGCACCGGATCGTAGCTCTGAAGATGATGTCACAGCAGATGCTGGCTTCGGAAGATCAGGTGCGACGTTTCAAACGGGAAGTCCGCGTTGCCGCAACGCTCGAACATCCAAATATCGTTCGGGCCTATGATGCCGACGAGGCGCGGGGCGTTCATTTTCTCGTGATGGAATATGTGCGCGGCGACAACCTCAGCCGGATCGTGCGTACTTCCGGTCCGCTTTCCCTGAACCAGGCCGTCGACTGTATTCGCCAGACCGCGATCGGACTGCAACACGCACACGAACGTGGCATCGTACATCGGGACATCAAACCTGGTAATCTGCTGCTGGATGTTCAGGGAACGGTCAAAATTCTCGATCTGGGTCTGGCACACATTGACGACTCACTACGACACTCGCCTGCCGGATCCGAAACCACGGATGATGAGAGTGGCCGCCCGTTCGTCAGCCAGTCAGAACTGACGGCAGCCGGTGCGATTCTGGGGACGGCGTCGTTCATGGCTCCCGAGCAGTCGCTGGATGCGCATCTGGTTGACTTCCGATCCGACATCTACAGCCTGGGCTGCACGCTCTATTTCCTGCTGACCGGTGAAGCCCCCTATACCGGAAACACGATCTTTAAAATCTTCGTCCAACACCGGGAGGGCGACATTCCCCCGTTACAGAAACAACGCCCGGATGTCCCTGATTCCGTCGCGGCCGTCTTTGAAAAAATGGTCGCCAAGAAACCAGAAGACCGCTATCAGACAGCCCGGGAGCTGGTTGTCGCCCTGGAAGACTGTCACATTCCGCCGCCGGTTAAAGAAGTGCCTCAACCTTCCCGACAGACTGTTGACACCCCGTCTGATCCCGGACCGACCATCAGTGATCCGGGAACGATTCAACCAGCCGGCTCCACCAGTTCTGCTCAGAAACGTTATCTGCTGGCAGCAGCGTGTGCGATTGTGCTGGTAGGCATCACAGCCTTCCTCTGGCCACGCGAGTCTGAACAGACCGGTGCCCTGCCTGCTGGCGAAAATTCATTTGAGGCTACTGAACCCGTTCCTGCTCTCGTCACAGCGCCAGCTGAAAAAGAACAAAAAGCAAATCAACCAGTCACTCCGCAGACTTCACTGGCCGACCTGCTGGCCTCGGGAGAATGGGAATGGCAGGTGACCAAAAATCTGGGCCCCCAGATTAACTCGAATGACTTTGAATTCAGCGGCGATATGACTGCTGATAAATGCACCCTTGTTTTCTCGACAGGCCGCAAGAATCCACAATATGAGAATCGCAATTTATGGATCTCGACACGCCCCTCCCAAACTGCAGAGTGGAACACTCCGACTTTACTCCCCGCTGAGATTAACACCGATGGGAATGCAGTATTACCCCAGTTCTCGGCAGACGGCTTACAGCTTTCATTCAAACGAGATGCATACTGGTATCTGTCGACGCGCAAGAGTCTGAATGATCCCTGGCAGGAAGCAATTCCCGATCCCATCGCCGTCGGTGACAGACGCGATTACCGGCTCACCCCTGACGGTTTGACTGCCTTTCGCCCCAGCATCATTGCCCCAGATCAGAAATCAGCCAACAAAGAAAGCAGCCTGATGATCTGGCGGCGTGACGCATTAGACAGCCCCTTTGGAGAACGATCAGAGGAAACACTGCCCGTTGGCCAAAGGATTGGCAGTGTTGGTGCCCTGAGCGATGATGGCCGGTTTTATCTCTTTCATCAGAAAGAGGCTCTGGAAACGGATCCGGATGAAGCCTTGGGTAAGCTGCACTACTCAACTCGTCCCGACTGGAATTCGGCCTGGTCAGAGCCGGTTCTCGCTTTTAAGGACGATCCTAATCCCTCGGGACGTCCCCGATTATTGCGGGATGGCCGAAGCTTTCTGTTTGTTGCCGGCCGACCCGGTGGTTATGGGGCCAGCGACCTCTGGCTGGCTGAACTGGTCCGCAAAACGCCTGAGGCGGAGACCAGCGAAACCACGGACACCAGCCCAGCTGAAGAGTAGGCTCTGGTCGGTTGATAGATCTCGCGCGCTTTGAACCACAAAGCCGGAAACCGGCGATCGCTTTCCTGTACAGAAGAATTCGGGTACCTTGTTGATCTATCGAATTCAGCTGATCCACTACCCATTTACAACAGGAGAGTCTTTAGATGAAAGCGTTCTTAATTCTGACCCTCGGGGCGACGTTAATGCTGAGCAACATAGCCTACGCTCAGAAACCTGCCGGAAAATCATTTGAGGCAGGAAAACCACTGGGGGCCGTCAATGAAGCCGGGGAGTTCGTTCCCCTCTCCAGCAACGTCAAGGTGTATGGCAGTTTTCGTTTTGCGGAGAGCTGCGTTTACGACTCGACCCGCAATCTAATCGTCGTGATGAATGCCGGGGTTTCCCAGGACCAGGCGAAAAATGATGGTTATGTTTCGCTGTTGAACCCCGACGGGTCCGTGCATACCACGAAATGGATTGGGGCAACGCGCAACGGCCTGACGCTCAATCATCCTCTGGGGAGTGCGATTCACAACGGAACCCTGTATACCGCGGATATCGATGTGGTCCGCACGTTCGATCTCGCGACCGGCAAACCAGGGAAAGCTTTTCCTGTCGAAGGTTCCACGTTCCTGAACGGCATTGCCGTTAATAAAGCAGGGACGATCTTTGTTTCCAATTCGAAGCCGGAAAACCGCGTTTATAAAATCACCGCGGACGGCGACGTTTCAATCTTCGTAGACGGTGATCCACTCAAGATTCCGAACGGGGTCGCCATCGATCAAGACGGAAACGTGGTCGTGGTCAATGTGGGCAACAACGACGTCATGACCTTTAATCCGGATAATGGCAAATTGCTCCGCACCGAGCACGCCGCGGAAGGGGGCAACGATGGCCTGGTGATCCTGCCCGACGGAACCAAGTACGTCAGCAGTGTCCGATTCGGCAGCGTATCAAAAATCAGCCCCGGTAAACCGGCCCAGGTCATTGCTTCGGGCATTCCGAGTGCCGCCTCAATGGGCTACGATTCCAGACAGAATCAGTTGATCATCCCCATGAACAACAACAATGCCGTCGCCTTCCTCAAGCTGGAAGACTGAGCTTCCGGAAGCGGGAACAATCTTTCTGTTCATCAATAAAACGAGGGCAGGCGCCTGACAGCCCTGCCCTCGCAGAAAGATTTCGGTTGCGTGTCGAGACAATGCTCAACCAGCCGGTTGATGTTTATTTCTGTTTCAGCCGGGCTTTCTCGGTCGCTTCGCGTTTCTGCACATCCTTGGGATGTTTGGAAAACGACTCGAAGACGTCGCCGATCACCCGATCTGCCAGCAGGCTGAGTTCGGTAAGGATGATGGCTTCAGCTTCGGCGGTCAGCCTGGAACGGTTGGGTTCGTAGCCGCCCACCTGGTAGGCGTCTTCGGTCGCGATGTAGCCGATGTAGCCGTTAGCGTAACCGACGATAATCGGAATCGCGCGATCGGCGATATCGCGTTCCAGTTTCAACCCGTATTCCACCATCGGTTCACCCGGCATCGTCAGCAGAAGGTAGGGGCCGATTTTCAGAGCCTGCAGTTCGGCGTCAATGCGTCCTTCTTTACCGGGCAGCGAAACGACCGTGTTGGCGACGCGAATCTGGTAAAATTTGGGACGCTTCACCAGTTCTTCCCGGATCATACTGCGCGACAGCGTGCGGACCACGGCACTCCCCAGGTCCCGGCCGGCCCACTGGATGTCGGCTTCATCGGCACAGCGATAAGGATACCCGGGCAGATTAGGACGAATGTCGCCCGCACACCCCTGCAGGAACAGCGAACTCGTCTGATTTCCGTAACACATTTCGACAAAGGTCTGGGCCTCTCCCGGAAAGTCAGCGCTCATCTTAGGAAAGCCGGTCGGGTACGGCATCGATCCTTTGTCGCCCCAGGTGAAGAAACAGGGATGGCAGACCGCGTGCATCAGCACGGCTTTGGGAGTCAGTGATTTTCCATCATCAAAGCGGAGCACCTTCACCCGTGGATCATTGGGGCCGTCTTCGTTCAGGCGGACCACGGCGCGGCCGTTGATCACCTTACGACGATTGATGCCAAAGCTGATTTCATCAACTCCATATCCGACGGTTACCGGGGTCATGTCAGACGCCGCCTGCTTCGCGGCAGCAGTGAGTTTTTTAATCAGTGTTTTGCCCCACTCCGAGTCGGAGGTGAAGCCGGGGCCGGAGTGATTGTGAGACGCGGTCACCATAATGTTGGCTGCGGGGATGCCGGTCGCTTTTTCGATCTCCTGCCGGGAGAGTTTGACGATCTCTTCATAGGCACCGATGAGGTCCAGCGTGATGATGGCGACCTTGGTCTGTCCATCATCCAGAATCAGTACCCCGGCCCGCAGAGGATCGCGGACGCCGGTGACTTTGCGACGATGTCCCACCACTTCCAGATCTTTGACTTCAGCGGGGGTGATATCAACCTTGGCGACCCCCGCTTTGAGATTCGATTCGACAGGAAAGGCTCCGCCTGCGGCACTGGAACGGTCTACGAAACCGGGAGCAAACAGGAGGAGGACACACAGACTTCGGAACAACAGATGCATGGTCGGCTTCATTTCGTTGATAGAGTTTTGTGGATTCAACCATGCCCCAACGATGGAAGACAGTCGAATCGAAGGCGGGATATTTCCAGACTCCCGACTGACGGTGAGACAGACGGGATGGGGAGGAACTCTCAAAGTTAAGCGCGTGTCTCCAGTTTAGACAGGCCTGCGGGCAGGATCAAGCATATTCAGTACCAGCCCACTGGTTAGGTTCTGAATCATTCCTGTAGAATTCATGAACTTTTTTCCTGGTGCGTTGTCGAAATCAAACAGGGTATACCGATCAAAATACAGAACAACAGGAACATCAGATGAACAAGAATGAAATCAGTATTGAAGCCTTCGAACAGGTTGAAATTCGTGTGGGGCGGATTGTACAGATCGAGCCGTTTCCGGAAGGCCGTTATTCCAGCCATGTGCTGCAGATCGATTTCGGGGATGAGTTGGGTACGCGCAAATCACTGGCCCGGCTCATCCCGAACTACGCCGACGCAGACCTGATGGGGCGACAGGTCCTGTGTGTGGTGAATCTGCCGCCGCGTCAGATTGGTAAACATCGATCTGAAGTGCTCACGCTGGGAGTTCCCGACGCAGAGGGGAATGTCGTGTTACTGCGACCAGACCGCGACGTCCCCCCTGGTGGAAAGTTGTATTGAATTCCAGTCTTATTTCGTTTTCGGACTGGCGGGTACCAGCATTTCCCCCGGAGTGAGAGCGAGTACGGCTGGAATGCCGACGAGTTGCACGTAATGGTCTTCAAAGCCCCCCTGGGTGGGACGTTCCAGAACCAGGCGCCAGAGCGCTCCCGGAGTGTTCTGCGGTTGTGTGCGGGTAAACAACGTCGGTTGGGCCACATTCTGTTCGGACCAGACCTGCTTGCCGGACGGGTCGAACAGTTTCGCACTCACGCGTTCCCCGGCCCCTTCACCGAAGACACCCACGGCCCATTTCTCTACACCTGCCGGAACATAGAAATAATAGGCGCCGGTCGATGCCATCAGACGAACTGGTGCTCCATCCGAGACCAGGCAGAGCGGATGGGAAGACGCATCCACCCGCATATAATTGGGCCCCGGATCACAGTTGAGTTGATAGACGCCGGCTTCGGGTGCCTTGAATTCACAAGTGGCACTCTCCTGGAAGGGGACAGACGCGACGGGAATGGTCTTTCCTGAGGGAGCAACAACCGTGACAGGCATCTTGTCTCCGGTGTAGCGACCGAGCTTCTGATAGGACAACTGCACCGCAACCTGGTCCCCCTGTTTCGCATAGAGCAGATAACGCGCGCGTTGACGCTGACGGACGGAACGACGTTTGCCTGGCTTGAACGGTTCACTGACAGCGAAGGGTTGCAGCTGTGAAACCTCGGTTTCGTACGGAGTGATATCGCCCGCGGGGCTGGCAGGCATCCATTTTGCAAGCAGAGCCGGGCTGAGGGTGATGTCTTTCATCTGTTTTCCCTGCTCCACACGGAGGGTCCCTGTGATCTTCGCAGCTGCAGACAGATAAGAGGCATCGTGAAATGTCATGACCGGACGCGCGACCGGCGATTTCACAACGCATTGCTGGAAGATGACACCGCCAATTTTACCAACGGCTCCCGGTCGGGCCGCAAATCGGATCGAGGGGATCTTTAGATCCTCATTGTCTGGGCCGTTGATCGTGCACTCTTGAAACAGAACCGGACAGGTATCGGCGGGTTTATCCTGAATGTTGACGGGGGTCTGCTCGGTACTGGCGAACGTGCAGTTCACAAACTCGATCGAACCGGAGACGCTGCCAGGCGATTTGTTGCCGGTCGTCAGCGACAGGCCGCGTTTGGTGCCCGTGCTTTTACAGTTTTCCAGGCGGATCGAAATCGGTTGCGATTCCCGGTTCAGATTGGGCAGATAAAACAGGAACCCGCCCCCCTGATTGTTTTCGGCCCTACAGTTCCGCAGTACACAGTTGATGAGACATTCGCTGGGATGATTGGGCTCGAAATCGATCCCCGCCATAGGAGGCGTTCCTGCGGTTTCTTTGAAAACGGAATCTTCAATGAGCAGATTTTCGGCACTGATCACGCTGACGCCCTGTCGATAGTTTCGATCGAAGACGACGTTTCGAATCGTGATATTCTGATTGGTCACGCCCCGCTTCGCGACGCCCAGGTAAATGCCGTCGCCGCCGGTCTCTTTAATTGTGAGCCCGGTAATTTGAACGTCAGAGCAGCTCCGCAGGCTGATCCCGTTCCGCCACTCTGCCTTTTCATAGGGCGCTGAATCGTAGTCTGCGCGGCGCATCTGCAGCGTCGCTCCCGGACCGGTGAGACGAATGTTTTGTTTGAGGGAAGCGTTCAGCAACGAGGCGGTCCGGGGTTTGAACTCCCCTTTTTTCGCGAGGAGCACAGCACCTTCCTGAAACACAATCTCCTGGTTGCTGGCCAGGTGCAGCGGTTTGACGATCCAGGGAGACGACATCTTTTCTACGATGACTTTTTCCGCACCGGAATTAATCGCCGCCTGTAGAGCCGCCGTAGCATCTTCCCGATCAAAGCCCCACCAGGCAGCATACGCGATATCCGTCTTCCCTGCCTTGAGATCATCAATCGCTGCCTGGTTGACAGAAGTAGTCGGTTCCGCTTTGACGACGGAGATTAATGTGAGACAGACCAGAAGCAAGAGCGCAGGAACGCGAAGCAGAGACATCAGCAGGACTTTCATTCGCAGCAGGCGTGAGTGGAATTGAACACCGTTCAAAAAAACAGTTGGGGGAACACATTGTATTCCCCCAACTTAGAATTCCGTGTCGGCCGGTGCAAGTCATCCCGCCTTGCGGGAATCAGATTCTGTTACTTACTGATCCCAATTACTGCCAGACCCGCACGGGCACCCGCATCACCGGATGGCTGGCTGGTCAGATCGTCAGTGCCGGCATGAACCACAAAAGCACGTCCGATTACATCTGACAATTCAAAATCATCCGACTGCTTATCAATCATGGCGACGCCATTCTCGTCTGCGACAATATTTCCCAGATCACCAGCATGGTGCTGAGCCTTATGCGGGCCTCCATGCTCGTGTCCCTCTGGTGCGTAATGCCCACCGGCAGAACTGCCATCGTCGGCACTCAGATCACCATACTGGTGAATATGGAATCCATGCTTTCCAGGGGTCAGGCCTGTCACCTTCCCTGTAATTGAGACTTTGCCGTCTTTCTGCTTGAGATGGATCACACCCGCTGTTTTAAACTTCTGCGTAGGCTGAACCACCGCGACAGCGCGGGTTAACTTGTGTTCCTTGTGGTCGTGATCATCGTTCACGGCCAGTAACGAGGTCCCCATAAGGAGCACTGCGGAGACGGCATAGAGGAGAAAAGATTTCATGAATCGATTCCTTCATGTAAGATTGAGAGTGATAAAATAAGTAGCACTACCACTGATTTTGTGAGAGGCCGCTTAAGCCTGGGCGGCAGCTGCATTGGTAATTTCGGTCGCGATCTGCGTCAGTTTCTTGTCGGCATTCCCCTCTTCATCCAATGTCTCCTGGAGAATGTCGGCCAGATCCTGCTTACCGATCTGCTCGGCAAAATTACGGGCTGAGCCGTACCCTGCCATCTCGTAGTGTTCGACGCGTTGTGCAGCAGCAATGAGTCCAGCATCTTTGACCAGCGGATCACCGTCTGCTTTCAGGATCTCATCCCCTTCGCGGATGAGCCCCTTCATCGCTTCGCAGGCCTTGCGTTTGGGTTCGCATTCCAATTCTTTGAAGACCTTTTCCAGGCGATTGACGTGTTGACGGGTCTCCTCCAGATGGGAATCGAAGGCGGTCTTCAACTCTTTCGATGAAGCGGCCTCGGCCATTTTGGGAATCGCGTCAATGAGCCGGTTCTCGGCATCATATAAGTCCTGGATCTGATCCACGAACAGGTCCTGCAGTGTGGATAATTTTCGACCATTTGAAGATCCCATTTCAGTCCTCCTGTCTCTAACGTTTGAGATGAGATGTTGTGCCGGGAGACAGATGAAGTGATCGACTCCCGCTCAGCTTATTCAGGCCGCAACTTCTATTCCGATGGCGAAGAACCTGCAGCATTCTTTCAGCGATTCGGGGAGCGAGAGCCTGTTATTGACTGGCAAGGCTGTCTTTAGAAATTCTCTGCATGCGAGCGCGTGTTGTGCACTGAAAATAATAGCAGACAGAATTCTTGACCTGATCGTTGGCTGTAACACCATTCTGGTTGCTGTGCGGCCAGTGGAAGTCGACGTATCAAGAGCGCGGCAGTCCGCAGGTCAGTGCGACATTCTGTCTGAGAGTGCAGACGCGTTGACAGAAAAAGAAAAAGAGCGAACTGCATTTACAGTTCGCTCTATGCGTGTCGTAATTCAATTTGACTACGTTCAGTCTTGGCTGGAAAGTCAGATCACTTACTGCTGGCTGAAGGTCTGATCCCGCAGGCTGGAGTCGCCGCTGTCATCCCGTACGCTGTTGAGGCCACCGGTCAGCACAAAGCCGTCGATTTTAGACTGGGCTCCGGCCAGTTGTGCCTGGGCATCTACGTACTTCAGGTTCGTATCAAAGAAGGTTTTTCGGGCCAGCAGGATCTGTACGAAGCCGACCTCACCCGCCTGGTAAGCCTGATTCGCCAGGTCCAGGGACTCTTTGGCACTGGGCAGAATGTCGTTCGAATACAGATCGATGGCAGCGGTTGCGGTGTCATACTCTTTGGAGACGACGGCCAGACGTTCTTCGATCGAGTTTTTGATGCGCAGAGCTTCCATCTGGGCACGACAGATTTCTGCATTCGCGGCGTCAATGTTCCCCAGGTTTTTGTTACTGATCGGCAGGGGAACGCCGATCTGCAGGTTGAGCATCCCCGAGTTGGTACCATAGTCAACCCCGGCCCCCAGCTGTGCAGTCATGTTGGGAATCGGCTGAACTTCCTGTCGTTCGAGGGCTGCATAGGCGCGGGATATGCGGTCGTGGGCTGCCGCGTATTCCGGACTGGCCGTGACGATGTTCGACGCCAGGCCTTCCCAGTCGACGATTCCCGATTCAGACGGCAGTGTTCCTTCCAGACGGGAGTATTCCATTTCGGGGACGCCGGACAATGCTGCGATTTCTCTCCAGACGGCAGACAGTCTGGCCTGCGTCTGTCGCCTTGTCAGCTGAACCTCGTTCAAGAGAATCTTGGATTGCAGAATATCGACGCGGGTTCCCTCGCCGGCTTCCATCCGCTGCTGGGCGAAATCGACCCCTTTTTCTGCGACCTCAGAGAATTCGCGGATCAGGTCCAGCTGTCTCTGCAGGGCCAGTGCCTGGTAGAAGCGAATCTGGATATCGGTCCGGACGCGGAACCGCTGGGCTTCGAGTTCCTGGAGCTGAGCAGCCAGGGTGGCATTCAGCACCCGGTTATTCAATTCCAGTTTGTTCCCGGTCACGAATTCCCGTTCGACAAAAGCCAGATGCTGGTCCGTTCCACGGTCGGCCAGCTGTTGTGCCTGGTAGCCTACGGTCGGGTTGGGACGTGTTGTGACCTGCTCCCGGAATCCGGCTGCTTTCTGCGTCGTGGCTGCCAGTTCCTGAATGGCCGGGTTGTTTTCCAGGGCGATCGCTTCAAGTTGATCCAGGGTCATGCCCCCCGCGAGCACGGCCTGATCTCCCACTGCGGGTGCCTGGATGGGTTCCAATGGTGTCGGATACAGATTACCTTCTGCGTCGATGAGCTTGATTGACTCCGACTTGTCAGAGCTCTCGTCGGTCGAATCAAGGCTGACGGTGGAAATGAATTCCTCTTCCAGGGCGTCCAGCTCATCCGTTTCCCGGTCCTGTGCTTTGGCCTCTGCTTTTTCGAGGGCTGCTACGAGTGGCTTCTTCGGCTCAGCCTCTTTTTGCGTGAGGGAACGGTTCATGGAACAGCCTGTCACAAGCAGTGAACCTGTCAGAAAGGCGATTCCGAACGTCTTTACCTGAAATCTATAACCGTCATATTTTAGTTTTTGCATGATCGACTTCGACACCCGTAAACGTTTCAGAATTGTTGGATCGACTGATTATCCGTAATTTGTCGATACACCAATTCTGTTCGGTTCTGCTGATCGAACGACCTGAATCAATCCAATGAATTCCGGATCAAAGCAACTACTATGGCTCTAGTAATCATCAGAACCCTTACAGCTTTACATTCCGGACCCCCGGACGAGGCAACACTGAATTCTGTACACGAAAGCCCGGATGCTTCGGTCTCAAACACTTTTTTTACAGGAGCGGCAGGGAAAAGCAGATAAAAAATCCGACTCAAGCATTGTATTTGCTGTGGACGAGAAGTATGAATTAGAGAGTGTGCAGTGTGAATCATCCTCTGATTCCTCTACTGCCTGTATTACAGTCCCGCCAGTCACCAACCAGCCAACCCCAAACGAGAGTCCGTCATGTTCAATCTGAACATCACAATTCGTTGCCTGCTGCTACTGCTTGTAGCGTGGCCGGGACCTCGTCCGGTAGTACACTCCCATGTGGATTATCTGAGTCAATGTGGTAACTCTGCTCTGCTGGCAATGCACTTGCGGATTTATCATGGCGAACAAAGCTCGCAACCGGGAGTGCCCACTTCCTCACATTGTCACTGGGGTTGCAGTGGGAGTGATTTTGATAAAACCGTCCCCGTCAAACTGACAGAAGGGATGACCGTCGCTGCAACCGAACTCGAAGATGTTCCCGGCGATCAGCTGACGACAGACTACCTGGGGTCGGAACTGTGTCTGACCACAGACGCCACACGTCCTGCTGCCCGCTCTCCCTGGCAGCCCGCTTCTCTCAAGCAGACCGACCTGGATCTGCAGCAGCTCTTCTGTACGTGGACCTGCTGACCGCGCGCTGTTGAGCAGTCTCTTTTCTGTTTCCCTGCCTGCTGATGTTGTGCGCTCAAATGAACGCCTACGTTAAAGCAGGAGGTGATCCGCGTGCGATAGCCGGATCCAGCTCCAGTCTCTTGAGGTACCTTTATGAACCAAACGACAGGTCAATTACCGACACAGCCAGTCAACGCCAGCCACAAACCGGTATTGTTTCTCGTACTCGCAATCATCGCGATTGTCGCCGGTGTGGGAATTTTCCAGTTCCGTTCACACAAACCAGCCACCGACTCAGCACCGGCTCCGGAAGAATCACAGCAGGCCGGGACCGCCTCAGAACAGGCTCCTCAGAAAGAGAATTCCGGGCCCGTTACCATCACCCTCCCCGAATCGAAGTGGAAGGTTTCCGGTTTGCAGATTGAACCGGTCGCAACGGGTCGTTTTGAAGAGACGATTCGCCTGACGGGTAAAGTCTCTTTGAACGAAGATAAGGTGGCTCACATCTACCCGATGGTCGAAGGCTCCGTTGACAAAGTTGATGTGGGACTGGGCCAGGTGGTGAAGGCCAACGATCTGCTGGTGGTCGTACACAGCCGGGAAATCGGTCAGGCGAAACTGGACCTGTACCAGGCACGACTGCAGCAGGAAATGGCGGTGGTCAAAGACAAGATCCAGCAGGAAATCGCAACGAACACGAGGCAGTTACTGGCGGCGTTACGCAAGCGGGAGTCGATCAACGAAATTGAAGAACGGTTTCGCAGTCGCAGCATGGGCGATTATCGGGAACGACTGTTGATGGCGTATGCCGGTTATCTTAAATCCGATGCCGATGTCGAACGTCTGGAAGAACCGACCAAATCCGGAGCGGTCGCTTTCAAACAGCTGCATGCCGCAAAGTCCAGCCGCAATGCTGACCTGGCTGCGTTCCAGGCACGGATCGAACAGATCGAGTATGAACTCAAAACATCTCTGCTGCTGTCCTCGCAGTCGGTCAAGGAAGCGTCTACCCGGGTGGCTGTGGCTGCGACCAGCCTGCGAATCTTGGGCTGTGACGAAAAGGAAATTCAAACCATCAATCCGGAACAACAGGGAGCTGCGATTTCGCATTATTTTGTCCGGGCCCCGATTAACGGAACGATCATTTCCAAAGACGTGACCCTGAAAGAACAGATTCGCCCCCAGAGCCAGATCTTCAGTATCGCCGATCTGTCCACGGTCTGGATCACTGCCGACATTTATGAAAAGAATCTACCGCTGCTCGCCAGCCTGTCGGGAAAACCGGTACGGGTCTTCAACGAAGCGTGGCCGGACCGTTCCTTCCGAGCTCGGATCTTTTACACCGGCGAAATCATGGATGAAAAGACGCGGACCGTCGCGATGCGGGCCATTGCAGACAATCCGGATCATCTGCTCAAGCCGGGTATGTTCGTCAACATTGAATTCGAATCGGGCTCCGAGCAGGAACTGGTCATTGTGCCCCGCTCTGCGCTGCAGGAACATGAGGGCCAGGACTTTGTATTTGTGCACACGGGTGATGGCGAGTTCGAAAAGCGCCTGATTAAGCCGGGCAAACAGAATGAAACCACCGCGGTTATTCTGGAAGGTTTGAAACCAGGCGAACGTGTGGTGCTGCAGGGGGGCTTCATCCTGAAGTCGAAGATGCTCGAAGACTTAATGGGTGAGGAGTAACATACATGGTCAACCATATTATTGAATGGTCTTTAAACAATCGATTTATCGTGATGCTGCTGGCCCTGGTCATCCTGGGGCTGGGGGTCTTCTCTGCTTCAACAATTCCCCTGGATGCCGTTCCCGATTTAACGAACGTGCAGGTGCAGATTCTGACGAACTCCCCTGCCCTGGGACCGGTCGAGGTGGAACAGTTCATTACCTTCCCCGTGGAAAATGCGATGAGCGGTGTGCCGAACGTGGAAGAAATCCGTTCGATCAGTCGCTTCGGTTTGAGTGCCGTGACCGTGGCCTTTAAAGATGGTACCGACATCTACTGGGCGCGAAATCTCCTCAACGAACGACTGCTGCAGGCACGCGAGAACATTCCCCCAGGCATGGGAACGCCCGAACTGGGTCCGATCGCTACCGGTATGAGTGAAATTTACCAGTTTGAAGTCCGCAGCGAAGTAGAAGATCAGTATTCACTCAGCGAATTGCGGACGATCCTCGACTGGCAGATCGCGTTTCAGCTGCGAAGTGTACCGGGCGTGATCGAAGTCAACACATTCGGCGGTGAACTCAAAACTTATGAAGTTCAGATTGATCCCGCCAAACTGCAGAACTACGAAATTTCACTGAGCGATGTCTTCCAGGCACTCGAAGAAAATAACGGAAATGCCGGCGGTGGTTACATCACGCATGGAGCCGAACAGAGACTGATTCGCGGCGAGGGTCTGGTCGGTTCGCTGGATGACATCCGCACGATTGTGCTGGACAGCCGCGAAGGGACACCAATCCGGGTCCGCGATGTGGCGGAAGTTCGCTTTGCCCCAATGCTGCGTCAGGGAGCGGTCACCCGAGATGGTGACCGCGAGGCCGTAATCGGGATGGTCATGATGATCATGGGTGGAAACTCTCGCCAGGTGGTCGCGGACGTCAAAGAAAAGATAGCCGAAATCCAAAAGACACTTCCCAAAGGGGTCGTGATCGAAACGTTCTACGACCGCACCGAACTGGTAGAAAAGACAATCCACACGGTTGCGGAGAATATCGGTCTGGGCGTGCTGCTGGTAATCATCATGCTGTTCCTGCTATTGGGGGATGTGCGAGCCGGACTGATCGTGGCGGCGGCGATTCCGCTCTCGGCAATGAGCGCCCTGATCGCGATGCGTTACGCGGGCGTCTCAGCCAACCTGATGAGTATGGGAGCGGTCGACTTCGGCGTGATCGTCGATGGTGCCGTGGTGATGATTGAAAACTGCGTACGCCGGGCGTCACACTACCAGAAAGAGCATGGGGGTGACCACATTCCGCTGGGCGTCTATCGCGAATCCGCCAAGGAAGTGGGCAAGCCGATTCTGTTTGCCGGCATCATTGTGATCATCGTATTCATTCCGATCCTGAGCCTCCAGGGAATGGAAGGTAAGATGTTCCGCCCGATGGCGTTTGTATTCATGACGGCGCTCTCCTCAGCCCTGATCATGTCGGTCACGGTAATGCCTGTGATGGCATCCCTGTTCCTGGCGCGTCAGATGAAGGAACGCGAAACATTCCTGGTCCGCTGGATCAAACAGGCTTATCAGCCTATGCTGAGCTTTGCCATGCTGCGACCGGTGATGATGTTTGTCAGTTCGATCGCCTTATTCGTTGTCAGTGTGGTCCTGGCTGCCGGCTTCGGTATGGAATTCGTTCCCAAACTGGATGAAGGCGACATTGCCATCCAGGCCGCCCGGCTCCCCAGTATTTCGCTGGAGACATCCATCGAAATGACCAAGGCGATGGAGCGGACGCTGCTGGAATTTCCCGAAGTAGAAACGGTGGTCTGTAAAACCGGTCGTCCGGAAATTGCCAACGACCCGATGGGCGTTTATCAGACCGATATCCTGGTGCGGATGAGACCGGTATCTGAATGGGGGAAGGTGTCACGAAGCTCAAGCTCATTGAAGAGATGCAGCAGAAGCTGGAGGACCAGGTTCCCGGTAACAGTTACAGTTTCACACAGCCGATCGAACTGCGCGTGCAGGAACTGGTGGCCGGGGTCCGCTCCGATATCGGGATCAGCCTTTACGGGGATGACCTGGATGAACTGAAGCGGAAGGGAGACGAGATCGTCATCGCGTTGAATAAAGTCCCGGGAGCCGCGGACGTTCAGGCGCAACAGATCGCAGGGCTGCCTTACCTGCGGGTGATCATTCGCCGCGAACAACTGGCCCGCTACGGGATCAATGCCCGTGATGTGCTGAATGCTGTCGCGACCGTTGGTGGCGTGTCTGCAGGACAGGTCTTCGAAGGACAACGCCGGTTTCCGCTGCAGGTTCGCCTGAGTCCGGACTGGCGGAAAGAGGCCAAGCAGCTCGCGGAGCTCAAAATCGAAGATCCCCAGGGACGACAGATTCCGATTTCGCAACTCGCGGAGATCAAGGTGGAAGAGGGACCGGTGGAAATCAGCCGGGATTCTATTCGACGTCGCCTCTTGATTCAAAGTAACGTGCGCGGCAGGGATCTGGCAGGCTTTGTGGCCGAAGCGCAGCAGGTGGTCGAGCGGGATGTGGAATTGCCCGCCGGTTATACTCTGCGCTGGGGTGGCCAGTTTGAAAACCTGCAGCAGGCCAGTCAGCGACTGGCGATCGCGGTTCCCGTGGCGCTGTTCCTGATTTTCGCCCTGCTCTACATGACCTTCAATTCAGTAAAGCTGGCGATGCTGATCTATCTGAACGTGCCGATTGCGGCGACCGGGGGCATCCTGTTTCTGTGGGTCCGCGATATGCCGTTCTCGATCTCGGCCGGGGTCGGTTTTATCGCGTTGTTCGGAATCGCGGTCATGAACGGCGTGGTGCTGATTGAGCACGTACGTCACCTGAGGCATTCGGGAGACAGCCAGCGGGATGCCGTGGTCAACGGTGCGATGGACCGGTTGCGGCCCGTGTTGATGACCGCCTCCTGTGGTGCCCTGGGATTCATTCCCATGGCCTTGTCCGGCAGTTCGGGTGCGGAAGTGCAACGACCTCTGGCAACCGTGGTGATCGGGGGACTGGTAACCTCGACGGCATTGACGCTGCTGGTACTGCCGACGATTTACCGCTGGTTCGAACCGAAGGAAGTCACTCCGGAACCGGTTGACATGACAGAGTTCGAGCACTGAGATATAGCGTGCTGACTCGAATCAGGCATTCCTGCTCAACCAGTCTCAACATTCGAGCGCTGGTTGAGTATGATGCTCTGTAGCAGAGACAGGTCGTCTGTTTTTCAGCTGCATGACGTAGTGAGAGCACCATTCAATTGACAGAACGAAATCCCATCGCAGAGACTTACGCTGAGGTCATCCGGATCGCAGTCTGGAGTCTGGTTGCAAACCTGCTGCTGGGAATTGTCAAACTGGCTGGTGGAATCATCGGGAATTCCTTTGCCCTGATCGCAGATGCGGTGAATTCCATCGGGGATGTGATGTCGACTGTGGTCGTTCTGATCGCCCTGCACTACGCACAAAAACCACCCGATGCAGAACATCCTTACGGACATACACGCGCTGAGGGAATCGCCGCCACCAATGTGGCCATCGTGATCATCATCTCAGCATTATACGTAGGCTGGGAAGCCATGCAGCGGATCACGGTCCATCATGGAATTCCCCCTGGCTGGACGCTCTGGATTGCCAGCGCCAATCTTGTCATCAAGGAGACGCTCTACCACTACAATATGCGGGTTGGTCGGCGTACAGGTTCAGCGGTCATAATGGCACATGCCTGGGATCACCGGAGTGATGCCCTCTGCTCGCTGGCGGTTCTGCTGGGTCTGGCGATGATCAGTTTCGGCGGTCCTCGATTTATCTGGGCAGATGAAGTCGCCTCGCTGATCGTGGTGGCAGCCATTGTCTGGTCGGGAGTGCAACTGTTTCGTTCCAGCGCAAGCGAACTGATGGATCTGCAGGCCGATCCGGAATTCGTAGAGCAGATTCAGGCTGCGGCGCTGTCCGTCGAACAGGTAGAAAATATCGAAACCCTCTGGGTCAGAAAATCAGGGCTGGAATACTTTGCCGATATTCATATTGAAGTCGACCAGAATCTCACCGTGGCCGAGGGACATCGCATTGGACATGAAGTCAAAGATCGACTGCTGAACGAATTCCCCCGATTAAGGGACGTCCTGGTCCATCTCGAACCGTTCCCCCATTTTCACGATGCGGTAGAGGATGTCAGTTAGCGCTGCAGGTAGACAATGAAATTATTCCTGAATTTCTCCCTGATCCACAGTAGAGAGACAGGGGGAAGTTGCCCCCCGCCTCTATGAATGTCACTCCGGTCTGTCAGCGATTACTCGCCGCAACAGGGACAGAGTTCAGGAACCAGCACTGTGAGCGTGGCTGCGTACGCAGTTTGCTCGTACTGTTCGGTCTTTTCATCCGCCGCGGTGTGATGCACAACAACGAGATACTGATTACCCGTCCGCGGAGTGAATTCAGCCAGTCCCTCTGAATCGGTGTGACGTTCATAGCGATCGTCAAAATCACCTTTGAGAGTTTCTCCACGGGGTATAAAGGAGACGGTCGTATCCGCCAGGGGCTTGCCTTTGAACAGAACACGGACCTGAAGCGGCTTCCCCGGTCCCATGGGTGTCACGGGATTTACAACGGGAACAATTTCGAGGGGATGTCCCAGCACGCGGTCAAAGCCGGGATTCTCCAGCGAAACCTGATCCAGTTTGGGGCTGACGACGAAAAACGTTTTGGCACTTTTAATCGCGCGAACCGGCTTACCGTGATTGACAACCCGGTCGAGTGAATGCGAAACCAGGTATAATCCTTTTTGAGCGGGTACGAACTTCGCCTTCCAGTATCCTTCTTTGGGGGCGTAACCGGTATCGATGACAGTGCTCTTCAGATCGTATGCTTTACCGGTGGGATCGAGCACGTCGAGCGTGCAACCCTCCAGGTCAATCTTACTGGCGAGCTTGAAATCACGGTGATGATTTCCATGATTGCCCAGTTTGAGGTCAATGTAAATCGCATCGCCGGAACGGATCAGGCTGGTATTGGATTCCACCCAGGTATCATGTGCCTGCACCGGGGCGAATTGCCATGTGCAGCAGAGCAACAAAGCGGTAAGGAATGTGATTTTCATAAGAACTCCTGAAACAGCCCGGACCTGGTAAAATCAGGCCCGGATGAAGTGAAAAGGCTGATTAATATTCTCCGATGACTTCACCGCCGGCACGCGTCGCCAGGGCACGCCAGATATCGAGATTGATATTCTCGCTGACGAATCGGCAACTGCCATCGACCAGAGCAATCTGAACCCCGCCGGTATGTGCGCTACGGGCACTGACCAGGGCAAAGTTATGAAAGCCGTTCTGACAGTCGGGGACATTCGCGTTCGGACCATACCAGTGATTGTACATCGAGTCCGCCAGGTGACCATTCACCCACTTGGCACCACGCTGACCGGACCAGGCGGGTGCAGAAGCTGCCGTACAGGCAGCGGGCGTGGTTTGCGTTCCCATGGAAAGCTCGATTACCCGGTGACGATAATCGCCGGTAGCAGGTGCCGCGTTCTGTCCATCGCCGAGCAGTTGCTCACTAAACAGGACCGTATTCGTGGTCCCATCGGTGATATCTCGAAAGCGAACTTTCGATCGCTGAAAGATGACACCATCCGCGTTACTGTTCGAGCCGTCGTCTGCTGTCCCCGATCCATTCAAGCCGGATCCGAGACAGGCGGGATAACTGATCCCAGCGTAATCGGATCCGGGAACGGCGTCTTTGTCACTGGGGCAAACCATCAAAGGCAGCCTGGTGCGGGCAGCCGAATCGTTATTGCCCACCTCGGTGGCATCAAACGATCCCGAGTTAAAGGCATTGAGTGGGGGGACATCGTAATTGAGCAGGCCCTGCAGGTTTCCCTGGTCGACGAAGGGCAGCAGTTGTGCATGCGCAGACCAGACATAAGGATACCCGAGACTGCCGGGCGGAAAGACACGATGTGCCGATTCATAATTATGCAGCGCCAGTGCCAACTGCTTGAGGTTATTTTTACACTGACTCCGTCGTGCTGCTTCACGTGCCTGCTGGACGGCCGGCAGCAGTAGTGCGATCAGAATCGCAATAATCACGATCACGACCAGTAATTCGATGAGGGTGAATCCGCGCATACCTGGGGCGCGGGAATGAGACGTCAATTTCATGGGGTAACTCCCGTTGAATTGGAATCTGCGCAGCATCATGTGAGACAGCGCAGCTGATTAGAAAAACGTGGCGTTTTCAGATCAGCGTCAATTCGGGAGGGGGGGTGTCCGGCACGGTAATGTGGACGTCAAAGAGTGGAGACCGCTGAGCGGTACGATTTCGCACAGGTGCAGATCCGGTGAGCAACACCGGAGCGACCAGAATTCGGGGTTCGCTGTTCAGCAACGAACCGCCGGGGGATTTACTGCCACAACCACAGAGTGCCATGATGCGCGGGCATTCGGTTGACGCTTCTTCCACAGAATCACAGCCTTTGTCGCTACAGCAACTGGAGGTGGTTTTCTGCTGACAGCAGGACCTGACCTGCTGCCCACAGCGCGAACGTCCCGCTTGGGCACAGCAGCATTGGCCGGACTGCTGGAGTTCGTCACCACATCGGCAACCTGACTGGGCTGCATGCAGAAAATCGAGGGGCACTCCTGTTGAAGTCAGGCAGAAACTGAACAGCGTCAGCAGTCGGCACAAAAAGCGCGGGGATCGCACTTGATTCCATAATGGGCCAGTCTGGTGAAACATGATCGCGGTTCAGGTGGGCGGGTCAGCGGTAGAATCCGGATGACAGCGACTCTGCCTCCGGGACAGGCACCCATTCTAATGTAACCCGGGGGCGTTTCACCAGCGCGAAGTTCTGATTTTCGTTTGAATCTCTGAGGTCGCTGCTCTGAGAGAAAATCGGAGTTCAACAACCGAATTGGAGATCAGAGTTGATCTTCAGCCAGTGCGGCCCGGTAGTCGGCCTGTTCCTGGAAGTAGAGCAGTTTGGCGTCGACAGCCTTCTCCGCAGATTCGAAGGCATATTGTTCGCGGAGGGTGACCTTCAACAGGTCGGACAGACCTTCTTCAAAGTTACGGCGTTCCCGACGGGCCAGGTCTTCTGCATAACCGACGGCTTCGTCTGCCTGTTTGGCCTGCTTGAAAGCACCAATCAGACCGGCATAAGCTGCCTCGACTTCGGCTACAATCTTATCCTCGGTCAACTGACGCTTGGCATTCAGCTGGGCGAGCTTACCGCCGACCGACTGCATTTTACCGCGGGCCTTGCGACGTTCGAGAGGTACTTCGACTAACAGATGAGCATCCAGTTCAAAGGGTCCCTTGTAGTTCTGGTAGCTGCTGGGGTACCCCATGTCCTTGGAACCTGCCATCAGCAGATCCACTGCGGGCAGACAGTCGTTTTCGGCCTCGGAGTAATCAATATCCAGCTGACGCTGTAACAGATCGAGACTGTAGATTTCGGGACGCTGCTCTAAAGCCCGTGCCGCATCCATGGCAACCTGTGACTCATCCATCAGTCTCAACTGTGGAAAATCAGGCACCTGGCTGGCTTCCGGAATGACGGGATCGCCGTTCGCATCGCGATAGTAAAGGGAAAGCTTGACAGCAGTCTGCTGCAGCTTACGTTCGGCCAGTGCCCGCTTACCTCGACGTTCGGCGACCAGACGCAGGTTATCCGTCAGCTCGGGAGGATCGAGGAAACCGTTTTCCACCTGGCTGCGAATCCGATCGGTGCGGTCTTCGGCCAGCTTGAGAATCCGGTCAGCGATGACCAGTTTTGCTCCCGCAGCCACCCAGTCCCAGTATGCATAGCTTCCCTGCTGAACGAAGCTGATCAACTGCGCCTGAATTTCCGGTTCGACAGCATCAACGCCATACGTGGCGCGCCACAATGCAGCTCGACGCTGATCGATCTCACGGTTCTTGGCTAAAGGAACCATAAAGCCCGCTTTGAATTCCCCACCCTCGTTGGTCTGGCGTCCCAGGTACCAGGGTTCGAAACTACCCCGCCCGATCCGGTATCCGGCGAATGCTTCCCCCCCCTGGTAGAGCGGTTTAACCAGGCCGACGTGCTGGCGATAAGTCTGGTAATAACCCATGGGCTGGTTTTCACTGCCCGCTTTTAACTTATGGTCGAACTCGCCCATGCTCTCCAGTTGTTGACCTGCTGCGACATCACGCGAATAAATGGCGGCTTCCAGAAGCGGATAGCTGGCATAGACCGAGTTGATAACCTCATCCAGAACAAGGCCCTGCGCAGTGGGTTTGAAATCCATTCCGGGCAACGGCGGCAGATGTGGCGCCATCGCGAATTCTTCGGCGGTCAGTTCGTTTGTTGTCTGTGTGCTGGTAGTGAACTCACCGCCCAGCTGTTTGCTGACTGAGAATTCACTGGCGACAGCCTCTTCCGGGGTCGTGCCTTTGCCGGAAAACAGATCGTCCACAGAAGTGGAGACGGAGGCGACCTGTTGTACAACAGAAGCTTCCGCTTCCGGTGATACACGATCAACGGCCACAGCCAGACTTTCAGGGTAAACCACCGGCGCAGCAGTTGACCGGGGCTGAAGTTTACTGGAATCTTCAGCCGGTTTGATTTTGACGACGGACGCATCTGGTTCCGGTGTGGAATCAGTCAATGCCTGTCTGGTAGCGGCACAGCCTTCAAAGCAGACCGCGATCAGGATGATCCAAACTCTCGACATGGCTTCATACTTATTTTGGCGGGTTATTAACCATGGTCCGGTTGTATAGCACAGTCGCTAAAGAAGTAATAACACGAACTGTTTAACTATTCGGCAGTGCTGGATCGAAGAATTGACCGTAACCTGAGGCCGTACGACAGTTATTACAGAACAATTCTGCTTTACCGAAAGAGACAACCAAGGCAGAATACTCAGCGCAGACAACCCAGTTTTACTTGGGAAGTTTAGGCGGCTTGTTTTTACTGTCTTTCTGCCCCGATTCTTCCAGCGAAATCGATGGAGGAAAGCCGTTGAGCTTTCGCCAGACTTCGTACCAGAGCGGGACCTTATTGAGCAGCACCCAGGCATTTGCCCGCACCCCCTGCCGGAGGAAGCGATCCTGGGGCCAGGGGTTATCATCCGGATCGGGACGGACCAGGATCCGGAATTTGCCGCGACCATCATCGATGGAGTCTACGGAAATGACTTCGCCTCCGAAGGTTCCGACGGCCACCGAGGGCCAGCCAGCGAACTGGATGGCGGGCCAGCCTTCGAACTGCAGACGCACATGCCTGCCGGGCTCAACCAGGGGCGCATCGTTACCGTCGAGCCAGATCTGCACGGAACGGTCAGTGGTAAAGGGGACGATCGTACATATGGGATCTCCCTGTTTTAGAATTGCGGTTCCCAGGTTGGGTGTGATCTGCACAATATAGCCGTCGAAAGGAGCCTTGATGACCTGGCTCTCCTGGCGTGAAACCTTAACCTGCATATCCAGCACGTCTTTTTGTGCTTTATTCAGTTCCTGACGCGACTTAGCGATATCACTCTCAGCCTTGGAAACATCGCCGTTCGCTTTTCTCAACAGAGCCTTGGCCTTATCGATATCGGCTTGCGCTTTCTCAACCTTGGCATTACGCTCACTCTGTTTGCCCGCCAATTCGTCCTTGGCGGCAGCGTAGTAGAACTCGGCTCCTTTAACCTTACTCATAGATTCCTTGAGTTTCCGCTGGACCTCCTGCACTTTCTGGAGTGAAATATTATTCTCGCCGTACAGGGTTTTCATGCGGTCATATTCGGCCTGCAACTGGGGGATGGCGGCTTCCAGTTCGAGTAATTTCTGCTGTTCGGCTTTGACCTTCTTATCCGCAACCTCAATGTACGAGTTCTGAGCCGCAATCGTCTCCCGTTTGACGGTTTCGTATGCCTGTACCTGGGCTTGGTAGGATTCCACGATGGTTTTGGACGCTTCGAGTGCCCGCTGACTGGCTTCCAGGTGCTGCTCTGCAGCGGTGACCGCCTGGCGAGAATTCATTAGCTGCATATCGAGCCGGGCCGAGTAAGATTCGTCCAGGTCGCTGATCTCGGCAATGATCTGCCCTTTTTTAACCCTGGCATTTTCGTAAATTTCATCGCCCCAACGCGAAATTTTTCCTTTGATCGTAGCCTGGATCACCTGTTGACGCTGATCGGGAGAGTAAGCTAGAACATTCCCCGTGCCGGTAACCGACTGCTGCCAGGGGGCGAACATCATCAACAGGATCGTCAGGATCAGCAGCAGAAACAGAATTTTCGCGATCCGCCGGGCCAGACGTGAAGAACGGACCAGGCGCAGGGAGGGCATGCTCGATTCGCTGTAAGCCACGGGCGTCAGCATCGAGAGCCGTTGCTCTTCCGCTTTTGAGGCGGGCACATCAAGGGATGGTTCAACTGACATCTGCAGATCCTCCCGAAAGCATTGCTTCCGAACCGCTCAGGGTGTGAGTGCTGGTCCCCAGCTCAATTAGATTTCGTCTGCCTGTTACCATGATCAGTGTCCAGAGACGGTCGGAGTCAACCAGCATGCGGGTCAGTTCGTCCGCCTCGTCATCGGGAAGTGCATCGAGCAGACCGTCAACCAGGAGCAGCCGCGGTCGCCCGACGATGGCTCGGGCCAGCATCAGCTTGCGGGCCTGATTTTCAGTTAACGGATATCCGGTGTCGACCAGTTCTGTCTGCAAACCGTGAGGCAGTTTCAAGACCTGTTCATACAGTCCGACCCATTCCAGGGCTTCGCGCACATCACTTGTCGAGACATAAGGGCGTTCCAGGTGAATATTTTCTTCCAGGGAGCCATTGAAGATTTCGATATTCCGCACCAGAGCGACATGTTTCCGCAGTGCGTCGGGTCGCATGTCGCGGGGATCGATCTCGTTGATGGAGACGTGTCCCTTCGATACAGGCGCCAGTCCAAAAAGCAGGTCCAGCAGACGGCTTTTGCCACTACCACTCGGCCCCGTCAGCATCAGTCGCGCGCCGCTTTCGACGAACAGGTCAATGTGATGCTCACTGGAATGGCCGTGGAAATCGATAAAACCGACGCCGTTAATACTGACTTCAGCAGGGTCGCTCTGAGAAAATTGCAGCAGACCATCCTGGCGTTCCATGGGCAGGTCAAACAACATACCCAGTTTATCGACCGAAGCGAGCAGGTCGTAGTAACTCTGCAGGTGTTTTCCCATTTTGGCGAACGAGCCGACGATCACGGTCACAATCAGCTCAGCAGCCACCAGTTCCCCCAGTGTCAGCTGTCCGGCAATCACCAGCCAGCCCCCCAGCCCCAGCAGCGTGGTGCTTGCGGCCGCCTGCAATCCGAGGGCAAAAATGATTTGACGCATGACAATGCGGAAGTGTTTTTTCCGGGCATTGAGATATTCATAAGTGTAATGGTCGGCCTGATCGAGGGCAAACTCGGCAGCCCCCCGGTAGCGGAAGGCGGTCGGGCAGTTGACCAGGTCTTCCAGCCAGCTGGCTACGACATACTTGGCCTTTGACTCTTTGATACTTGTATTCACGGCACCACGACCGAGTACAAAAATGATAAACAGAATCAATGCCAGCAGGACAATGTCGAAACCCAGCAACCACGGATGATAAAAGGCCAGCACGGTCATACCGATCAGGGTATTCAGCACCAGGGAAATACCATCAAGCATCAGGGCGGAGGACGCTTTCTGTACTGTGATCACATCGAAGAAGCGGTTGACCAGTTCCCGGGCCGACTGTCCCTCCATGGAAGAGGGGATGACACGCGGCAGACGATAGGAAAGATCCGCAGACACGCGCGCAAAGATCCGGCGTTGAATAATTTCGACGACGTACGTCTGTAACCCCAACAGGGCCGCTGAAAAAGAGAGGAAAGCCAGCAACATCAAGGCGAGGACTACCACCGGCTGGAGGAGTCGTCCGAAGGCTACCGTATTCACCAGCGATTCCACAGCCAGCGGTGTCGCCAGTGCGAGCAGACCGGTAATCAGAGCAAACACGGTCACCGTCCAGATGTCGGACGCCTCGGGTTTCATTAACGTCAGCACACGATCCAGGGGAGGCAGATGATGCGTTTCGTGGGCACCATCACCGCCGGCAGCCAGATCGGGCTTGATGACCAGGCAGCGGACCACCTGATCCCGTTCAGAAAGTTCGAGCAGTCTTCTCAACCTGCGAGAACTGACCCATTGCTGTTTCTGATCCTCATCGGGTTGCAGCAACTGAAACCGCTGACGCTTACTGCCCATCAGGGCCATCCAACTGGGTTTTTCACCGACGCGGGTGATCAGACGCCCCCCTTCCCGGGTGATATTACGCACTTCACGGAAGGTACAGTCCATTAATTTGAACTTCAGCCCCAAGCTGCGGCTGGCTTCAATGAGCCAGCTCCACCAGTGGTCCTCGTGTTCTGAAGATGTAGCGGCAGCGGATTCGATCAACGTACGTTGTATGCGCGATCGATCAGCAGAGTGGCCAGCCTCAATTGAGAGTTGTTCAAACAACCAGGCCGCCGCTTTTATATCGGAGCGATCCAGATTCATATCAGTCTCTGTAGAAGTAATCAGATTACCAGGCGGGTTAGAAAAGAATCAGCGTGCTGACCTTTTCTATGGTGGAAATCAAGTAGCACCATCAGCCCTACAGGATCCTGCTACCCCTTGATTTCCTGATACTTACAGGAATCGCAAGATAGGTTCTTTTCCCAGATAATCATAGAGACATCGTCCCATTTTTAAAGGAATGTATTAATTCAGAACTATTCCATCTCTTTATCCAGAGCGATGTTAAGTCTTTCACGTCTGAATTTCAGTGAACGTCCCAACGAGCGAGACACTGCCCGGGCCGCTTTTTCCGCTACACGTGAAATACAGACAGCAAGATCCTCACTTTTCTGATTGACGATTACCGATCCCTTCTCATGTACAATTCGTACTCGACAGGCTTTATCTATGCCTCCCCGGGGTCCGTTCAGATCGCTGACATAAAGATCAATCGACCTGATCCGGTTCTGAAAGCGTGAAAGTGCGTACTCTAACCTGCGTTTACACAATTGTTTCAATCGAAAGTTCAATAAACCATTGCGATCTGTATATGATATCGTCATTACGAGACTCCTTCAGCTGAAAAAACCAGGTTATTTCGTACACCAGATTCAAACCTGTCCAAACCAACTGGACTCTCTGGCTCTAAACTCAGATTTCTCCACTCAATCGCGTCAGATAACGAACGTGTGCGAGGGAGACTGCTTTTTCTGCTCTCTTCACGATGGCCGCAAGTACGCTAACGAGTTCTTCGCCACGGCGGATTCCCTCAGTCAGCGCAATCAAGTTGCTTCCACTGATTGCCCGCGCGATATTGATAGAACTCTCCTGCTTCGCAGGCGATCAGGTAGAGCCAGCTTCCCTGCAGAAGATTGGCGACCAGCGTGTGTCGGGCAATCACGTTTTCAATGGCCTGTCGCGATGCGTTAATCACGACCTGTAGACGTTGTGGCTGATGCTGAAGGTTTTGACCGTCATGCAGAGACTGCCAGGGGAGCCCGGTCATCAGATCGCCTCCATTGCCGGAGAGAATGCCGAAAACGCCGGTCACGTTGTGCACGGTTTTATTCCCACTGCCGCAGTAACGTTGATCGACAGTGGACGCGTAATATTGCATGTTGATCCAGTGGGCCACGATCATGGGAGCGGTCATGATATTCTCCAGCACGGTCCCTTCCGGATCCTGGTTGGGATCATAGTTGTGCAGAAAAGTACGACCATCCAGGTCGACCGCGCGTGTCAATTCCCGAGGCCCTACCACCAGGGCTGCATTATTGGACAGCCCCCATTCCGGCCGCACTTCAGACCAGTCGCCGGCCCGTTGCAAGAGTTCGCTGACAGAACCAGTGTTGAGGGACGTCAGTCGTTCCGCCCGGGTCATGTGTGTTGCCTGCAGTGTAAGTTGCTGCAGTGAGTCCAACTGCTCGCGGTGTAAAGCGGAGAGTTGGTCCGGTTCGAAAAAGTTGATCTGATCGGTAGTCGTGTTGTGCACGCCTGCGATGAAGAGGGTATCGTCGGGAATCTCGATACCTCTTCGTTTGAGTCCCCGTCGCACTGCAGCCAGGTTCATGATCTCAGCAGCTACCTGGGCATTAGAGGCACCGGAATGACCGCCACAGGCGCCACAGTCCAGGCCCGCTTTGAGTGGATTGTTCACGGTCTGGCTTTCGTGACCACAGAAGACCACCAGCCGGGCAAATCCTGCTGTGAGGCTCATGTTTTTCAGAATCGTCTCAGCCATCTCAGTCAGTTTTTCAACGGTAATCCCCTGCGCATCCAGGCCGTTCAGACTCGGACGTGGCTCTGGTTTCCGCTGCTGTGAATACGTTGTCTTCGTCTCCACACCAGCGCTGACTCTGGTTCCCCAGGCGCGCTTGCCCAGCAAAAGCCCGTAAAACAGGCCCATCGTTTCTACGAAGGGGAAGCTTCCGACCGCCGACTGCTGAAATCGCTTCCAGAGTTTGCGGAACGACCTGACGCCCCCCTGCTGTTCCAGCAGTAGCTCCTGTTGTCCCTGATCTTTCTTCGGGAGTTCTTCAGTTACCTGAAACTGAGGCTGGAGCAGAACCGGAAGCTGGTTATCTCCCCCCTGATCGCCCCAGCGGATATATTCCATGGGAATTCCGAAGAAGCCGGCGAAGCCGAGTGTTTCAATCTCTGCCGACGTCTGTTCCAGCTGACGTCGCATCCGTTCGGATCGCACGTCGATACAGAATACCATTTGGGCCAGCTTTCGCTCGGTCGACTGACCGCAGTTTGAAACATTGTCCCGCAGGCTGTTTAGCAGTTTGTTGCGGTAAGCAATTTCAGAAGCTCGCAGCAGTATGTAGCGTTCGATAACCTGCTCTTCAGAATCGAAGGGAACCTTGAACCGGACAGGCGTGGCTCCGGCCAGTTTGCTCCAGTCGACTTCGAAGGATTTCGCCTCAGAGAGAGCTGCTTCGTAAACCAGTCGGATTGCCAGCAGCCCGGTGAGATCGCTGCTAACGAGTTCTTCGGAGGATCCCTGCTCGAACTGGTATTTCGCCCAGGCGCTCCAGCCGGGTGTCTGACAGGCCTGACAGAGCAGATAGGTCTCCCAGAGTGCCCGGGGCACGTTCAGTTTATCCAGCATCACTGCCAGTGTCGTTTCTGCGGAGTCCGGTAACTGCTGCACCAGCTGACGAAAACCACCGACTCCCTGAATCTCCATGCTGCGATCATGTTGTGCTGCGTTTCGCCAGCCGTCGAAGAGTGAGAGATGCTGCCAGGGGCTTTTCCAGGCAGCCTCGCCCTGGTCGTAATGCTGGGCACAGAATTTAGAAAGTTCATCGCCGATGGTTTGCGTCCAGTCACCACCCGTCTGTGCATCCAGGATTTCTGAGAAGGCACGCATCTGTCGTTTGCGGGGTGTTTTGTCGGGCGTATCCGGCTCTGCAGTCACTGATTCCAGTGCCCCCAGACAGGCTACCAACTGGGCGGCACTGGGAAGAGACTCGGCTACCATGTTCTCAGCCTGCAGTTCTGCCAGGGCCGACTCAACATCACTGAGCTCAAACTGTCCGGCCCGGAAGGCAGCGGCGTAGTGCTGCAGCGGCATCAGGGTTTCCGAGTCCGAAAAGATCCGCAGATATTTTCGGACGTTGAGAAAGGAACGGTCGGTGATTCCGTGGTAGGGATTGACGGCGACGTAATCTTTCAACGGCCAGACCGGGGAGATGCACTGATGCACGCTCTGCAGGGCCTCCTGCAGCAGTTCCCGTTCGGGCAACTGCCGGGATGAAAGTCCTCGCCAGACTTCCAGCGGTTGCTTGTTGATGACAGCAGACTGTACTTGTGACATGAGATTAACCTTACTGGGATATTTGAGATTGATTCAGAGCGACGAAGCCGGGCAGATTCACTGTTTCAAAAGGTGCCCCAGTCGCTGACGAAACCAGGCTTCGACGTAAAACCCGTTCAAGGCGTGGATGTAGAGGGCATTCATCCATTCTGATCTTCGCGACTGTGTCAGCCGGTCATTCAGCAGCAGCAGGCTGGTAAAACCGAGGACCACCAGAACTGCAGGTCCCCCAATCATCAGCAGCGAGGGATCGGCCAATGACGTGACCGGAGTCGGCGTCACGAGGCGGTCAACAGTAAGAAAGGCAAGACAGTACAGCAGACAGACGCCCCCGGCGGCCCAGGATGTGCGGAGTACGAGCAGGTAATCGCCGGTCTGCCAGGCCTGTTTCAGCCAGCCCGTCAGCGCGAGACAGACAACCAACCCCAGCAGAATCCCCCCCGGCTTGGTGGCTGGATTGATTCCAAACAGTGACAGCACTGCCAGAAACCCGAGAACAACACCACCGGTTGTCAGCAGCAGCTTCCAGGGAGAGACAGGCACCGTCTGCACCGGTTCTGCCCCCCTGCCGAGTGCCCGTTTCTGCTCGAGCACACTTCCGCTGCTGAGGAAGGCATACGCTTTGTAGAAGGAATGCGCCAGCAGGTGCAGCATGGCCGCAGAGAAGGCTCCCAGGCCACACTGCAACATCATGAAGCCCATCTGGGCGACTGTGGAATAAGCCAGTTTCTTTTTGATGCTGTTCTGAGCCAGCATCGAAGTGGCGGCAATACAGACCGTGAGGGTTCCGATCAGCACCAGGCAGGCCAGAGCGGCGGGAACCAGCTGGACCAGTGGACTCGTGCGAATCAGCAGATAGCCGCCTGCGTTCACAATACCGGCGTGCATCAGAGCCGAGACCGGCGTCGGTGTCTCCAGGGTCTGAGGTAGCCACGAGTGAAAGGGGAACTGTGCCGTTTTGATCGCAGCCCCGATTATCAGCAGCCAGACGCCACACATCAAAGGCATGCTCTCAGTTGAACCAGAGCCTGACAGTTGCTCGAACAGAGGGCTAAAGTTCAGAGTCTGGCATTCCAGGTAGATGAGTATCGCTGCGATCAGCAGACAGAGGTCACCGGTTCTGCTGACGATGAACTTATTCCAGGCAGCCCGTCGGGCCGCGGGTCGTTCACGGTAGAACAGGAGCAGATGATGCAGCCCCAGGCTGGCAAGTGCCCAGGCAGCGATGAACAGCAGCAGATTTCCCGACAGAGCCATCAGGGAGACGGCTCCAATCGTCAGCGCGGTCCAGCGATAGTAGTTTCCGAGTTCGGGCTCACCATCCAGAAACCGGATCGAGTAGCGACAGATAACCCAGCCCACGAACGAGACCAGGGCAAACATCAGACTGGAGGTGCCATCCAGCAACAGCCACTGCACTCTGGCATATTCGATGCGAACTGGTTCGGTGAACGGCCCCGTTCCCCACCAGGCGCCCGTGACGTTCATCAGTGTGATTGCCAGTGCCAGCAGCGTCTGTAAACCCGCCAGCAGCGTCACGCCATCACGCAGCTTGAACTGCAGCTTTTTGCACCAGCGACCTGGCACCAGTCCCGTTGCCATCAATAATCCTGCGGAAACGATCAATGTCTCTGCCAACTGATACACAATGCTCTCCCTTTTTTATTGCGAAGTACAATTTGCGCTTAACTATTCGCGTATTGTTATACACGAATTTCTTTTCGTCAATAGTACTTCGCCATTAACGGGGAATTTTTATGAGCAAAACTGATTAGAAAGAGCATTTTCGAGCAAATTTCTCGACCATCAAACGATCTGGCATTCACGAATAGCATTTCGTATCATCAGTCGCTATAATAAGATATGGTCATTTCCCGTCCCCTTTCTCCGGGAACAGTCACGCAATAAAAAAAGTTCTGACATCTTGATTTAAATGCCAGAACTGAGACGGAGTTTGAATCATGGGTAAAGCGTCTAGTAAACGTCAGTCACGTAAAGCGGAACCCCCGAAGGAGACGGGTAAAACAGCGGCGGATTCTGCAGTCGACTCCGCCTCTTCCCGGAAGGCAGTCCCCGAATCGGGACATCGCTGGACATTCCTGACGAACCACGCGCATGTACTGATCGTCCTGCACCGGAATCCCACGATTGTGCTGCGAGAAGTGGCCCTCGAAGTGGGAATTACCGAGCGTGCAGTACAGCGGATCATCCAGGACCTGGAGGAAGAGGGGTTTCTGCAGCGAGAGAAAATCGGACGTCAGAACCATTACCAGGTACTTACGGATCAGGCATTACGGCACCCGATCGAAAAACACAAATCGATCGGGGACCTGCTGAACCTGGTGGCGCTGGACTAGACGCTGGCAGAACTATCATTCATGCAAACAGACTCTGGTTTACGCAAATAGTTCCTGTACCGCCTGTCCCTTAGCATCTTTGGTGACATAGAACGGACGGCCTTCGATGTCGAAGCCGGTTTTGGGGCTGATGCCCATCGCTGTCATGATGGTAGCGTGCAGATCTTCGATGGAGACCGGATTTTCAATCGCCATCAAAGGGCGCTCATCAGCTGTTTTGCCATAGACAAAGCCACGTTTCATTCCTCCGCCAAACATCACAACGCTGGTCCCTCCAGTGAAATGACGATGCAGACCAAAGTGCTTCATCTCGGAAATTTCATCGACCTTTTCGCGGGCCTGATCTCGGGCGTTGGAGCCTGGCTGACCTTCGATCAGTGCATCGCGACTGAATTCTGAAGCGATAATCACCAGGGTCCGGTCGAGCAGTCCCCGTGCTTCGAGATCGAGAATGAGCTGCGTGATCGGCGGGTCGATCTCCTTATGCATGCGGTCCATCGTGGTATGCCCGTCGGCGTGTGTGTCCCAGTGCAGGAAGGGAACGTACTCGGTGGTGACTTCGACAAACCTCGCTCCTGATTCCACCAGACGTCGGGCCAACAGACAGCCACGACCGAAGCGACTGTCGCCGTACTTCTGGCGGACGTCTTCCTTTTCCAGCGTGATGTCGAAGGCATCCCGTTCTTTGGAACTGAGCAGGCGATACGCCTTGTCCATCGACCGCAACATCGATTCCTGATGATAGTCGCTCATCAGTTCCCGCTGCGGGCTCTGATCGATGAGCTTCCGATAGAGTTTATTACGGTTGACGAACCGTTGCCCCGTCATGCCCTGCGGCGGGCGCACCGACTTGGCAGCTTCCTCGGGATAAGGCAGGTTAAGCGGTCCAAATTCACTGCCGAAAAATCCGGCCGTGGTGAAGGCCTTGAGCTCTTCGCTCTCCCCGACGCCTTCGAGTCGCTGGCCAATATTGATGAAGGCCGGCATCACAGGATTACGGGGGCCGATCACCCGGGCCATCCAGGCGCCTAAATGCGGAGCGGCGACGGTCTGTGGAGGAACATAACCGGTGTGCCAGTGATACTGATGTCGCGAGTGCAGAATGCTGCCCAGGTCGGGTTGTACGGCTGAGCGGATCAGCGTCGCACGGTCCATGACCGAAGCAATGCCTTCCAGTCCCTCACAGATCTCCAGTCCATCGACGGCGGTGGGGATTGCCGGGAAGGTGCTCAGCATATCAGCGACTTTGAGTCCTTTTTTGAACGGCAGATAGCGTTTGGGATCGAAGGTATCCGGAGCCGCCATCCCGCCTCCCATCCAGAGCAGAATGCAACTGTCCGCGGTAGCCTGGGGTTGTTTGACCGGTTCAGCTTCATTCGCGGTGAGCAGACGTGGCGTCCCCGACATCAGCGCCGCAGCGCCAGCGGCACTCAGATGCTTGAGGAAATCGCGGCGGACAATCTGTTCGGGAGCGGTGGGATCGATTTCAAATGTCATCGGTCGTTCTCACTGTGAGAGGTGCATTAAAGACTCGTAATACAGGTATTATAACAGTCATCAACGGATCAGGAAAAACTCGGGCAGCATACAGACCGACCAGAGCAGGTCCTCGACCTGGGCCGGCTGGGGTTGTTCGCCCAGGATCTGCGTGATAATTTCGGTTTCGGCGGTCGTCGGTTTGCGGGAAAGCGCGAACTGGTACAGATGCTCGGTCAGACGCTGGGGATCGCCGTCGGTCTGTGCGATCAGACGCTGTGCCCCCTGGGCAAACGCCTGGGCCAGGGTCGCTTCATTGGAAAGATCGATGGCTTCCAGCGTCGTCAGTTGGCCAGGTCGCATCGAGACAATCTGCTCCCGCATCGGTCGTCCCAGTGATTTCATCAACGCGGTATTTTTGAGTAACGAAGCCCGGACCATCGGTTGTTTGCCTTCCGCGGCGACTGCCAGCAGGCTGCGGGCCTGTGAGTCGACGGCGTTCGTCCAGCTGCCGACCGGCTTGACGATGGTAACGGGAGCCCACTTTCCGGAAATGCCTCCCAAGCGACCTTCCTTCGTCGCGGGTGCGTTCGGATTCCACTCCCACGAAGCGTCTGAAGAGATTTCGCGCTGTTCCCCGTTCTCGAGTTCCAGTCGTGCATCGAAGAAGAAGCCTGCCGGATTGGGAGCCCCTCCCCCGTTATGTACGATGGCCGTGATTTCATTCTTACCCGGTTTCAATAACGTGTGCAGGGGGAGCGTGCGGACCTGGGCCCAGTTGTCACCGCGGTCGGCTTCCCTGCGATTGATGAACAGGATGTGCGAATTATCGCATGTCAGAACTGCGCCTCCCCGTTTGACCGCAGCGGGCAGCTCGATGATTTTGCGGACCACAATCGTCTCATCCGCGGGGGGCACCTGTTTCGCGGAATCGCCCCAGATCCATTTGGCTTTGAGGTCAAAATCCTGCTTCTGATCCGGTTCAATCCGCGTGCGGAAGATGGGGGCATCGAACTTGTCCGGAGCGGCCCCTGTGATCTGCCAGACGCCATCCAGAAACTGCTCTGCCGTCAGACGACGCGAGCGGGGACCGCGATACAGATAATCGGAGTCTTCTCCACCTTCGACAATTTCCACCTGCGACTGGTACGCCTCGGAGGTCGCGATCAGTTCCAGGACTTTTTTGATGTCGTACTTGTTGTCGCTCAGGTAAACGGCCAGATAATCCAGCAGGTCTTCGTTCCAGGGTTTGGTCTGCATGGCATCAAGCGGATGCACGATCCCCCTGCCCTGCAGACGATGCCAGAGTCGGTTCGCAATTGTACGGGTAAACCGCCCGTTGTCCGGATGGGTCATCAACTGGGCCAGCTGCTGCAGACGTGCTGCGCGGGAAGCGCCTGCATCGATCGTACCCAGTTCCGGAAAGAGCCAGCTGGCTTTCGCCGTCTTGCCGATCGGTTTGTCACAGCGATGAATTTCCAGAGCACGTTCCGAGTAAATCGCGGCCAGTCCGTACGATTCTTCCAGCGTCCAGCGATCGATGAAACTGTCGTGACAGGAGGCACACTTGAGGTTAATCCCCAGAAAGGCCTGCCCCAGGCTCTGGGCAAACTGAATCTCGACAGTCTGTCCGGCTGAGACATTGCCCCGCCACTTGATGCCATCAATGAACCCGCGGCTGGCATCGGTGGGCGGCGCGATCAGTTCGCGCGTCAGCTGGTCAAAGGGTTTGTTGTAGAGCAGCGATTCATACAACCAGGCGGAAACCTGTTTGCGGCCCCCGGTGATGAAACCGGTTCCGCTGTAATCGTTGCGAAGCAGATCATTAAAGAACGACAGCCAGTGATCGGCGTAGGCGGTGTCATCGGCGAGCAGTTCCTGAATTTTGCGTGTCCGCTTATCAGAGGATGGATCTTCCAGAAACGCATTTAACTCTTCCGGCGTAGGGA
Organism: Gimesia benthica; assembly: GCF_009720525.1. Classification (NCBI taxonomy): domain Bacteria; kingdom Pseudomonadati; phylum Planctomycetota; class Planctomycetia; order Planctomycetales; family Planctomycetaceae; genus Gimesia; species Gimesia benthica. The sequence continues at coordinate 1,450,382 of NZ_CP043930.1, forward strand.
GCAGGCCCGTCAGGTCGAGACGAACGCGTCTTAGAAAGGTCGCATCGTCAATCGGTCCGGGCCGGGGCAACTGGTGTTCGGCCAGGTAGTGATCGATCAGGCGATCGATGGGATGCGTGCGGTTATCGACGGCGGCAGGGAGTTCGGGACGCCGCGGTTTGAGGGGCGGCTCGTAAGCCTGTTTCCCGAATGTGAAGCCGGCTTCCCAGGGCAGATCTTCGCTGATCCACTGTTTGAGAGTCGCAACCTCTTTCGCCGACAGACGCGGCTTCCCTTTGGGAGGCATTTGCATTTCCGGATCCTGAGAGGTGACCAGTTCCAGCAGATACGACGCGGCGGGGTCTTTCACATCGACAAAGCCGGACTCCATCCAGAGCGACCGGGTATTCAGTGAAAACGAGCCCTTTGCTTCGCGGCCACCATGACAGGCGACGCAATGCTGTTTCAGAATGGGTACCACATCATGCGCGAAATCGATTGGCTTTGCCTGAACGGCGGACGCCATCGTGATCTGAAACACGACAATCAGGGGAAGAACAAAACGTAATTTCATCGGGCGAGCCTGCTGCAGGTGGGAAATTCGTCTATGAATCAAAGTTTGATTATATCATAGACCGGGGGGCGCCCGCAAATTGGATTCAGGTTTCCGCTCAACAGAGGAACAGGCTTTTCCAGTGACAGCGGTGAAGCCCTGACTCCCTTACTGGCCTACATACAGGGCGTAGACTTTGACTTCCTCGGAATCCGGGAATGTGACGCGTAACGCCAGCGGTTTTCCTGCGGGCAGCGTGCTGTTCTGCTGACCTGTAAAGACGACGGGAGTCCGTGTGCCGGGTTGTGTCACCTGGGCTGCCTGATCTCCCGAATATCCGGGCAGCGGTCGATCGAATTCATCCAGCAGTTCGACCGTCAGTGGTCTGTCCTGGCTGACCCCTTCCAGGTTCACGGAGAGTTGCAGCTTCCCTTCCGTTGTGAAAGGAGCGGTCACAAAGTGGGCGCCGTTCTGTTCGAGTTTGCGGGAGAGATAACCAAAGCCGTCCCGACGGAGGGTGGCCATTCCGATCTCCATGTTCTTGAGCTTACCGCCGGTGTCCCAGTGAGAATACCAGATCATGGTCTGGTCTCCCTTGTTGACAAACGCGTGTCCCTGCAGGAGGGCGATATCATCCCACTCCCCTTTTTCGCCCCGCGCGATAACCGGATGATCGGGCACCGGTTCACGGAAATGGACGCCGTCATCACTGACGATCAGTCCCAGATCGACGCTGACACCGGTATTCCAATAGCGGCCATCCTTGGGTTTCTCAGGCGCATCCTGCCACATGCCATACAGGCCGACCAGCACGTTGCCGCGATTCCAGATCCCGGCCCCCATGTGGGTCTGCTGACCGGGTACGGGTGTGGCCGTCAGTTGTCCCGGGCGGGCAAATGAGAGTGCTTTCGCACCGGACCAGTGTTCGAAGTCGGGCGAACGGTAGGTGAGCATCACGCGACCAATCTTTGAACCATCCATCCGCCAGGTCCAGGGAGAAATCAACTGACCGCTGGCATAATAGAAGTTGCCGTAACGGTAGAGACTGGAAACTTCAAAGCGTTCCCCTCCCGCATTCATCGGTCGGTCTCCGACAACATTCCAGGTCAGGCCGTCTGCACTGGTCGCGCAGATGAAGGCACCCCAGCGACGTTCATCCGGACCGATCTGACTGCGTCCGCCGCGTACGTCGGCGAACGGGGGATGTGCGATATAGGCACACTTATAACGCCGCTGGGGATCGGGATCGTTGGCGTCATACAGAACCGTCAGAAAATCATTGACCTTGGCCAGCGAGGGAACCTGTGACTTGATCAGGCAGATATTGTTCTGTTTGTTACCGTTGAATTCGACCAGGTTCAGTTTCGGTTTGGTCCAGTGAATGCCGTCTTCGCTCTCGGCGTAACACATGGGCCGCCACCAGCCGGGCGCCTGGCCGCTTTTGATCGCGGTTTCGAACATGCCCAGGTACCACATGCGGAACTTCCCATCCAGATACAACACGCTGCCATACAAAATCGCATGTCCGTGATCGGGGGCGCCTTCCGGTCCCCGGCGGAGCACCGGATTGGCGGGATGTTTTTTTGCTGTCTGGGGCGTCAGTGCCAGATTATGACGCCAGGGAATCGCGCGGTCATCGAACGAGAAAAAGACCGCTTCTTCAACAGCCGGTCCCCGGTCGACAGAGACCCGGCCCGGCGTTTGTGCCGCCAGCTGTCCATTCAGGGAAACAATACAGACAAGGATCAGGGAGCAGGCGAGGATGAGTCCTGACAGTTGACGAGAATGAGGGGCGTGCATGCTGGTTCTTTCGTGTTCAAGGACGTTCATCAGGGGAGGAGTGACTGGATTCGCGGAGATTTCAGTTCACGTTCGGGAATCACGGTCTGTTTCAGTTTCGCCAGGTCGGCACCACAGCCGGTAACGCGGGAGACGTCGGACAACCACTGGGACTCCTGTTCCTGGCCGATCTGCTGCTGGAATGTGGCGAAGTCCTGGGGAGCGAAAAAGGTGCGATCCAGGCGCAGACTCTGGAGTTGATAGCGGTTGCGGTCGCCCGTCCATTTGACGTCTTTCCAGATCGACATCTCCGTAGTCAGGGGATCGGCAGACCGGGAAACATTCAGATATTCGTACTCCGCTTCCTCGAGCTGCCGGGCCGTCGCGCCGGCAATCAGGGAATCGAACAGACGAACTTCGCCACCGGTCGCCTGAAAGTTGAGTCCCATCAACGTAACATGGCTCGCATCCAGAATCGAATTGCGGGAGACACGGACTTCGTTCTTCCCCCTGACCCGCCGGATAAAGACATTCTTCATCGTCAGCGTGCAGGGTTCTGTCTCTTCCGCGCGACCGGTGAGCATCAGCGTGCGAACAGCGGATGAAAGCACGACCGCATTAGTCAGTTCATAGCGCCCCGTATCGAGGAAAAAGAGATCGAAGCCGAGACAGTCGCGAATATAGACCCGATTGTAACTGGTCCGACTGGCTCCCGTGTCACAGATGCCGGTCGAATTTCCGATTGAAACAAAGCCGTCGACTTTGTACTCGGCCGTCTCGTGAGCACTGATGCCGTCATCGCCACATTCGATGGCCTGGATATTTTCGAACAGCACGTCTTCACAATGTCCGTGGATATTGAAACCATCGTTATAGGGATGCGTGCAGGTCAGGTTGCGAATCACCAGGTGCGCGTTGTAGTTGTCTTTCGAACCGCCAAACTGTACTCCCGCGGAACGGACGGGAACGCGAATCTGCTGTTCGCTGAGCTGGGCACCGGGAGAGACTTTCAAATAAAAGGCTCCCTTGATCTGGGATGACTTTTCGTCGGCGGGCCCTGTTTTCACAAACGTCCATTCTCCCGCCTTCAGTTCCGCCGGCTGTTTGAGTTCCTGGCTGGGGCCTTTGGAGGTCCGGCCCATGTGAACCATCTTGCCGTTCCAGACGAAAAACCAGCGTTGCAGGATGGCGTCATTGACCGCAGGCAGGAGTTGCTCACTACGATAGAGGTCAGGTTTGACTTCGTTCCATTGAGTAATGTCGAGGGGGTCGGAACCTTCCAGCGTCGCACCGTGTCCGTCCAGGGTGATCGGCTTCCCCGGTTCTCCGCGCTTGCCGTAAAAGCCGGCGTATTCGTGATAGACTTTAGGCAGCAGATGAATCGTGTCGCCCGGCTGTGCGTTGCGGATCGCCTGGCGGATTGTTTTGAGCGGCCCTTCCTGGGCAGCATCATTGCCGTTATCCGGGTCGACATGAATGTCGCGAGCCAGGCTGGTGCCAGTAAACAGAAACAGCATGAGCAGTCCGCAACACCACGTCCCTGCCCTGCCCCTGGACTGACATGATATGTGCCGATTGACGGCTGTGTCTGAGTGCTGTCTGAATTCCCCTGCATAAGGCTGCTTCCTGATTTGAGCGCGGATGATTTATTTTGAGTCTGTCGGTTTCTGATCCAGCCAGAAGCGGGACTGCATCTGCATCATGGTGCGGGCCCGGTTCGAATCACGATCACGGATAGCGGCAGCGAGTTCCTGGTGCTCCCAGATCATCCGTTCGCCGGTCGCCGCGTCGGACTGGTAATCCTGATAGGCCGTATCGAAGAAGTTGACCAGCACCCGCTGCATGCCGGCGATCAACGTGGACGATGTCATCTGCAACAGCAGTGAGTGAAAGGCGATATCCAGTTCGGAAATTTTTTCGGGCCGGTGACTGCGAATGGCGGTTTCCATCTCCTGCGCCAGTTCACAAAGCTGCTGGCACTGTTCGTCGCTGCCATTGCGAATGGCCAGGTCGACGGCCCCCATCTCAACCACGTATCGCAGCATCGACAGCTCAGCGATATCCTGGTCCGAGTCGAATAAGGAGGGGAGCCCCAGTTGCAGCAGACGGAGCGGATCGGGACGTCTGACAATCAGCCCCAGCCGTTTGCGGGCTTCGAGCAGACCGATGGCCACCAGTCGACTGACGGCTTCCCGGGCAACGGTTCGCGAAACATCGTACTCTTCCGCGAGGTCGGCTTCAGTCATGAAAAAGGCCCCGTCGGTGAGCCGTTCGTCCTGAATACGTGCCCGAATCCGCTCGGCAAGCTCATCGGACTGGGTCAACTGGATACTGGTTTCGGCGGCCATAGATACTACTTATTAAACAAATATCGTCAATTTATTGATTTACATCGTGTTTATTTCTGATTAAATAGTATCTATTCAATTCCTGATGTCAAACCTTATTTGGGAAATCTCTGATGTCTGCATTACCTGACCTGACTGAGTTACAGCAGTTTGATACGCCGACGATCTGCAACGCGATTGAGCTGTTTGAGGTGCGACCGCGGACCGCAGGCTACATGCAACGGGAGATCGCAGCCTGCTTTCCGGAGCTGCCTCCCATGGTTGGTTATGCGGCGACCGCGACCTTTCGTTCTTCCGCGCCGCCTGCAGCGGACATCGATCCCGGCGTGTCTGCGCGGCTGATCAGTTCGTTTGCAGAACTACCCGGACCGGCGATTGTCGTCTTTCAGGATCTGGACGATCCGCCCGCGGGAGCCACGTTCGGGGACGGAATGTGTCTGACGTACAAAACCTTTGGAGCCGTCGGTCTGATCACTTCGGGGGCTGCCCGGGATATCGATAATGTCAGGCTGCTCGACTTCCCCTGTTTCAGTCACGGGATCATGTGCGGGCACGGATACTGTCACTTCGAAGAGACCGGCATTCCCGTGGAGGTCGGCGGCTTGACCATCCGGCCCGGTGATCTGCTGCACGGCGACTGTAATGGTGTTGTAACGATCCCGCGGGAAATCGCAGCGGCAGTGCCTTATGCCTGTGCCGAGTATCTCAAGTACGAAGCGATCGTTTTAGATCCACTTCGCGAAGGACGGGCCAACCTGGAACATCACCAGGAGACGATCCGCGAGATGCTGGCCCGCCTGGTGGAACTGAAGCGCGAACTGAAAACGATGATCGCACCGTCAGAAATGGATTCCTGATCGTCTCTAGTACCAGTTAGTGTTTGATAATTTGAATGGTACATACCAAAGTCGTTTCAACCGGGGCTAATGCCCTGCGGCTAATTTGACTGATCTGTTGTTGAAGTCCTGATAACAAGAGTAACAGCATACCCTCGGCCACGATGAATAATTACAGAGCTCACGTGACAGTCCTCTTGTTTACGCTGAAAGCTGTTAAATAAACGCTAGCTGAGCTGTCTCAGTTCGTCCGGTTGACCCAGCGACGGGCTTCCTCAGTGAGGTCGGGCTCTTCTCCCGTAGGGGCTTCGAAGTAGTAGTGTTCCAGACGAGAAATGGACGTGTCGAGCTCGGCTTTGCCTGCGGGACTGAGTCCGTTATTACGTTCGATGTCCTTGAGCAGGCCCAGTACCGTAAAAGGAGTGACCTGCTCGGGCATCTGGTAACGGGCCGTGCTGACGGTCTGCGTTTCCCGCGTCACCAGCTTGAAACCGATTGCCAGCAGCAACAGCAGTGCAATCCCGCCGAGGATGGGCATCACCCAGGACTGTTCGGGAGTGCCGTACTCCTGCTGGAGCATGATCTCCGGATCAACGGAGACAAGGTCGGCATCGTCGAACCGCTGATAGGTGACTTCGTGGGCCTCATCTTTTGGTAAGCCGAACGTGAATGCTTCCGGATGTTTGGTGAGATCGGGACGGGCCTCCATGGAGACCATCCAGATCCGTTCGGAATCGATGGCATTTCCGGGGGCTGTCTTATCAAACTGTGAGACCGAAACGCCTTCGTTTTCAATCGAAGTGATGTTGAATTCTTTGGGTTTCAGATCGACCAGTTGATCCAGGTCGGGCATCAGGCCGATCCCGGTGGCCCGGACTTCCAGCTTGAGTTTGCCCTCTTTTGCTTCGCGTTCGTCGAGGGTCTGGGTGATGGTCACTTTTTCATACGGACGCGGATCGCCCTGCTCTGGCGAAGCGTCGATAGGCAGCGGCGCCGATTCAACGGGAATCACGGCGTAGCCGGAGGTGTCCATGAAATCCATGTCGAGTGTAAGGCTTGGGATCTTGTCGACCTCAGGTCCCTTGGGCTTGAGCAGCAGATAGGCATAGGGAGTAACCCGCCAGCCGTAGGTTTCGGCGGCGCGGGAGTTCACATCTTCGCTCTGGAAGGTAATCGAACGGATTTCGAAATGCTCTTCCAGGGCCAGGCGGGCCGATTCCTCGAACTTCTCACGGTAGTTTTCCAGCGGACGTCCGTAGTTGTAATAGAAGTAGTTCCCCTGCTTTTGATTCTGCAAGTACTTGGAGAACCCGCCCGATTCGCGTTCAATCTCCTTCGTGTGCCGCAGGTTGACAAACAGGCCGAACGGTTCGCCGTGACCGACGACATCTGAGCCATCGATTTCGGTTTCCAGTTTGATTTCGGTCACCAGGTCTTTGTAGTAGTCATAAACTTTTTTCGCTTCCCGCGCCTGTTCATGGTCCCCCACGATTTCAAAACCCGCTTTCAGGTAACGGAATTTGACACCCGGATTGAGGGCACTCAGCCGGACGAACAGGGAGTTGGCAAACTTGTCCATGTGCCGTTTGGCGAGTTCGCCGGGCAACTCTTCAATCGCTTTGCGGATGAGGGGATACTGCGTGGGGTCTGAGACAGTGGTATCCGAGATCTTGCCTAAATCGGGAGCGCCGAGGCTGGCGTAGAACCAGGTCTCGTAGACGGTCGACTCCTGCTTGTCTTCTTCGAGCGATTCGACCTCGGCCGCGTAGAGTTCAGCCGCCTTCTGAAATCCATCGAGTGAATGCTGACGGCGCTCAGAGAATTCGGTCGTGCGGTTGAGCTCCTGCCGGAACTCGTTGGCATCATGGTCGAGGGCCGCTTTCGCGAGTTGTACCGCCCAGGACTTCGGATATTTCTGAATCGCTTTCTCCAGCACCTGCTGGGCCGTCGCGTAACCTTTGATGACTTCGCGTTCGATGTCTTTCTGTTTGCGATTGGTTTTGGCAGCCTTCTGAGTCGCGGGCATCCGCCAGACCTTAGCGAGGTTCGTCCGCATGGTCTCAATCAGAGACGCGAGGGTCTCGGGATTCAGGCCATCGACGGTGCCGTAGATTTTTTCGATCGCATCCAGCTGGTATACCTCGGCGGCACTGTGCACCTGAGTGAAAGCCTGTGTGATCAGTCTTTCGTTGATCGGTTCGATGGGAAGATCGTTGATCCGCTTGATCCAGTTGGCGAGTTCTTCGAGGTTACGAACCTGCTTGGAACGGGTGAGCGGAATTCCCTGGGCCCGCTGATTGAAGCCCCAGGCGAACATGTAGATGTTGGTCCGCTGCTGCTCCGAATTCGGATTGTGATTTTTCGTCCAGACCTGCAGGAACTGTTCGGCCAGTGTTTTCGCTTCCCGCGGATCGAGGGGGGCCAGCTTCTCAATGTACGGGAAGGCTTCGTCTTCCTCTTCGACTTTGAGATAGAGCCGGGCGATAGTGGTCATGAAATCCTGGTGCAGAGGCGGATCGACGAGCTTCATCCATTTCTCGTCCGGAATCATCTCCAGGATTTTGCCGGTCGAGATGGCCTGGATGCGGTTCTGCCGCGCCATTTGCGGCTGCATCATACTACTTTCGGTGTAGTAGAAGTTGCCGTAATAATCGCGCTGCATGGTGCGTCCGCGACGGGTGGAGTAGTCGTAGGTCTGTGAAATTTCTGCTTCCCGCAGCCAGTTGGTCGCCAGCATTTGTAATGTCGACTGCCATTCCTGGGCCTGTTCAGGAGCTGCGGTGAGCAGCGCTTCGACGGCGATTTTCTGCAGTTCCAGACTCCGCTGACGGAAGGAACTGTTACTGATCTGAGTCGACATCCCCGTAGCCACCGCGGAACCGATGGTGGAAAGAATTTCCTTCCCCCGTTCGGGACGTTTGCTGAAACTCTCCTTGAGCCAGGCCTGACCGAGCTCTTCCTTGATACGGGGTGTAAGTTCGACGGCCCGCTTGAGGGCTTCTTCTTTTTCTTCGGTGGAAATTTCACCGACCGCCAGCACCGCCTGCAGGGCCTCCCAGGCTTTTTCCAGATGTTCGTTCTTTTTCTCGTGGGAGGGGAGCGCCAGGTAATAGCGCGACAGCAGGTTCAAGGCTTCACGGTCATCCTCTTTGATCGCATCTGCCAATGCAGGCAGGTACTCGGCCATATATTGTGCCTGTCCGGAATCGGCCAGTAATTGTGCGACCTGGCGTTTGCTCAGAACGGGCTCTTTGTTCTGCAACTGTTCGTTAAACGCTTTGAGATACTCCTGGATGGCGTACCCGTTCCCCAGCGAGATGCGGAAAATGCCCGTCAGCTGACCGAAGTACGTGTTCTTCTGATTCATTTTCTGCTGGAGCTGTGCCGCGAGTTGCGGGTTCTGTTGAATCATCTGCTGAAGCTGTGCGGAACTGACCGAGCCTGAAGGCAGATTCTTCGCATCGATCTTTTCCGTGGCATCTTCGGGTAGAAGTGCTGCCAGTTGGAAGAAGTCATCGATGGAGATCACATTTTTCTCGGAGAACTGGGGATAACGGGTTCCCGAGGGACGTTCCGGATTCTGCAGGGAGGACAGTAACTGCAGGTAGAGGGCTTCATACTCTTCCTCTGGCAGGGTCTTGAAAAATGTTTTGACGGCCTTCCAGTCCCCGTCTGTGACATCGCGCTGCAGCGTTGCGAGTTGTTTTTCGAAGGCTTTCAGTTCGGCGTCCAGCTTCGCCTGTTGCGCCTTTTTATCGGCGGCAGCCTGCTGTTCGGGAGTCAGCGGTTTCTGTGCGACGAGGGGCTGTTCGGTCGGCTTCTGTTTCTCTTCCGGCTGCTTCGCGTCTGTTTTTTCCGGTGCGGCCCAGGCCTGAATGCGGGCAGAAGGGCGTCGATCGAACTTCAGTTTTTTGATCTCGGCCAGCCGTTTCTGTTCGTAGGCTTTCTGCTGGGCATCCGTGCTTGAGGACGAAGCACTCTGAGCTGCGGCTGCGGAACTGGTCTGCACGCCGGCAGGTGCGGTCGTAACCGTGAGACTGCCCGACACTGTGACGGGGGCCTGGACCGGGGCCGCTAAAAGTTTTGAAACCTGTCCCGACGAAGTTCGCGCAGTAGATTGTGCCAGACTGGAGTTGCCGTCAGCTGCACAGAGCAGTGTCGCGATTGTGATCGAAAGAGCGAGTTGCAGTCGCTGCATCGGAAGTCACCTTTACTTGAATTTAGAATCAATTACGTTTCAGCAGTCGTCCGGGGGATTCACCGGCGAATCCCCCCTTCTCTATCAATTGTCATGAACCACTTTTATCCGGCGGTGGTCCGGCACTGGCGCCACGATGGTCCTTTTCCTTTTTCTTTCCCTTGCCTTTTCCTGGCTTCTTCCCCGGCTTCTTGCCGTTACAGACACCGTTGCAGCAGCCTTTGCATTTGCACTGTTTGGGAATCGGCATGCCCTGCAGGTCGGTCAGATCGAGATTTGCGAGCCGGATGACGGCTTCCAGATTCTCCTGCTGTTCTTGGAGCTCGCTTTTGTCGCCGGTTTTCTCTGCATTTTCTGCAAGCAGGCGATAGTTCTGACGCGATGATTCGATGATGGGCTCCCAGCCATCTTTGCCAACCCCTTCGAGACGCAGCGTCCAGGTGACGTAATATTCCGCATTGGCCATCGCGGAGCGTGTTTCTTTTAACAGTTCTGCATCGGGTTTCTCATCGGATTGAAGTTCTCCCAGGAGTGCCTGCAGATCGAGATAGGCTTCGGGTAGTTCTCCAGTGAACATCATCGCTTTGTCACGTGCGAGACGGATTTTGCGTGATTCTTTCACATTCTCCGCAGGAACCAGCGGCAGGGCTTCATTGTAGAGCGCGACGGCCCGACTCCAGTTGCCGTGCTCTTCGGCGGTCTGAGCGACTTTGACTCTCTGGTCCACATCATCGAGCTTCAGCTGTGCCTGTCCTGGTCCGTAGTGGTAGGCGCCCAGAAAGAGCGGGACCAGCCCCCAGCAAAGTAGCAGCATAATTCTCATTGGACTTTCCTTCCTGCAATCAGTTTCCATTGCACAAGTGACAAAACTGGTTTCCTGTATTCCGTTTTCCTTCGGTCATGTGGCCGTCGGATGCAGTTGTGTTGACTTCTGTTTCCGATCCGCTTCCCGCCGAGCCCGTGCCCGTTCCTTGCGACTGGTGAAGACTCCCGGTTTCCAACCGGTGCCCCAGTAATGCAGCAACCAGGGAATCAGGGCGTAGATCAATGCCGAGAGACCGCAGATCGCCAGGGCGTATTCGCGGCGGGTCAGTTTTTCAAAGGGATTCTCTTCACCGCCGACCGCCAGTTGATCGATCAGGTCGGTACTGAGATGTTTTTCGTTGCCGTTGTGATAGGTGCCGTTGAGACGAATGGCCAGCTGTCGCAGCGTGGAGACATCCTGGCGGGAGTGGTGTCCGTTGATAAAGGAGCCTTTGACGGAATCTCCCACGCCGATCACTACCGCATTGGCGACCGAAACCGGCATTTTGGGCATGCCGACGCCGGGCACGGTATCGCCGTCACTGATGAGCAGAAGCGTAGTGCTGCGTGGATTCCAGGGTTTCGCCAGCTCCGCGGCTTCTTCCAGTCCTGAGAACAGATCGGTTTCGCCGGAGACAAACGCATGATGCATGGGGAGATCGTTGAAGATATTGTGAATCACTTCCAGGTCGCGGGTATCTTCGACAACCCGCTTGGCCGCGTTATAGACGGCGACCACGCTGGTGCGGTAGCGGTTCATATTGGCCCGCTCGAAAAAGGATTCCATCAGCCGCGCGGCGCGTTGCATGCGGGCCTGATCCTTGTTCTGACCGGCGTCTTCGAGCCGCATACTGGGTGAGACATCGAGCACGATCAGCAGGTGTTTCATTTCGTTATCGGAAATGGCCTGGGCCGCATGAATTTTGGGAGGCAGCAGCAGCAGGGTGATCAGTCCCCAGCAGAGCCCCGTGAGTGAGAGCACACGGAGTGCAGGCACGATGCGAGCCCAGGCCGCGGGTTGGGCGGAGGGACCGAAGACGAGGGGCGCAATCCGCCTGATCCGCCGGGCGTGGAGCATTTCCGCGCCGGTGGCTACCACCAGGATCACAATTGCCGCCAGCCCTGCTACCACGGTGTAAACCTCAATCCAAAGAGTGAAAGTGTGCTGCCCCCAGCAGAATCAGACCTGCCAGGCTATAGGGATAAAAGTTGTCCATCGATTCCGCCGCCGTCCGTTCCAGACGCGTCTCCTGCATTTCGTCGATGTGCTTGAACACGGTTTCCAGTGCCTGCGGGCTTTCGGGCTCGAAAACCTCGCCTCCCGTGAGACCGGTGATGTTCACGACCGGACCGGGCACTTCACTGGCTGCGATATGGATCGCGTAAACCACGATGCCATCCGCCTTGAGCTTTTCGGCAATCTCCACATCCTGTCCGTTGCCCAGATCAAAGCTGTAGCCGTCGGAGACGAGGACAATCATTCGGTCCCCCTGCTCGCGTGAGATGAGAACTTCCCGGCACGCGCGGAGGGCCTTGCCGATTTCGGTGCCTCCCAACCAGTGCGGATGACCGGGGCTCATGGGATCCATGAACGGGGGCGCGCACTTGATCGCGGAGACATCGGTCGTCAGAGGAACCCAGTGCAGGACTTCGTTGCCGAAGAACGTTAAGCCGAAGGCGTCGCCTTCGCGGTAATCGAGAAACTTGTTGATGGCCGCCATCGAGGCATCGTAGCGTGTGCCTTCACCGAAGGAGGCGGTCATACTGCCGGAGACGTCGACGCAGAATTCGATGTTGGTCAGCACCCGCCTGGTTTTGGGAGCACTCAGTTGTTGCGGACCGGCGAGAATCAGTACGACGACCGCCAGGATCAACGCGGGCAGTGACTGCGCGAGATTCACCAGCGTTCCCCAGGCACGTCCGCGCGTCTGAACTCCGTGGTCGAAGGGGAGCACGACGTGTCCCCCGTCACGCCGCCAGATCCAGACCAGCAGCGCGATCGGCACGATTAAGAACAGGAGTACCCAGGGATGTGAAAAACTCATAACGTCGATTTACCAGTTTGCCTTTGGTTGTATTGATTTCGGTTTCAGTATATTCCAATTCGGTCTGTATTCAGGTAGCGAGGGACGCCAGCTCCTCGTCGAGGGCATCGGCGGGCAGATTCTGATACGGTTCCAGAATCTGCGCGATCTGCGGACTGTTCAACTGCGGATCCGCGTCGGGGCGATGCAGCAGGATTTCCAGCTGTTGCAGCAGCGGACCGGCTTCCTCGTGCTGTCTTAAAATCCGCGTCACCTCGGCGACGTCGGTCTGTTCCAGGTGCAGTCGTTTCCGCCAGAACGCGACCAGCATCATTTCCAGTTCTGCCATCTGTGACTGGGTCAGCTTCCCCGCGATCGCCTTTTCAACCATGGGTTGCAGGCGGTCTGACAGCGAGGGGGGCGGCTGTTGTGATTCGTCGGTCTCATTGGACGATTTGCGTTTGACGAAGACAATCAGAAAGGCGCCCACCGCCCAGAGCAGGAAGATGATGGTCATCCAGAACTGGTAGCCGCCGATCCGGGGTATCGATGTGGCCGAGGGGCTGTTGGGCTCCACGCGACTGGCGGGGAGAATCGACTTGATGCGCACCGGAATCGCGGGCAGTTCGCCCAATTCACTCTTATCTTTGCGTTCGAGGAAGCCTGCCAGATTATATTCACCGGGCTGGAGACCGTAGTATTCCAGTTCATAGCGGAACATGTCCGGGCCGTGCGGGTGGAGGCTGACAATCCTTAAGATGATCGGATCGTCGTCGGCGATCTGTTTGACCTGCAGTTCGGAACCGGGGAGGATGACGTCCTCAATGCGTTGCGACATGCCGACCGACGCACTGGAGGGCTCCTCTGCTGCTACAGAGGGAGACGGCGCGGCTCCGTAGACGCAGGCCAGCAGGACCAGTGCGAGTGGCTGCAGAATCAGGGTTCGATAAAATGCCTGCCGGTCTCTCATTAACGGCTCCCTCGTGAGAGAATATCGCGGGAAGAAAAGAACTGCCTTAAATGGGGGACGAACGGCTCGTCCGTTTCAATTAACAGATGATCGATGCCGCTGCGTTTCAGCTGGAAGTCGATCTGCTCCTGGTCGAGCCAGACCTTGCGGCCGTGTGTGACGAAGTCGCTGCCGGTCTCTGCTTCGCGGGCCCGCATCAGTCCGGCACCGCGCAGCCCGGTCTCAGCCGGATCGCGAAACTGGATCACTACGGTATCGTGTCGTTGTGCGAGTTGCTTGAGAGCGGGAACCGCTTTAGGATCGTGCAGGTCGGAGAGGACGATAATCAGCGCCCGGCTCTTGAGGCTGGGGCTGAACTCGGCCACCCGTTGACCAATGGTGGTCTGTTCGTCGTAGCGGAAGCGTCTCAGGCGGACCAGCCACTGCATGACCTGGTCTTTGGAAAGGCTGGGATGAATCCGCAGATCGGTTTCGCCGACGCCGAGAACGCCGACGGGACTGACGCGTTCCAGGCAGGCAAAGGCGAGCCCGCCCGCGATGTGCAGGGCCAGACCGTATTTACTTTTCGCGGTGGAGCTGATCATCATCGAAGCGGAGGTGTCGATGAGCAGATAACAGGGGAGCCGCTTGGGTGTTTCGTATTCCTTAATAAACAGCTTCCCGGTGCGGGCGGTGACCCGCCAGTCGATGCTTTTGATCGGATCCCCTTCCTGGTAGGGTCGCGACTGGAAGAACTCGAGCCCGGAACCGAGGAACGGCGACTTGTCAGTCCCGTAACTCAGGCTGTCCGCGAGTCGCTTGACGGCAATGTAGAACTGCCGCGCGTCCAGCGGATCAATCTGTTCCAGTAAGCCTTCCATGCAGCACCTGTTTTAAATTTGTGAGAGTATTCGATAACGTGATTCGAGACAGAGGCGACTAATCCTCCCGCCCGACCAGGGACGGCGTCGCCCCCAGGTCGCGGAGCATATCCTGCAGCACCCCTTTACCGGTGAGTCCGTCGGCAAGTGCTTCGTAATTCAGCCGGATACGGTGCAGGATCACATCCTCGGCCAGCACGAACAGATCTTCGGGGATCACGTAGTTGCGTCCCTGGATCAGTGCCCGGGCGCGGGAGGCCTTGACCAGCGCGATGCCGGCACGCGGGCTGCAGCCCAGTTCGATGTTGGGATGATTGCGTGTGCGGTTGATGACTTCGATCACGTGTTCCACAAAGGTATCGCTGACGTGAATGTCGTTGACGGCCTGCATGCAGGCGACAAGGTCATCGGCTGTGCCGACGGGCTGTTGCTGCATGACGTCGAATTCGGTATTCACCACGGCCCCGCGGTCTTCGCGACGAATGCCGAGTGCCATGTTGCGTTTCAGAACTTCACGTTCCTCACTCGGATCGGGATAGTCCAGGCGATGACAGAGCATGAAGCGGTCGAGCTGGGCCTCGGGCAGTTCAAAGGTTCCGGCCTGCTCCACCGGGTTCTGCGTGGCGATCACCAGGAACGGCGCGGGGAGCGGGAAGGTTTCGTTGCCGATGGTCACCTTGCGTTCCTGCATCGCTTCCAGCAGCGCCCCCTGCACCTTGGGAGCGGCCCGGTTGATTTCATCGGCCAGCAGCAGGTTTGTGAAGATCGGCCCGGTACGGGTGACGAACTCATTGGTTTTCTGATCGAGGATCTGCGAGCCCAGAATATCGGAGGGCAGCAGGTCGATGGTGAACTGAATGCGGGAGAAATCGAGGTCGATCGATTTGGAGAGAACCGACACGAGCAGCGTTTTCGCCAGTCCCGGCACCCCCTGGAGCAGAATATGACCGCCGGTAAACAGTGAGATCAACAGGCGTTCGACGACTTCATCCTGACCGACGACGACCGTGGCGACCTGGTCGCGGACGGCCTGGATGAACTGGGCATTCTTGAGGACTTCTTCCGAAACCTCATGTTGGCTGGCAGCGGAGCTGTTCATAAATGATATCGTTCCATGCTGACGGGAAATCGATTGTGTCAGGGGCAGAGTGGGTAGAAACTCAGTTGCAGAAACCGCGGGCAGCAGGGCGAAACGCTGCCTGTCACAGAATGGCGTTGGCGATCTAGACAAAAGTGCCCACAAATAAACAGGGGCACACTATATCTTAAAAGTGCCCCTCAGCGACTGTCAACAACTTTCACAGCAATTTCCTGACGCGCCGGCGGAGAGCAGAGTTCCCGGGAATATGGGATTTGCTGTTCAAATCAGACTGGAACAGGGTGATTAGTTGTTCTGTTGCAACCAACCACAGAAGACACAAAAAGATTATTTAAGAAAGTATGTCAGACGGTGCTGGTTGGTTCCTGGAGCGTCTTTTTCATCTGTTCTGCGGCTTCGAGCAGAGGTACTTTGAAGGTTTTTTCCAGTTGGGTCATGTGCTTGATCATCCAGTCGATGATCTCTGGCCAAGTCTCTTTATCGTAACCATCAATGTCCAGAGGGTAATAAATTCGCGACACTTTTTTCGGGTCATTTCGATACCAGGTTAATTGGTGACCAAATTCGGCCTCAAGCTGCATTTGCTGTGCATTTAGTAAATCAAAAATCAATTTATTTTCGTTTAGTTGGGAACGAGCTAAAGTGACTTCAATACGTGCTTCTGACTTACCGAAGTTAAGCAGAAAAGAGCACCCACTGACACCTGATCCGGCACTGATCCATTGGTCTTTGCTGGGGCTGATATTTTCGAACAAGTGGCAATCGCTGTTCTGGAATGCGTTAATCGTCTGCTCCCAAAAATCATGACGAAGTCGCGAGGCACTATTCATTTTAACGACCGTCTCTTTTTCCTCCTTGGCTTTGGCATTGATGCTGATCATCAATTCTTCGGCTTCCGGCGTGGGAATGATCTGTTCGACGTTGAGATAGAGGTCATTGTCATGTCGATAGGGAGTGACTTTCATACACTGCAGGGAGATACCGTTGCCCAAAAGCCAGAGAGCAGTACTGGTAACCTCTTTGCGAAAGTTAGCGGCGACAAACATCAACCGCTGTGTATTGGTACTATTAAGTACTACTTCTTCCAGATCAGAGTATTCCAGAAATTCGACTACATTTGAGATAGCGTATTCATCGCTACGACCATTCTTGTTTAAGAATTCCTGATAGGCTTTGATGATTTGTTCTTTGGTAAAAGTAGAGCAGTAGCTGGCATATTTGAGGGCCTGCCAGACGACATCGCGACCGGAGTCGTCAAGTTTGTTCTCAATGACGACCAGATTGCCATCTTTATCGAGTGCCAGCAAATCCAGTCGTTCACGGGTATCGTCGAAGCCATCGAATTCTTTCTGGATGATCAGCAGTTCTTCCCCCAGGGCGGCCGGCGTATGAGCCAGCCATTCCTGCAGATGGTGACGTTCGGTAAAGCCGAGTTCGGAGAACTTAGGAGAGTCAACTTCAATAATCCGATTGGCGGTTTGATCGATCTTATACATGGCCCGTCTCTGCGATTGTGTCTACGAGAAGTGTTGGAAGTGCCGAAGTGAGAACCATTAATGTGCACGATTCTCCAGTGTAGCAAATGGTTATGTGATCGCAAGTTGGTGGTTGGGGAATGAGTTGAGTGATTGTCTGGGGGTTAATCTTTTTTATCCTGTTGATATTCTGGTAGCTTGTATTTGATTACTGGTTTCTGGCAAGATGCTGTTTCAGGATTTTGAACACCATACTGACTCACACTTGCGACCAGAAGAGATTGCGCCATGGCCATTTAAGAAATCACTGCGGATCGGCTGCGGGAGCTGGAAGAGACGTCTTATGCCAAGGTGGGGGTGAAGGAGCGGAATGATCTGCAGCGGTTGTTGCGGATGCAGGTGGAGGTGATTTCGCCGGATACGCTGGTGATTGCTGAGGAGTTCGGGGAGTGGACCGAAGGGAGTCGGCGGATTGATCTGCTGGGCGTCGACAAGGATGCCAACCTGGTGGTGATCGAACTTAAGCGGACCGAAGATGGCGGGCATATGGAGCTGCAGGCGATTCGCTATGCCGCGATGGTCTCGGCGATGACGTTCGATCGGGCCGTGGAAGTCTTTTCCGGCTATCTGCATAAAATCGGCAGTAACACCAATGCCCGCGAGGCGCTGCTGGAACATCTCGACTGGAGTGAGCCGGACGAGGACCGCTTTGCCCAGGATGTGCGGATCATTCTGGCTTCGGCCGAGTTTTCCAAGGAACTGACGACGGCCGTCCTCTGGCTGAATGACCGGGACCTGGATATCCGCTGTATGCGGATGAAGCCGTACCAGGATAGCGAGAAGATTCTGGTCGACGTGCAGCAGATCGTCCCCCTGCCGGAAGCGTCCGCGTATACCGTGCGGGTTCGAGAGAAAGAACGCCAGGAACGGAAAGACCGAGCTGAGCGGTATACGATCCGCAAACGGTACTGGTCGCAACTGTTGGAATATGCCAATACGAAAACCGATTTACACTCAAATATCTCGCCCTCGGAATATCACTGGCTCGGAACGGGTTCGGGCGTGCGGGGTCTGGCCTATACTTACAAGCTGACGCAGCATGCTTCGATTGTGGATCTGTATATTGACCGTGGTACGGGGAGTACGGCTGAGAATAAACAGATTTTCGATACCTTGTACGCTCAAAAAGATCAGATCGAAACCGTTTTTGGTGAGCCGCTGGATTGGCGGCGTTTGAACGATCTGAGAGCCAGTCGAATTCTGGTTGAAATGAACGGTGGCTATCGGGATGACGAATCAGAGTGGCCCGCGATCATCGAAAAGCAGGTCGATGCGATGATTCGACTGGAGAAGGCGCTGGGGCCGTATATCGCGGAGCTGAAAGCGGGGTAAGTTTCCCTGGACATTAAAATTGCGTTCTCTTGCCCCCCGAATTCGATTCGGGGCTACCGGTTTTCTGAGTGGAATCTCTTTTGTCACCGGTGTTTTATTCGGTGTCGACCTTGGTTACCGGCAGCTAGCGCTTTGCCGCTCACAGGCGCTGTCAGATTGAGATGTGGGGAGGAGTTATACGGGTCATTTCGTTCGGCGGGCAGCCACATAGGGCTGCCCCTACGTTTGGGAATCAGTCTGGGGGCTTAATTTTTTAGATGAGGGATATTTTAGATTTGCTTCAGCGTGGTTTTACTTGTCGGGGCGATACTGTCTGCAGACTTGTTTGATGGTTTTTGACACGCGGGAGTGAATTATGAATAGCCTGGTTTCTCTGGTTCAAATGACGGCCGTGATTACGGCCGGGGTGTTGTTGCTGGCCTGCCTGGCGGGGGCCGTGCGGTATCAGTCGCGGCGGAAATGATGCGCGATGTTCACGTTGGTGCGACGGTGCCGATGGGTAGAATGGGTGCTTGGAGTTTGTTTTTCTACTACGAAAATCACGAAATTCACGAAACGGTTTGGGTGGGAGCTGTCAGTGGGTGGAATACCTTTTGTGACTGGTGTTGTATTCGGTGGTAACCCTGGTTACCGGCAGCTAGCGCTTTGCCGCTCACGGGATTGATCGCTTCGTTTTTGTGAGCGGAATGGCGCTAGCCACCGGTGGTTTATGCAGCGTCAACCGTGTTTACCGGCGGGTTGTGCTTTGCTGCTTAGGGGCTGGCTCTGGTTCTGATATTGAATGGGCTTTAGCCAAGACGTTTCAACCGGGGCTAATGCCCTGCGGCTAATTTTCTTTTGGCGTGGGGAGTTGGTGACTCTGGTTGTGGTTGATTTGTTGGGATGACTGTAAACCAGGATTTCTATTCAGGTATACAACACTGTCAGTTTCCTGCTCGCTGCGCTCGGCCCGAATTGCATTCGGGCTTACCCTTTTTCTACCACGAAATTCTCGAAAGGCACGAAAACGGTTTTGGTGGGAGCTGTCAGTGGGTGGGATACCTTTTGTGACTGGTGTTGTGTTCGGTGTTGACCCTGGTTACCGGCAGCTGGCGCTTTGCCGCTCACGGGGGGGACTGGATGTCGTTCCATTGGAGGCTTGTTGCTGGACAATGTCGCGAGGCGGGCAGGCACGCAGGCTCTGCCCCTACGGGTCAATACGATATGAGGCGATTTGAAACTTTCAGTTTGAACCTCTGATCCTGAAGGGAGTTGGTTATGGGATTGTTGGCTGACATGATCTGTAATTTGAAACGGGGTTGGGCTGTGTGGGTTTGTGGTGAGGTTTCCTCGGGTGTTGGCTGTTATCTTCTTCATCGGCGTGAGGGGGGCAAGACAGAATTTTGTCCCGATGTGGCCGGATTTTGTCCTGGTGTGGCCTGGATTTTGTCCTTGTTCGGCCGGGGTTTGTCCAGGTGTGCCCTGAACTGGGAGGGGTTGACATTGCGAAGTGGTGCGGGGTATTTCGGTAGACAGGCGGTGAAAATCGATGGAGGTGCAGGTGAACTTCGGTCAGAGGTGGGGCGTGTTTCGGTGCTCGGGGACGTGCCTCGCGCGCGAGCCAGAGGGGAACTACAATACGCTTCGGCGGGGGCCGATCAAGTTCAATTTCAGCAGCAAGTGCAGCTGTGCCCGGTGCGCAGTGCGGGTTTCGTCAGTGGTGCGACGATGATCATCCGCCGGGCGGTGAGAATCGGTTGCCTCGGGTGGTGCGGTGCGTTAGCTTATAAGGAGCCGTTGATGGCTGCCTGCAGATACTGCCCACCCCCTGCCCTCAAAAGAGAGATCATCATGAAATCGCTGTCGCTGTTTGTGTTGTTAGTTACGTCTATGCTGGTCTCGTCATCTCACGCCGCGGACAAGAGTCCCGCGGACCAAAGTCCGGCGGACGACCGTCCTCCCCAGGTCAAAGCGGTGCAGCCGGGTGTGACGTTGTCGCTGGTGGCTGAGCAGCCTCAGTTGTCGACGCCGACCGGCGTGGATGTGGACGAACAGGGGCGGGTCTGGGTCGTGGCGACGCATACGCATTTTCGGCCCGACGATTATGAAGGTCCGGAGCATGATGAGATTCTCATCTTTTCCGATCTGGACAAAGCGGGACGGGCACAGAAGCGGCAGGTGTTCTACAACGCGACCGACGCGACGATGGACCTGGAACTGGGGCCGGATGGCTGGGTGTACCTGGCGGAACGGGACCGGATTCTGCGGATCAAGGATACTGACGGGGACGGGAAGGCGGACGTCGAAGAGAATATCGCGGTGCTCGAGAGTGAAGCAGACTATCCGCACAACGGTCTGGAAGGGCTGGCGTGGGATAACCAGGGGAAGCTGATTTTCGCGATCGGAGAAAACTTCGCCAAGGACTGGACGCTGACGGGGACCGACGGGACGAAGATTACCGGTGCCGGCAAAGGGGGCATCTTCCGTTGTACGGCGGATGGGAAACAGTTGAAGCGGATTGCGGAGGGGTTCTGGAATCCGTTTGGCATCTGTGTGCGGGCGGATGGGGAGATTTTCGCTGCGGAGAATGATCCCGGAGAACGGCCACCATGTCGCGTGCTGCATATTGTCGAAGGGGGCGATTATGGTTACGAGCGGGGTTACGGATCGGAAGCTCATCATCCGTTTGTGGCCTGGAATGGTGAGTTGCGGGGGACGCTGCCGATGATTCATCCTTCGGGTGAAGCACCGTGTGGGATCGCACCGCTGGGCCGAGGTCTGCTGGTCCCTTCGTGGGGCGATCACAGCGTCGACTTTTTTCCGCTCACGCAACAGGGAGCGAGTTTCACCTCGAAACCGATCACGATTGTGAAAGGGGGCCGGTATTTTCGTCCGAGTTGTATCGCGGCTGATCCGAAGGATACACCCCATCTTCCTGAATCTGGCAAGGTCTTGACATGGTATCTGTGTGACTGGGTTGATGGACGGTACCAGGCGCATGGTTACGGGCGGGTGTGGAAGCTCGAGATTGACCTGACGAAAGCCGACTGGGTGGGACCCCTGGAACTGGAACCGCCGACCAAGGAGGCGAAGCTGGCAGCGGATCTACGGAGCGGACATGCGACACAGTCTGTGAAAGAACTGTTGCAGCTGGCACAGAACCAGGATCCCTTTGTGGCCCGGGCGGCACTGGTAGCGTTGTCTCACAAAGCGTCTAAGTGGACGCCCGCGGAGGTCATGAAATGGTCACCGGCGGAACGGGTGCAGGCGGTACTGGCGCTGCAACTGGCCCAGGCGGAGCCGGCAACGTGGATTCCGGTCTTCCTGAAGGACAAGAATGCGGACGTGCAGTTCGAGACGATCCGCTGGATTTCGGACAAGGGTTTGAAAGC
Organism: Gimesia benthica; assembly: GCF_009720525.1. Lineage (NCBI taxonomy): Bacteria > Pseudomonadati > Planctomycetota > Planctomycetia > Planctomycetales > Planctomycetaceae > Gimesia > Gimesia benthica. The sequence continues at coordinate 1,472,070 of NZ_CP043930.1, forward strand.
GTATCTGCCTGATGTGGAACAGGTGCTGGCACAGAGTGATCTGGATTATCAGCGGTTCGAAGCAGCGATTGCGGCGTGGAACACGTTGAACGGCAAGGCGTTGGACGGCGTGCGGAATCCGGAGATGCTGCTGGCCCGCGTGGAGGACAAACAGAGTGCCCCGCAGATTCGGGCGTACGCTTTGCGGATGCTGCCAACGCAGTCGCGGTCTGCTCCGAAAGCCGGACAGCAGGTGGTGACACAGTTTCCCAAGGGGCTGACGCTGGCGATGCTGGAAGAACTGCTGGCGGTGAATGATGCGGAGCTGTCGCTGGAAGCGGTGCGGACGCTGTCGGGGAATCCGATTGTGTCACAGAAGATTCTGGCGGAGCTGGCTGCGGATCCGAAACAGGATTCGGTACTGCGGGCCGAAGCGATTGCGGGACTCGCGCCGCAGGCGGAACAGCAGATCGGGTTGATGCTCAAGCTGGCGGATTCTCCCGACCAGGTGGTTCGTGAAGAGGCGCTGCGGTGTCTGCGTTCGATCCAACTGACTGATGCGCAGAAGAAACAAATAAAGACGCTGGCGAAAGCGCATCCCGATTCAAAGGATGCGTTCGAGGCAGCCGTGAATCCGGGCGCGCTCAAGACGGACCGCCCTGCTCTGACCGATACCAGTGCGTGGCTGAAAGCGGTTGAAGGGGTCAAGGGGTCGGCGGATGTGGAGAGTGGACGACGGTTGTTTCATCATTCCCGACTGACGAACTGCGCTCACTGTCATCGACACAGTGGGCGCGGGAATGTGGTGGGGCCTGACTTGAGCAGCCTGGGAGATCGGCAGGATCGGGCGTGGCTGTTGCGTTCGATTCTCGAACCGAGCCGGGAGATGGCTCCGGAATATCAGCCGCGAACGATCATTCTGACGGACGGGCGGACGTTTACGGGGATCCGGCTGCGGTCGTACGTGAAGGAGACGATTCGTGATGCTCACGGTCAGAACAAGACGTTTGATCGGGATGATGTGGAGGCGATTGTCGAGTCGCCGGTTTCCTTCATGCCCCAGGGTCTGGTGCATGCGTTGACGGATCGCGAGTTGCGGGACCTGATCGCGTTTCTGGAAAGTCATTCGCGAGGACAGACAGCAGATTGAGAGGGCATGTCCCCAGTACACATTTGGAAACCTGACAAGCCCCCAATGTTGTCAGGTCGCAATTGAGTGGCTGGTGACTTTTCGTAGAATATCCAGCATGAAAACGCACCCCGCACAACAGTTTGCTGTCGGCCCCTCGATCATGAAGGGTACGCCTCTTAAAGAAATTATGAACGGCCAGTTGGTGAAGCTGATCGGCGTCTCACTGGCCGACGTAACACCGGACTTCGACACCCCCACTTTCCAGAAACGTGCCAAACGCAACTTGAACAAACTGGAACTGAAGGAACGGGCCCTCAACATCGCACACGCGATGGCCGAACAGCTGCCGGAAGATTTTGACGAGCTGGCACCGTTACTCATCAAGTCACTCGGTCCCAGGCTGCAGGCGACCGAACAAAACGGGCTGGCGCCATTCTTTTATTTCCCTCACTCACAGTTGATCGCCGAGTATGGTGCCGACCATCTGGAGAGCGGCTTGAAAGTCTGTTACGAATTGACGCAGCGATTCACCGCGGAATTCTGTATTCGCCCGTTTCTGATCGCGCACCGCGATAAAAGTCTGAAACAGCTCAAACGCTGGACGAAAGATGCCAACCCCCATGTGCGGCGTCTCGTCAGTGAAGGAACACGCCCCCGGCTTCCCTGGGCGATGCGGTTACGGGACTTTCAGGACGACCCCGGTTACACACTGCCTCTGCTGGAAAGTCTCAAGGACGATTCCGAACTCTATGTGCGGCGTTCGGTAGCCAATCATCTGGCTGATATCGCCAAAGATCATCCTGAAGTCGCCTACGAAGTCTGTCACAAATGGCTGTCAGAAATTGATGACATGCAGAAACCGGAAGAGATTAAAAATCGTCGCTGGGTTCTACGACACGCCGTCCGCCTGCCGGCCAAAAAAGAAGTTCCCGAAGCCCTCGCCATCCGCAAAGCGGCCGCTGACAGAAAAACATGAACGGCTTCTTATTTTTCATGTGCCTCACATGCTTCACTCAATAAAGCTGATCCCCGCTTGTTACCTTCCAGCAGGGATCAGCGTTCATTCACTCAGAATGACAACCGTTGTGTCACTCGATTCAATTACCGGATAGGCAGTTCGTAACTGATCGCGCCGATCGCTTCTCCCTCTTTGGCGTCTTTATAATGCGGATGACACATCACACATTTTTTCATCACCACCGGAATCGGCGTCATCGCCTGCAGGTAAGGTTTTCCATCCTTGATCACCACGGCCTCATAGTAAGACTTGCCCGCTTTCAGCTGCTTGATCCCCTGCTTTTCAAATTTGCTCTTCGCAACATTTTTGGGTTCGTACGGCTCTCCCGTCGCATCAATCAGACGCACCTGATGAAAACCGGTCTTCCCCACCCGCCTGAACAACTCGACTGCTGCACTCCCTGCCGGGAAGTCTTCCTCGTCATTCACATACTTGTCCGTAATCAAGACCACCGCGTTCTTGTAGATGTCATCCAGCATCTTGACGGTGTCGCGTGTCCGTTCGACCGCTGCCGGGGAAGGCTGTTCCGCTCCCCCCTTCGCTGCCTGCTTACCGGACGTTTTCTCCCCCTGCGGGTCGGCGCCAGAGAGATTCAGATTGAACAGAAACAGAGCAGTCACTGCGAGGCTGGTAACCAATCCTGTCTTGAGCATGAAGTTTCCTTTCAGAAAATAAAAACGGGGAAGATCAACGGAATCGTCGATCTCATAAAACCAGTGCCTGATCAGATCACCCGCTTCAACTGGCGCATTGAAAGAGTAACATCAGCCACAATCACAAGTTCGCATAGTTGTGTCGCTTGTCGCTTGTCGCATGCTTACATACTTTTCACAAAGATGCATAAGTGATACATCTTTTGCCGAATATAGACCTGCCCGTCCATTTTGTCAACAATATTTCAGTGGGAATAGAAACCCGGGACGTCAGCCCGGCCGTGTATCGGCGGGTGCCCCTTCGTCACACTTCCTGCACTCCAGCAGATATCCCAGCATCCCGGCCCGACCTGCTGCGCTCAGAACCCATGGACGCGATTCCAAAGGTGGGGCATGGCGAACATGCTGATTGTGGCCACAAACCAGCTGCGCCACCCAGTGTCCTGATTCGTCCTGCTGATAACCCGTAATCGGCTGCTGCATCACCACCTCACAGTGTGTCCCTCTGTCCTTGAGAGACTTTAACTCTCACACAAAGGCACAATCGTTGTCGTCGATTCCAGCAGCTGCCCAATGGTCACTCTGCCAAACGCCGCTTCCGCTTCCGCATACACGCGATCCAGCTCCGCATGCAGCGGACACAGACTGGTATGCGACTTCAGCCCTAACGGACAGCTGTTGATCCGTTCCATCGGGGCGATCGCATTAACAATATCCAGAATCGACAACTCTGCAGGATCGTGAATCAACTCATAGCCCCCCTTGGGACCACTCCGCGATTTCACAATCCCCGCTGCCGCCAAATCCTGCAGAACCCGCGTCAGATAACGCCGGGGGACCTTCGTCTTTTCCGCCAGATAATCGGCCGAAGCAGGCTTACCAGGCTGCCCCGCCAGGCAGGCCGCCGCCCGTAAAGCGTATTCATGAGTCTTTGAAAGCATCTGTTTTCCTAAAAAATACGAAAAGCTCCAATTATACACCTTGACGTGTAGAATTCCTTATTCTATACATCTAGGTATAGTATATCTGTTTCCGCTTGGGTATCAAGCCGCTCTTCAGGAGAACCATAAATGTTAAGTGACAAAACCATCGCCATCGTCAAGGAAATCACACCAGTTGTCGCCGCCAACGCGGAAACCGTCACACGGGTCTTCTACCAGAAGATGTTTGCAGGAAACCCCGAAGTCAAAGCCTTTTTCAACCAGGCCCACCAGCATTCCGGTGGTCAACAGAAAGCCCTCGCCGGTGCCATCTGTGCCTATTTCACCCATATTGACAACCTCGCCGCCCTCACCCCTGCCGTCGAACTGATTGCTCAGAAACACTGCTCGCTGGGTATCCAGGCCGAACAGTATCCCATCGTCGGCAAACACCTGCTGGCTGCCATCAAAGAAGTTATGGGAGACGCTGCCACCGACGAAATCCTGGCAGCGGTCGGCGAAGCTTATCAGCTGCTCGCAGACGTCTGTATCGAACGTGAACGTCAGATCTACGAAGAGCAACGCACTGCTGCCGGCGGCTGGAACGGCTATCGATCCTTTGTCGTCGATCGCAAAGAGCCCGAAAGCGATGTCATTACCTCCTTCTATCTGAAACCCGCTGATGACGAACCGCTGCCAGCCTGGCTCCCGGGTCAATATATCACCGTCAAAATCGATCACCCGACGACTCCCACTTCTCCCCGCAATTACAGTCTCTCCAACCAGCCGGGACAGGATTCGTTTCGCATCAGCGTCAAACGCGAACCCGGTCTCACCGCGGACGCTCCCGACGGTCTGATCTCCACTTACCTGCACGATCAGGTCCAGGTGGGTGATACTCTGCAGATCGGTCCCCCCTGTGGTGAGTTTACCCTCGATCCCGCAGAACCCCGCCAGACACCGACCGTCATGCTGGCCGGCGGCGTCGGCGTGACCCCCCTGCTCTCGATGGCGCAGTCGCTGATCGCGGCTCAGCCCGAAGCCCCGCTCTATTTCCTGCAGGCAGCCCGTAACAGCCAGACCCACGCGTTTGCTGCAGAGATTCAGGAACTCCGCAATCAGGGTGCCAACGTCCGCACGCTCACGCTCTACGATCAGCCACTGGCAGACGATCTGGAAAATCAGAACTGCGACGAAACGGGAATCCTCAGTGAAAACATCCTGCGTGAATGGACTCCCTTCACCGCAGCCAACTTCTACTTCTGTGGCCCGAAACCATTTATGCAGAACGTTTATGCCAGCCTGAAAGCCTTGAATGTCCCTGCAGATCGAATTCATTTCGAATTTTTCGGTCCCCGACAGGACATCGAATCGGCCCCACTCGCAGACGAACCGGAAGTCACTGTCTCGCACTGATTCACATTCTCTGATCTGTTTGGTAATGAAATTAATTATCTCGCTCATCCCCCGGGATGTCAGATGACGATACTGGTTTATGTGGTACTCTGCTCTAATGGATTTCCAGAGTACCACTCAGCGCTAACGCTACGGCTTCGACGACCAGGGCTAACATATTTCCCGTAGTGTTGGAATGCGTCCGTGTCTTCCTTCGACGGACGCATTTTTTTTGCGCCCTGCTTCAAATCTGCCTCAGGTGACCACACTTTTGCCCCCTGGTTCTCGATCCTCCAGTGCACAAACTGGACTTGATCCCCACTTCCTGATCCATAAAGTGTTGCAATTGTGCTTCGCGCGCGAGGCGGACGATGCGTGCACTGGAACACCGACCACAAGTTACTCAGAAGCACCTGAATCGCCGTCGATTTTTCCATCTTTTCACCGGAACATTCAGAACCGGTTCGAGCTGTCTCGTAGATTTTCAAATCATTTCGGAGCACTTTCAGAGCATTTGAAATGCAACTCACCGAAAACTCAGGCAAACTCACCCGCAGCCCACAGCACAATTTTCGCTTGACACCCCCGCGCCCCTGACGAAGATCACCCTCGTCGAACAACAGATGCAGCAAGTGATTCATGATGATCCACACATCATTGTTGAGAGAGTAATCCACTGGTGAAACCGCCCTTGAATACAGGAGAGAGAACGCCCCGACTTCGCTTACCAGAAGACCGGGCTCAATGTCATTCTAGGGATTGTCATCGAGCCGTATAGAAGAATCGATGAGATGTAATGCACGGGAGGAGCCAATCTGAGCACCGTGAAAACTCAGCGCTATCAAAGTCTGAATCGGGGCCCGATATTGACGCTGACCACTGACGCGCTTATCCTCAGGATAGACGCGTCTGACCGCTACATCTCTTTCTGGTCAACATCATCTCACTCGACTCGCAATGCCCGCAAGCATCCCGGTACAGTGATTAAGAGAGCAGGTGTCACCATGAATTTACACGTGTTCCTGCTTGTAATCGCCACCCTCTGCCTGCCTGTCCGCATCGCATCCGCACAACTGATCCAGGTCCAACTCAACCTTGATGAACCAAAAATCATCAATGACACAACCCTGATCATCAGCGGTAAGACCAATCTTCCCCCGGGAACAGAAGTCACGATTCAAGCTGATCCGACCGCCAGGCCTGACTTAATGCCCTCCATTAAAGGCGGGCGACATTTGCAGCGTTTAGGTGGAATAACCGCGGATTGGGTGCCTGCGGGAAAAGCAACAGTGACACCACAGAGTACTTTTACAGTCACCCTCAAGGACCCTCACAAATTTAAGACTGGAAAATATCAGGTTGCAGCACAGGTCTGGGTATATAGCTATTCGATGTTTGGAAAGTTATCTGCTCAACCAAAAGACTTCTACGAGATTGCGGGCTCGGCAGGAGCAAATCTGCAGGGGCCGTTGGTAGATCGGCAACTGGCGCTGTTTATGGGACATGTTGCCGTGACGACATCGAGAGAATTCGAATTCCGTCCCGGTGAGGCAGATCAAGTTGCCAGTAAAGAAAAAAAGAAGCTGCAACGCTATGCCAAGGCAATCGAAGACGCTTACAAACTACATTTGCAACTGCTGCAACAGGGCGTCTATGCCCAATGGACGAACAAAAACAACCTGCAGGCGAACCGGCTGGTCGTCAACTATGGATTCCGTCTCAAAAATACCCACAAATCAATTCGCCCGATTGAGACACAAGAGGCTTTCTTTCTGTTTTCGGAAACGGTGCAGGCCCTCGAACAGGTGCATTACTGGTCCCTCTATGTAGTCAATCCTGAACCAGAAAGGTACACCGAGGCTGAGACCGAATACACCAGAGCCAAAGCCAGACTGGACGACTATATCGCCGGAATCAAGTAACACTCCTGTGAATCCTCCTCACTCCCCTTCCAGCCACCGCTGTACTATCTGCGGCACATGCTCCACCGCCGTCCCCCTGATCCAGTCAAAACCGACAGGCTCCTGCTCCAGATCCGGGCTCACGATCAGTTTTTCCGCCCCTGCACGCGACAGTTCAACCAGACCAGCCGCCGGATACACCGACAGCGAAGTCCCCACCACCAGCACTTTCCCCGCGCTGCGGATCTCTGCGACCGCCACGTCCGTGTTGTGAATCATTTCTCCAAACCAGACAATGTGTGGCCGCAACTGGGAACCCGCTTCGCAGAGATCGCCCAGCTGAATTTCCTTCCCGCCGATTTCATAAATCAGCTCCGGATCAGCCGTACTGCGGGCTTTCACCAGTTCGCCATGCACGTGAATCACATTCGAGGAACCCCCGCGCTCATGCAGGTCATCCACATTCTGAGTAATCACCACCACGTCATACCGGCGTTCCAGTTCCGCCAGCGCCTGATGTGCCGCATTCGGTTCAGCCGCCACCGCCTGCGTGCGACGCGCATTATAAAAATCCAGCACCAGTTGCGGATCCCGTTCCCACGCCTCGGGCGAAGCCACCTCGGTAATCTCGTACTGTTCCCACAGTCCGCCCATATCCCGGAACGTCGGTAATCCGCTCTCGGCACTGATTCCGGCTCCCGTCAACACCACAACTTTATTCGCATCGATGGGATCAGACATCTCTGTTCTCTCTCTGACTTTCACGGGGCTCATTTTTTTCACCTGCACAATGAGTCTCTGACACGCCTGCATCAGAAAAAGTTCAGTGTGTCAAGTGAACCCACCTCAGTCAGTCGGTGCCGAAATCTGCTCCACATGCACTTCCATATTCAAGATCTCCACTGGATCTCCAAACTGCGTGTAGACGGCGACATCCGCGGCATCTCTCCCGTAGGCAATCGCCACGCGTCCCCCGGCCAGCGTCTGCTGTGTCGGATCAAACGTGTACCAGCGACCGCCGACATACGCCTCAAACCAGGCATGCAGATCCATCGGCCGGAGTGGTTCCAGGTAACCCACCACCATCCGCGCGGGAATCGAAAGCGCCCGGCAGCAGGCGATGCCCAGGTGCGCCATATCGCGACAGACGGCCTGCGACTTCTGATTCACCTCAGTCGCACTGATGATTTCCTGCCCCTCACCCGGCGTATAGGCCAGGGAGTTCTGAATGTACTCCACGATTTTTGCGCACTGGTTGTAACCCGGATTGATCCCTTCCACCAGCGATGCTGCCATCTGCGAGAAACGATCCGATTCACAATACCGGCTGGGCAGCAGGAACGGCAGCGTCGGGTCCGGCAGCTGTTCCACTGGTACAAACGGCGCCCCGGGTGCGACATCAGAGCTGTCGGCCACTTCGATATCAAAGGCGGTCTGAATCGAAAAGAAACCCGCTGGCGCCACCAGCCGCTGACACAGATTACCGAACAGATCGGTAAACTCAACCGCCTCGGTGCTGGGGTTCAACATATATTGCTCGCGAGCCACCCACTGTTGACTGCCACTCCGCGGACGCAGCATCAGAATAAAGGGAGTCGCGACGGGAATTTCAAAGTCCAGTTTACAGGAAGCGTGCAGCCACATGTCATTCGTTTTCCGTTAGAGACCAGGAATTGCCCGGGTAGTGTTTATTTAATTATATGGAATGAGTCCAGGGGGATACTGTTACTCTCGATTGCCGGACTGCATCTACAGAATAATCCAAATTAGCCGCAGGGCCTTAGCTCCGGTTGAAACGACTTTGCTATGGACCGTTCGAAATAAGAAGCACTACCTGTCATAAAGATGTGCGAGCCTGCCTCTGACCTTAACACTCGAAGCCCCACGCGACAATCGCCTCGCAGCGCTTCTCGTCATCTTCATGGAGGAAAATCAGGCATCCTGCTCCCCACCGTCGGCGTCATAGGCTTCCCGCTCGAACGGATTATCGCGATAGAACCGACGGCCAGTCAGCCACATATACACCGACGACAGAAAGTAAGCGGGCAGCATGAACGGCCCCCAGCGCTCGTACTGCCTGACATGCACGGCTTCATGCTTCCGCGAAATATCCAGCGACGCATCCGTCTGCCCCAGGATCGTATGCCCCAGCGTCAACGCCAGCGTAAGCTGACCGTGCGGCAGCCGCTGAATCAGCCATTTAACGCCGCCATCATAGAACTCGATCGCCGGCCTCCGCACACGCGCCCGTCCACCAAAGCAGAGCCCCACCCCGCCAATCATCAGCCCCAACAACGTATTCGGCAGTGCCCACAGCACCCTCAGCAGAAAGAAAAAACGATCCATCAGTTGTTCACTCATTTATTACTGCAACGCTCATACATAAAGTACCTTACGCACGGATCGCATCTACAGCCGTCGCGTCACGTTTCGCTGGTCCCAGTTTCACCTTCGCACCAAAGGCGTCCAGCAGCGTATTATACACGTCCAGCCCCTCCTGGCCCACGTCCATGATCTGTCCGGTCTTGAACCGGCCATTGGCACCGGTGATGCAATGGAACACGCCCGACAGTTCACGTTTCACATCGTTGTGCCGCCCGTCGCCGGATTCGGTCGAGATCGTGATCAGCGAGTTCTCCAGAATCGTCCGCCCATTCGCCTCCCGGGCGTCGCCACTGTTGAGCGCCTGCAGGAAATAGGAAACCTCCCGCATCTTCAAATGCGCGTGAGCCCGCAGAGCCTCGTTCTTTTTCTTTTCGTTGAACTTATGCCACCACTCGTGGCTGCAACCTTTGTCACCGCTGGCCCTCAACTGGCTCGGATCATCGAACGTCCAGCGTTTCTCGCCGTTATACTCGTAATCGCCGGTCAGACGAATCCGCTCGCCCGCCGCCAGGAATGTCAGCGAACCGAAGCGGACCCGATCCATCTGAATTGCCAGGGCATAAATGTCCGCCAGCAGTCGCCATTCGCTGGTAAGCTCTTCCACCGTGATATCAATCCCCTGCCCTCCCGGATCAGCCGGACCGCCGTGCGGAATCTTCGAACGGGGCGGCGGCTCTGGTGCGTTCCGATTCTTGTGCTGCATCGCAAACGCCCGCCGCTCGTATTCGCGAATCCGGTCCAGGTGATCGGCCACCCTCGCTTTCGATGCTGAACCGAGGGGCGAATTCTGGCCCGTATAGAACCGGTAATCCTCCACGACCGTATCCAGTACGCTCCGGCGCAACCGTCGCTGCGCTGCATCGTTTCCCGAACCTCCGGCAGAGACCGTCCCGAACACCCGCTCAAACAGATCGCGGGGCTTTTCCTGAATCGTCGCGGCCACCGTGCCGTCCAGATTATAACTGTGCACATAGCGGCCCACGCGGCTGCGGCGGAAGAATGTCCCCCCAATCAGCGTTGGCACCATCCCGCTCGGCAGCCCTTTCGGATAATGCGTCTGACGAATCACCTGGTCAATCGACGGGCCGCCCGCTTTGGCTTCCCCATCGGGCGGTTCAGCCGTAAAGGCGCCGGAAGCACCGTCGTAATGCGCGTTGATCCCCTTTTCATCGCAGCGCACCTGGTCCACATTCCGCATGATCAGCAGCTTGTCCTGCAGTGGTTTGAGCGGCTCCAGCACATCGTCGAAGCCTTCGGTCTGCAGCGGAGCGGGAATCCCCAGACCAAAAAAGACATTAAACGCCCGCACCGGAACCTGTGGCTGCGCCGCAGCGGCCAGGCTGGACGGAATCATCTCCTCCAGCAGCGGTAAGCCGATCGCAGCCGACCCCAGTCCCTTCAGCAACATCCGACGATTGAGCAGCACATGACTCATAGAAACGTCTCCCGCCTGTGGTTGATAATATTGATATGATAAACGGCTGAGATCAGGACACCAGTATTTTCTAAACAAGAAGCTCCACCAGCTTAGTCACTCTGCCCCTCGGTACGCACCTTCTGCACCAGATCGCTCATCACAATCGCGGTGAGCAGACTCGGATAAGTACCGCCCCCCTGCTGGGACGCTTCATGAATTTTTTGTACCGTCGACGCATCCGCGGGCCCCAAAGGGCGTCCCAGCGAAAACTGCGTCAGCTTCCAGGTGATCGTCTCACGCACCCGCTCGCTTTCGGCCAGCAGATCCATCAACTCCGCGGGCGTGCTGAATGCCACCGGTTTCGCCGTCCCCGGAACCAGGATTTCACCATCGCTCCGCAGTCGGTTCTTATATTCATCGATCTCGTGAAACGCGCCGATGCCATCATACTTCTCCAGCCCGAATGCCAGCGGTTCGAACCGGGTATGACAGCCCGCACACGCCTCGTTGGCCATCCGCTTTTCGGCGATCATCCTTTGTGACTGTCCCGGTCGCGAAGGCACCGGTGTGGTATCCACGCCCGGCGGCGGTGCACCGATTACGCCTCGCAGCAGATCTTTCAAAACAAACAGCCCGCGGGTCACCATTGATGCATCATCCCCGCCCATCGTGAGAATACTCCCCTGCGTCAGCAAGCCGCCCCGTGCGGGAACCTTCGACAGATCGTACCGCTGCAGCCCCTCACCCTGCGGTGTCAAACCGTAATGCCGGGCTAGTTGTGGCGTCGCGAAAGTCACCTGGGCATTGAATAGATCTGACAACGGTCGGTTTTCCCTCCAGGCAATCTCCTTGAAGAATGCCAGCGTCTCCGCGCGCATATCCAGCCCCAGTTGCGGATCCCATTCCGGGAACCGCGACTCGTTCGGTCGCATATTGGCCAGCCGATCCAGGTTCAACCAGTCGGAAACAAACTGAGCCGAGCGTTCCACCGCACGTGGATCTTTCAGCATCCGCGCCACCTGTTTCCGACAGACTTCCTCATCGGTCAGCTTCCCTGCCTGCGCCGCCTTGAGCAGCTCTTCATCAGGAGGTCCACCCCAGATGATGTAACTCAATCGCGATGCCAGTTCAAAGTTCCCTGCGGTAAACGCCGCCCCGTCCCCTCGTTGCGATTCAATCCGATAAATGAACCGGGGAGACTGCAGCATCGCTTCCACAATCAGCGAGACTCCCTGTTCATAGGTGCCCCCCGCGCTGGCCACCGTCGTCGCGATCCCGCTGAAGTTCGTAATCTCACGCTCGTCCAGCGGACCGCGGAACAGCCACTGTCCCATCGCCCCCACAAACTTTCGCATCGTGGCATCCGTATTCAGGCTCCGCGAACTGGAAAACCGCCTCGCAAACTTCAGGACGTCCATCCGCTGGACAATCAGTTCCGCCAGCCGGGAATACGCCTGCACATGCTTGAGGTCCACATTCAGATTGTACGCGGTATTGCTGAAACCATCGGCCCGCAGATCAGGCGGCAGCAGTTCGTAGGCCTCCTGGCTGATATCCACGCCTACCGTGCTTTTGACCGTCTCGATGTATTCCGGAATCGTCAGCCGCTGCACCCAGATCTCCTGCGCACTGCTGTTTCCGTTATAGATGGCGGGATCAATCATGTTCACCGACCAGTGTGCGCCGCCGTTCAGCCACTCTTTGAGTAACGCTTTCTCAGCCGGCTTGAGTGGTGTATTTCCGGGCGGCATATCACCCGAGACGATCTGTTCCCACAGCAGACTTTTCTCCGCAGACCCCGGCACGATGATTTTTCCACTCTCCCCACCCGCGAAGGCAGTCGCTTTGTGCGACAGGTCCAGTCCCCCTTTCCGGCTGGCGGCGTCATGACATTCCAGGCAGTTCTGTGCCAGCAGCGGTGCGACTTTCGTTTCAAACAGCTTTCTCTGCTTCGCCTGGGCCAGCGCCAGCAGATCCTGCTCGGAAGGTTTCCCCTTTTCTCCCGCGCGATAATTCTGCTCGACTTCCGCTTTGGTCAGCGCCCGACTATAAACGGCCACCAGAAACAGATCCCCCTGCCAGGGACGATCGCCGGTCGCTTCATTTGCCAGTGTCAATGAGAAGGACTGATCCCAGTTGGACAGGTTCCCCCGGATTCGTTTCTCGGCCTGCAACTTTCCATTCACATACAGCAGTGCCCTTCCCGCTGGATCGCGGGTATAGACCACATGCGTCAGCCGGGGTTGAGCCAGTCGATCCGGAGACGTCATGGAAGGCATGCCGTTCCCGCTGGTGGATGTCGTCCGCAAACGCACATCATAGCGTCTGCCCTCCTGCCCGAGCGTCACATTACGCAGATTCGGATCACGCGACAACGAAACAATCCGCGCGGGTCCCTTCTGCCGATCATGGGCCGGTTTCAACCAGACTTCCATGGTACATGCATTCGCCCGCCGAAGTGCTTTAATGAGTTTACTGGCCGGCTCTGTTGACTGAATCCGGGCCGACCCCTTGACGGTCACTGCACCATTCTGCCACTTGATCTCGGACGGATTCTTAATGTTCAGATTCAGCGGTTCCCCGACCTCCGAGCGATCCTGAATCAGATTCCCCTGGCCCGCTTCAAACGTGTACAGGACCTGCAAATCACGAGTCACCCGCGAACCCTCCGCAGCCTGCAAACGGCTTTCAACAGATAACAGTGCCAGACACAACAACACAACGACGGTATTCAGGGTAGAGCGCATGGTTGTCATATACCTGTTCCAGAGTGACTGCAGTGGTCGTAACCAGCCTGAGCCTGCTCTTTGAGGGAAATCGGGGAAGACGTGCTTTGCCAGACAGGACGGGATAGAGACATCGATGTTTCCTCTTCACAAACCATTCCTTTGGCGGGAGACATCACTTAAGCATATTTCAGGCTACTGCCATATCTGCGGGAAGTCAATAAGTAAGTCCGATTCTCCCGACGGCTGACCTGTCACCCACGCTTCAAGTCTGATCCGAACTCGTCGGTGCGGGTTCAGGGGGTGGAATATGCGCTGCCAGCACATGCACGGGCGGAACTTCATGTGGCACACTGTGCTCGGGCGCAGCTGGCTTCTTCTTCTCGTTGCCGGTCCACTTCATGAACAGGGCCGAGAGATCATCGAAGAACGTATACAGCACGGGAATCGCCAGCAGGGTCAGTAGCAGTGACAGCGTCTGTCCCCCTACCGCCAGCACTGCGATAGACCGCCGTTCTTCTGCACCGGGACCGGTGGCAATCAACAGCGGAATCAGTCCCGCCACGAAAGAGAGAGTTGTCATCAGAATCGGTCGCAGACGATCGCGGTTCGCCTGCAGGATCGCCTGGTAACGGGGGAAACCCTGTTCCTGCAGTGCATTCGTATGATCGATCTGCAGAATCGCCGCCTTTTTCACCACGCCGAACAGCACCAGAATCCCCAAGGCCGAATACAGGTTCAGCGTCTCGCCTCCCCAGTGCAGACTCAACAGACCAAAGGGAACCGCCAGAGGCAGCGAAAGCAGAATCACCATCGGATGTACCAGGTTTTCAAACTGGGCCGCCAGCACGATATACATGAAGACGAACGACAGCACCATCGTCCAGCCAAAGTCCGAGAGTGTGCGTTCCAGTTCGCGGCCGCCCCCCAGCACCATCGTATTGTAGCCATCCGGAATTCCGATCTCTTCCGCAGCCGCTTTCATCGCCTCGATTCCGTCGCCCAAAGCATAGCCCGGCGCCAGGTTCGCCCGCACGGCGACCATCTTCTGTCGATTCAACCGGTCAATGCGCGAGGCTGCCGTGTTGTATTCGAAATTGACCACGTTATCGATCCGCGCCAGCCGCGATCCGGTCTGTGCCGAGGAGGAAGTAACGTCCCCCTGGGCCTGCGGACTGGTCCGCACGTATAACTGGGAAACCGACTGGATATCCCCCCGGTCCAGCCCGACCAGTCGCAGCTCGACATCGTAAGCGTCGTCCACACTCCGGTCGCGGTATCGGGAAACACGATCATCTCCGCCGACTGCAACCCGCAGCGTATCGGCAATCTCCCGCACATCAATGCCCAAAGCAGCCGCCCGTTCGCGATCGATGCGGGCCAGCAGTTCCGGATTATCAATCTGCAGCGTGGAATAGACGTCCACGATTCCCGGAATCGTTTTGACCTTTTCGCGCAGCTTGTTACTGAACTCCAGCAGACCGTCGATGTCCGGTCCGGTAATCGAAAAGTCGATATCCACCGGCGCCCCCTGCCGGAGTGAAGTCAGGTTTCGCACCGAGATGCGGGTATCGGGAATCTGTTTCAGTTTCTTGCGGATCTCTGACATCTTCTCGCGCTGGGTGAAATTACCCCGAAACGCGGCGGTCAGGTCGGCGTGCATGAGTCCGGCGAAGAAACGATCGAATGAAAACGTACGTGTCTCGCTGTCGGTCAGCCGCACAAAGAAACTCGCGCGGTTCACATCGCCGAAACCTCCGGATCCCACCGTCAGCAGAATCGTTTTCACTCCTTCCGTATCTGTCAGGATCGTCTCGGCCCGCTCAATCAGATCATTCATCGACTGCAACGTCGCCCCCTGCCGGGCCTCGAGACGGATTTCGAACTCGGACTCATCCACGTTGAGCGGAATGTAATCCTGTTTCACCAGTTGGTACAGCGGATAGTTACTGAAGATCACCGCGATGGAAACCGCCAGTACCAGCCAGCGAAATCGCAGCGACTGTTTCAGCGTCCAGAGATAAGAGGTTTCCACCAGGTGATAGAATCCCGAACGGGAACTCGGTCCGTTCGGACTGGGCGTCTCTGCCTTGAGCAGCTTGCTGCACATCATCGGCGTCAGGGAGAAACTGACGAGCATCGAAACCAGAATCGCCACCGTCGCCGTCAATCCGAACTGGAACAGCAGTCGCCCGGTGACGCTCGACAGAAACGACACCGGCAGAAAGACGATCACCAGTGAAATGGTGGTCGCCAGCACCGCCAGCCCGATTTCCTTGGTTCCGTAAATCGCGGCGTCGTGGGGAGTCATCCCCCGCTCTTCGATGCAGTGGAACACGTTCTCCAGCACCACAATGGCATCATCGATCACCACCCCCACCATCAGTACCAGTGCCAGCATGGTCACGTTGTTCAAGGTGAAGCCGAACAGTTTCATGAAAGCAAACGTGGAAATGATCGAAGCGGGAATCGCCACCGAGGCAATCACCGTGGATCGCCAGGATCGCATAAACAACAGCACGGTGATACAGGCCAGAATACTACCGGAAATCAGGTGCTTTTCCAGTTCGTGCAGTGCCGTCACGATATAGCGGGATTGATCCTGCACCACGCTGACCGTCACATCATCGGGCAGCAGTTCCTGGCTGCGGGGCAGCATCTTTTTAATGCCTTCCACCACCGCAACCGTATTTTCTCCCGACTGTTTCTGAATCGTCAACACAACCGCCGGCGCCTGATTCAACCGCGCAATCGTGCGGACTTCCTTGGTATCGTCGCTCACTGTTCCCAGGTCGGCCAGTCGGACCGGCGTCCCGTTGATCGTATCGACCACCAGATTCGGAAAATTGCTCGCGTCGGCAATGCGGCCCATCGTCCGCAGGGACCGCTCGCGGAAGCCCTGGTCCAGGCGTCCCCCGGGAACTTCGGTATTCTGTCGCACCAGTGCATCCCGGATCTGCAGGATCGACATCTGGTAAGCCGCCAGACGGTCCGCGTCGATATCCACCTTCACCGCCCGATCCGCGGCCCCCGCAATCTGAACCTCACCCACTCCGGGAGACGATTCAATCACGTTCTTCACGTAGCGGTCTGCAAACAGATACAGTTCCCGCGAGGTGCGTGGTCCCGAAACCGCCAGCGTCATGATCGGCGACGATTCCAGATCCCGTTTCTGCACGATCGGCGGATCTATATTGGGAGGCAACAGATTCATCGCCCCCGAAACCGCATCCCGCACGTCCTGAGTCGCAGCGTCGACGTTCCGGTTCAGATTGAAGGTAATGATCACGAACGAACGACCGTCGCGCGAGATCGAACGCAGTTCCTCGATGCCCGCCACGGTTGCGACCGCATCTTCCAGCACCGCGCTGACTTCGGATTCGACTTCCTGAGACGCCGCCCCGGGATAGTTCGTCCGGATATAAATCGAGGGCATGTCCATGTTAGGAAAGCGATCGACGCCCAGCTCCGGAAAGGCCACAAGACCGGCGACCACTAATGCGGTAATCAGCATCAGCGCAAACACGGGCCTTTTGACACAGACTTCGGCTAACCAGTACAAAATCGATTCCCTTTACATCAGGCTGCGGCGACTTTCTTCACAAGACGGATCAGGCAGACCCGCCGGTAATTATGTTTTGGCTTTGGTCTGTTCGGCAGCCGAGGGTTGTGGCTCCGCGGCAGACAGTGTTCCGGGACGTCCTTCCTTCGCGGTACGCAGAATGACATCACCCGGCTGCAGTCCTTCTAAAATTCGGATCTGATCACCGCGTCGTTCTCCCAGCAGGACCTCCTGCATCTTCACGGTGCCATCCACGGCTTTCCAGACTTTTTCTGTCCCCGCAAACTGCACGACTGACGAGATCGGCACGACTATCGCCTTCTGATCGGGATCGACGATGATCCGTCCTTCGGCAAACAGGCCGGCCCGCAATTCCCGATCCGGGTTCTCGACCAGCGACTCAAACAGCAATGAACGGCTCAACTGATCCAGGAACGGACTGATGCGGGTCACTTTGGAAGTCCGCTGTGGTACCGATTCAATTTTCAATTCGATCGGCTGACCAATTTCAAGCTGGGTCGAGAGACGCTCGGGCACCGTTCCCCGGTAGCGGAGCTGATCGATTCGCACGAGCACCAGCAGTGGATCACCCATGCGAATGTAACTCCCGGGCGCAACCAGGCGTTTCTGCACGACGGCCGGGTATGTGGCTTTCAGTTCGGTGTTCTTCAAGTCTTCCCGTGCCAGATCCAGTTGCGTCTGTTGCACGGTGATATTAGCCATTTTCTCGCGGACCCCGTTCAAAGCGGAGGCATAGCGGGCCTGGGCCACCTGTTCGAACGACACGACCTGATCGAACTCGGCCTGGCCCATCACATTCTGTTTATACAGCGTCTTCGCCCGTTCCAGGTTCGCGGTCGCCTCATCCCACTCGGCTTTTTTCTCACGGGCCGGGGGCGAATTTTCGGGTACCAGTTTTTCAAGCGGGTCTCCCGGCTTCAACCCGACGGCCGAACGAACTGCCGCCAGTTGTGCCTCTGCCTGCTTGACGCGGAGTTTGAAATCTTCCTGGTCGATCGTAATCAATGGATCACCGACCTCAACAACATCTCCAAGATCAACGTGTACTTCGGAAACGCGGCCTTCTACCTTGATCCCCAGCGTCGCCTCTTCGTCAGGAAACAGACTCCCCTGGCTGCGGACAATGCGTGGCCAGGTCTGCTCGGCAACGGTCAGTGTCTCCACATTCAAGACCGGTAGTGTCTCCCCGGCTTTTTTAGTGGGGGCTGGTTGATTAGATTCGCATCCCATCAAAAACAGGACGCACAGGAGGCTGAGCAGGCAGGAATTTGGAGGACGGCACAGGATGACATTCATAAGTTCATTATATAATCGATTATCGCTATGTCGAGTATTTTCAGCCGGGAATCGGGGTCCGGTTATGCGGGTTATACCGCCCGATGATTCTTGCATGAGCGCTCTCTCAGAAGGACGTCGGTTAGCCAAACAGCTCGGAAACCGGTTCCCCGGTATCGAGCAGAGGCATCGGGCGATCCAGGCGATCGCGGAGAATAACACGCTGGGGATCGATGCCCAGATGCCGGTAGATTGTCGCCGCAACATCCTGCGGCCCCACCGGACGTTCGACGACATCTTCACCGCGGCTGCTGGAACGGCCGATGATCTGTCCCATCCGCATTCCGCCACAGCCCATCATCACACTGAAGGTTCGCCCCCAGTGGTCGCGTCCTGCATGCTGGTTAATTCGGGGCGTGCGTCCAAATTCGCCCATCGCCACCACCAGTGTCTTCTCATACAGACCGCGGTCGATCAGATCCCGAATCAATCCGGAGATCGCGGCATCCAGCGGTGGAATCAGTTTGCGGGCCCCTTCTTCCGTGCGGAGTCGTCCCGCGGAACCGTGATGATCCCAGGGGACACAGTTGACGGTCACAAACGTCGAACCATGCTCCACCAGACGCCGCGCCAGGAGTGCACTTTGCCCGAACGTATGCCGTCCGTAGCTGTCGCGAACCGCCGCCGGTTCGTCTTCAATATCAAACGCAGAGCGAACCCCTTTCGAATACAGCAGATCAAATGCTTTCTGCTGGTGCTCGTCCAGGTCGCGGATCAGCTTCTCGTGTCGACGTGGCAGCTGGTCGAGCGAACTTAACAGTTCCTGCCGGTTCTTCAGTCGATCGACCGTCAGGCCGCGAGCCAGGGTCAGGTTCTGTACGCTGAAGCTCGAAGTATTCGGATCGGAATTGACAATAAACGGATCGAACCCCCGCCAATGTACGAAGAATAATGAAACAGATTATCGGTCCCCCACGAAGGTGAGGCACTCCCACATAGGGGGGCATGCCTTCCTGCCGGGCACCTCGCAGGAACGAAGCCGCGGAGCCAATCGAAGGACGTCGCTGCACCCGATTGTCGGGTGCGTTGAAGGCAGGACCTTCAAAGCCGGTCAACATCCAGTGATTTCCCTTGGTATGATCGCCGGTCCCGTGATTCACGGTTCGCAGCACAGCCAGGTGCTCGGCCAGTTTCGCCTGTCCCGGCATCAGTTCGCTGAACTGGACTCCCGACAGGCTGGTCGCGATTGGCTGAAAGGGTCCCCGGTATTCTGCAGGTGCTTCGGGCTTGGGATCCCAGGTTTCCATATGCCCCGGACCGCCGCTCAACCAGAACAGGATCACATTGGTATCCTGTTGCTTCGACGAAACAGCCCCTTCCGCTTTGAGCTTCAGCAGATCCGCCAGACACAAACCGCCTGCCCCCAATGCGCCCGCCTGCACGAAATTGCGACGTGTGATTCCGGAACAGTCGGTCATGATGCGGGACGGTCGTTGGTTCATGGAGGGACTCGCGGGATTGCAGGAATGAGACTCTAAACATCAACCGTACATAAGCGCGGGTTGATTTGTTAATTATCGTCAGAAATTCACTGTGGGTCAAGAACGGACTTGCCCGGAATCCGGGGATGCCCCTAAAACAAAGGGCGACTTTCCCCGAGAATCCCTCTCACCGGAACCGGTTCATCCAGCCTGAATTACGACTTCTCTCCGCGGGAATAAATCTTGACGTCATCCACCACTGCCTTGCGAGGCACTGCCAGTCGCAGCAGTCGCTTGGTCGGATGGGCCATCCCCTCAGAGGCAAAAGAGCCGACCTTTTTCCCGTCGATGGAAACAGTCAGCCGGTCCCCTTCCACATTCACCAGCAGGTCGTACCACTTGCCGGTCTCCAGCTTGAGCGGGAACCGTTTGGTTTTGGTCTTGA
This sequence comes from Gimesia benthica, assembly GCF_009720525.1. Lineage (NCBI taxonomy): Bacteria > Pseudomonadati > Planctomycetota > Planctomycetia > Planctomycetales > Planctomycetaceae > Gimesia > Gimesia benthica. The sequence goes on from NZ_CP043930.1 coordinate 1,492,380, forward strand.
GCAGTTCTTTATGTTCCTCAGACAGAGTACCCGCTTTCCGCTGATCGCGAATTTTCAGATCCATGTTGCCGGTCTTGAGATCGGTGATCATCAGATTTTTGGGGCTGATCTTAGCCACAAACAGATGGCCGGCGTGTACCGGTTTGTATTTGAGATCCGCAAAATTGAGTCCCAGGCTGTCTTTAGGGTCTTCCAGCATGAACCGCAGGGCAACCGCGCCATTCTTGAATTCGGCAGGATGCGTCACCGAAACGGCGTGGTCGGCTGTCTCATGAATGTAGATATACATCGCACCGTCACGCAGGTCGACCTGTTTGTTCCCCTTCGCCCGGCTGCGACTATTCGTCCCCCAGCCCTTGCCGATCTCATCCTTCTGCTCCTGTGATTCACTCCGTTCGAAATCATCTTCGAAAATCAACGTCCCCCGTTCATCGGCCCAGACCAGCGAAGAACAGAACAGGACAAACACTGCTGCAGCAAATTGGAATGATTTCACAGACGGATCCTTTTCAATGTAAGCATGGAAAAACGGACGATCTCTACCGGAACGACCGCTGGTCAGGCGGATAACCATGAGCCCTCGATTGTACCTGCTGGCAGCAGGCTTGTCTCTCATCCCGTTCCCTGCTCCATTCAATTTGAATATCTTTCATTTCTTTAGTATTTGCAGTCAGATCTGCGGAACGTTTATGATAAGCAGATCACACATACAAGGAGCATTGCATGTCCGGCTCATTCTGTCCGTCAGTCCGTCACTGGCCAGTACCAGTCTTGCTGGCCCTGTCAGTGATCCTCTTCAACTGCGGCCAAAATACCGACTCTCACTCAGCTGCAGCAGCCTCTGAACCACCCGGGAAGCAGTCTCCTGCCAATACGCAACAACAGCCGACAGCAACAGAAGCATCGCTGGCGCTCTTTGAAAAACGCATTCTACCGCTGCTGCAGTCTCCCAAACCTTCGAGCTGTGCGGAATGCCATTTGAGTGGCGTCGATCTCAAAGACTACATTCGTCCCACCCAGTTGGAAACCTTCTCCTCGCTGGTCTCCGCAGGGATGATCAATGTTCAACAGCCGGACGAATCGAAACTCTTGAAATTCATCAGCCGACGCCCCCCACAACCGGGCCTCATCACGGAAAAAATCCGTCAGCAGGAATACAAAGCGTTTCGCGCCTGGATTCAGACTGCGGTCAAAGATCCTCAACTGCTGTCTAAAAAAAGCAAAGGGAAACCGATTGGCCCACAACTGCCGGAGGAAGTCATCCGCCACGCCCGCCAGGACCGGGTGCTCGCTTCTTTCATCGAGAATATCTGGACCGAGGTCGGTCGCTGTGCCGCCTGCCATTCCCCGGATCTAAATCAGAAACAGGTGAAAAAACACGGCGACCAGGTTTCGTGGATCATACTCAACGATCCCCAGGCGACATTGAACTACTTGCGGGACGCAGACCTGATTAATACCGACCAGCCGGCACAAAGCCTGCTACTGCAAAAGCCCACCCTTCAGGTCGAACATGGCGGCGGACAGAAGATGGTCGTCGGCGATCGCAGCTACAAACAGTTTCGCCGTTTCATCGACGATTATGCGGCCATCGTGCAGGGCAAATATGCCGAGACAAATCAACTCCCCAAACCAGGCAACGAAGTCTCCGTAGTCACCGACATCTGGCTGAAACTGGAAGGCGTTCCGGCGAAGTTTGACAAGCAGCTGTTACAGGTTGACCTCTACCGAGCCACAGACACAGGCTGGTCTCCTTACCGGGTCGCGACTTCGGACCGCCCGATCTTCGGACCAAAAAATCTCTGGCAACATTCACTCAGCCTGACCGCACCGCGGGACAGCAAATGGGCTCAGCAAATCAACCACAAACAATTGCCCCCCGGCCGCTACCTGCTCAAACTCTATATCGACCAGAACAGCAAGCTCCAGCAAGACTACACAGCCGAGCTGGGCAAAGCGGATTTCGTCGGTCAGGTCGAAATCAAAAGCCGCTGGCGTCCCGGCTACGGTGCGATGACCAAAGCCCGATTCCCTGCCCCGTGATTGAAAACGTCATTCACCTTTCAGCAAACCACTTAGCTCCAGTTTTTTGCAATCAGGCGGAATCCGCCCCCCCCCCCAAACACTCACTTAAGAGCGGTAACCCAACCAGACCGTTTCGTGTCTTTCGTGCATTTCGTGGTAGTAAATCCTTACCAAATCGCCCTTTAATTTACTGAAATCATCCCTTTTTGCGGTCATTTTTTCGATTTTTCCCCCAAATCGCGACGATATTATGGACATATAGATCTTATTGTTTATAATAAATATTCATGAGACTGCCGGAGGTGCTGACCGGCAGCCTCATAACAATGCGAAATCCCACCTGAAAAGTGGTCTGCTTCCATGTCGGCAGCCCGCTTCTATCCCACCATAGACATGACGAAAGGCGGCGATGATGAACCGTTGGTTGATTTATCTCGTTTCGACACTCACACTGGCCGTGTCTGCTTTTCCGGCCTCTGCAGCCACGCCCTCTGATAAGGGCCAGCAGCTGTTCGAATCCAAAATCGAACCGGTGCTCGTCAAGTACTGCTACGAATGCCATTCCAAAACCGGCGAGAGCATCGAAGGCGGCCTGGAACTCGACTCCCCCTCCGGCATGCTGCGTGGCGGTGATACCGGACCGATGATCAAACCCCACGATATGGAACACAGTTCTCTGTTGCGCATGCTGCGTCATGAGGACGGCGTCTCGGGCATGCCCCCCGAAGAAAAACTCTCGGACGAGGTCATCAACGCGTTCGAAGCCTGGATCAAACTCGGCTGCCCCGACACCCGCAAAGAAACCGGCCCCACGCTCAAAGAACAACGTTACCAGGAAGCTCAGAATCACTGGGCCTTCGTACCGCCCCACAAAGTCGCACCCCCTGCCGTCAATCAGACCGAATGGCCCCGCGACGCGGTCATCGATGGCTTCACCCTCTCCGCCATGGAACAGAAAGGCGTCAAGCCGGTCGAAGATGCCAGCCGTCTGACGCTGGTCCGCCGCGTCTACTTTGATCTGGTCGGCCTGCCCCCCACCCCCGAGCAGATCGACGCCTTCCTGAAGGACAAATCACCCGACGCTCTCGCAAAGCTCGTCGATCAATTGCTCGCGTCCCCTCAGTTCGGCGAACGCTGGGGACGTCACTGGCTGGACGTCGTCCGTTTCGCGGAATCGAGCGGCATGGAGTTCAACTTCACCTACCCCCATGCCTGGCCCTACCGCAACTACGTCATCGACTCCTTTAACCAGGATAAACCCTACGATGTCTTCCTGCGGGAACAGATCGCCGGAGACCTGCTGCCGGCCCAACCCCATGATTCTCCTCAAGAGATCGAAGCCCGCAACATCGCCCCCAGTATGCTCTCCTTCGGTCCCAAACGGCACAACTCCAGCGGAACCGAATTCCGCATGGATATTGTCGACGATCAGATCAACACCGTCTGCCGGGCCACGCTGGCGCTGACTGTCTCCTGTGCCCGCTGTCACGACCACAAGTTCGATCCGATTCCCACCGCCGACTATTATTCTCTGGCGGGGATCTTCCTCAGCACCGAACCGATGTACGGCACGATCAAGCAGAAATACAGCAATACCCCCACCGATCTGCTCCCCCTCGGCGAGAACGGACCGGCCCTGCACGCCGCTGCCGAAGCGTATGAGAAACAGCTGCAGGAAGCTGAAAAGAAACTGACCACACAGACGGCAGCCCTGAAAAAAGCACAGGACGCTCAAAAGCTCGCTGCGTCTGCACATCAGAAGTACGAACAGCTGGTCGCCACCACCGTTGTCGATCCCAAGAATCCCAATGCCCTCAAGGGACCATCCCAGGCCGACGTCGATCGGAAAAAAGCGGAACTCGAGAAAGCCGACGCTCAGGTGACTCAGTTGACCACCGAAGTCACCACGCTGAAAACCAAAATCGCCGAACTCAAAAAGAATCCCGCCCCTCGGCCGCAGTACGCGATGACCGCCCGGGACCGCAAGAAACCCGCCGACACTTACATCGCCGTGCGGGGCGACTTCCGCGAAAAAGGGGACGTCGTTCCCCGCGGCTTCCTGAGTGCCATCCAGATCGACAACACGCCGCAGATTCCCGCCGGCCATAGCGGACGTCTGGAACTGGCCCAATGGATCACCAGTGAGCAGAACCCGCTCACCGCCCGCGTAATGGTCAACCGCATCTGGTACCATCTCTTCGGACGCGGCCTGGTGCCCACCGTCGACAACTTCGGCCTGATTGGCAAACAGCCCAGCCATCCAGAACTGCTCGACGACCTGGCCCTTAAGTTCATGCAGGAAGGCTGGTCCACCAAACGCATGATCCGCCAGATCGTGCTCAGCCGCACCTACCAGTTGAGCAGCACGCCCGACCCGACCAACCTGGAAATCGATCCCGAAAACCATCTACTCTGGCGGGCCACACCGCGTCGTCTCGAAGCCGAAGCAATTCGCGATGCGATTCTCACTGTCAGCGGCCAACTCATCATCGACCGCCCAAATGGCTCAACCGTCACCCCACTGGGCGACAAGCTGGCCCGCAGCATTCCCCTGGAAAAACTGCAGCCCCCCAGCAACCAGCGCAGCGTCTACCTGCCGGTTGTCCGCGACTACGTTCCCGAACTGTTTGACCTGTTTGACTTCCCCTCCCCCAGTCTGGTGAGCGGAACCCGGGCCGTCACGAATGTCCCCGCACAGGCCCTTTACCTGCGGAATTCGCAGTTCATCACCGATCAGGCCCAACACGCCGCCCGCAGACTGCTGGCTGATAAGCAGCTGAAAGACGATGTCGCCCGGGTTGACCTCGCCATGCGTCGTGCTCTGGGTCGCACACCGACACCGGAAGAACGCACTGGTGCCCTGCAACTCGTGCAACAGGTGCGCCAGTCCAGCGATCCCCAAAGTAAAACCGTTGAAGTCGACGCCTGGGCCGCCTGGTTCCAGACCCTGTTCATGACCGCGGAATTCCGGTTCCTGGTCGATGCCCGTTAAATCCTCCCTCCCCACTCCTTCCTGGAAAACATATTGAGGAGATCACCTCCGATGAAACACGAAACAGCAAATACACAACTGTCGCGACGTCAATGGCTCAAAGCGGCCAGCTGCAGTGTCGGTGGACTCGCTTTGACCGGGCTCACTGCTCAGACCAGCCAGGCCGGTCTGCTCTCTCCCCGCATCGCTCACTTCACCCCCAAAGCGAAGCGGGTCATCTTTCTGTTCATCAACGGCGGCCCCTCGCAGTTTGAATCCTTCGACTATAAGCCCGAGCTCAAAGCCAACGGCGGTAAGAAGGGCCAGAACAAGGGAAAACTGCTGGCCCCGCTGTACGACTTCGCACAGCACGGCGAGAGTGGCATGTGGATTTCGGAAGCCTTCCCGCACCTGGCGAAACAGTCTGATGAACTCTGCATGCTCAACGGGATGACCGGTCCCAGTCGCGCCCATCCCATCGCGATCCCCATGCTGCATACCGGCGAGTTCAAATTCCAGCGTCCCTCCATGGGTGCCTGGGTACTCTACGGACTGGGCACCGAAAACCAGAACCTGCCCGGCTTCTTCACCATCAAGCCGACCCGCACCTTCGGCGGTCCCGCAAATTACGGCAGTGCCTTTCTCCCCAGTACCTTCCAGGCTACGCGGCTCGGCTGGTCCGGTCAATCCATCAAGACCGCGTCCATCAGCAACCTGCAGTCACAGCACGGTCTGGCCGCCAACCCGGAACGCACCGCCCTGGCCCTCGCGCAGAAAATGAATGAGGAACTGCTGGGCCAGACCGCGGACGTCCGCGGCGTGATCGACTCGCTCAACCTCAGCGAACAGATGCGCGACGCTGTTCCCGAGGTCATGGACCTCAGCCGCGAGTCGAAAGCCACGCTCGACATGTACGGCGTCGACGAGAAATCCACCGACGACTTCGCCCGCCAGTGCCTGCTGGCCCGTCGTCTGAGCGAAGCCGGCGTCCGCTTTGTCGAAGTCAGTACCACCGGCTGGGATCACCACAGCGGTCTCGACAAATTCAAATCGAAAGCCGAGACGATCGACAAACCGATCGCCGCTCTGCTGGCCGACCTCAAACAGCGCGGCCTGCTGGATGAAACGCTGGTCCTCTGGAGTGGTGAATTCGGACGCCAGCCCGAAACCCAGATCCTCTCCGGCAAAGAGACCCTGGGCCGCGATCACAACTCCACGGGCTACACCGCCTGGCTCGCCGGCGGTGGCACGAAAGGGGGACTTACCCACGGTGCCACCGATGCCTTGGGCTATAAAACCGTCGAGGGAGAAGTCCACCTGCACGATCTGCACGCGACCATGCTGCACCTGCTCGGCTTGGATCACAAGAAGCTCGTCTACCGCTTCGGCGGCCGCGACTTCCGCCTGACCAACATCTACGGTAACGTCGTTCAGGAAATCATCGCCTGAGTTACTCGTTGACCAGTCACCTCGCGTGGCTGGTCAACCGACCTGCTGTGCTGTCAGGCGATCAATTTCCTGCAGGATCTCTTCCGACTCAGCGACCAGGCTGGCATACCCCTGAATGTCACCATTCCGCTGTGCATCACGGGCCTGCTCCATTTTTTTCGCGTAAGCCTTTTCCAGTTTTTTCCGGGGATCGCGTCGCAACCAGCTAAACATATCCAGCTCCTGAAAATCGGTTCTTGTACCTAGATATGAGGACTATAGCTGTCCCCTCCCATCTGACAACGGTCCGATTTTCAGCTTACGTTACTTCCTCCGTAACCGAAGTGGTCTGAATCCGACTATCTCATTTCAGGCATCAGTTCGAGGATCTCACTCTCCAGCTCTTCCAGAACGCGGTAACTGACCGGCTCCTGCTTCAACGATTCGATGTCAATTTTTGCGGGTAAGGCTGACTCAATCGAGGGGGCAAACGACGAGAGATCATCGACCAGGTGATTAAAATTGGACGCCGTGACAATATCGACCGGTTCCTGCTTCTGCTGTTCGGGTAACTCTCTTAACGTAGAAAAATAGACTTGCGTACGCAGTCTTAACACCTGGAAGTGGGGATCCACAATCAAACTCCGCTGAATAAAAAATAAGACAATATAATCAGGTAATATTAAAAAAATCGTTATCGAATAAAATCGTGATCAGAGTGCGATGATTTTCTTCACACCACTCGATGAACTGCTGAAGCGTCTCCTGCTCAGCAGCACTCAAACTCGACCGGTTCCTCATCGACAGGGAATCTATTGAAGATTCTGATGCCTGAACCGGCTCCAGCTGATCGGTCAGCTCAATCAAATCGGATCGAAGGGCCCGGAAAAATTCCCGGTCCCGCGCGCTGGTCGAATTCAAAACCGCGATGGTCGGTGTTTCCTGCTGATCAACCTGGATCAGAGTCTGCAGGTGTTCGCCCAGATGTACCTGATAGCTTCGCAATAAATGCACATAGTCCCCGGGTATCGGGAACAGATAAGGCTTCTTTCCCGGGGAAGAATTTCCATGCAGAATGAGCTGGATCTGGTGCATTGCGAATCAGGGTAGAACAGACTGTTCTTCAATTTTTGAGCGAAATGAATGGTGATACTTTGACTACGAAATACGGGGCAGATAGATTTCCACCCCCTACTC